>JAGZLR010000025.1 GCA_018364635.1 Clostridiales bacterium | reverse complement strand
GCACTCCGTACTATATTGTTGCGAGTTGCTTTGCGGAGCAAAGTAACATCCAAGGGGCTGTAGCTCAGTTGGTAGAGCGCTTCGTTCGCATCAACATTCCTCGAATAAACCTTCTGTCCGGAACACTAGTCCGCTCATCTGATGAGCCCTCCAAGAATATCGCAAACAATTACGAATCCCCTTCTCCTGGTATGAACTTTTTTTATCCAGATCTCTTCCTCTGCCCATTTTTGTACCATTAGGATAAATATTATAATAACTTGGTATAATACATCCCACTGCATGGTCTTCAATTAATTCTAAAACTTTTTTCAAATACAACTCATCGATATAATCGTCATCGCCCAGCAATAGCCCATATTCTGAATCAGCCAACTCCAATACTTTCACAAAATTTCTGCCAAGACCAATATTTACTTCATTCAAATGGTAAGTAATCTTTACATCCTGATACTTTGCCTGAATGCTTTCTACAGCTTTTTTTGTATTGTCTGTGGAGTGGTTGTCACTAATCAACAGGCAGGTATCTTCCAGCCTGTTCAGCCTTTTAATGAAACCACATAGCAAGTCCAAATTTTTCATTAAATCTTCACATCGGTTATACGTCGGGATCATAATCGTAAGTTTCATGCTGCACCCTCCCATTCAAACTGTGAAAAAGAAGGTTTGAGCAAAACAAAAGGAGAAACTAACCCCTTACAGCCAATCACCCCCCCCCGGTATGGGGTGACATAATATCGTCTAATACCTCTTCCATACGGTCAGTAAGCTTACCGATCGTGAAGTTATCTTGAAAAATCTTATAGGTGTTTTCTATTCTCTCCATAATTTCATCCCTATCCATATGGTAAATCTCCAATATTTTTTCTGCAACCGCTTGTGGAGTCCTTTCGCTGAGAAAAACACTCTTTTTTTCCTTCCCAAAATACTCGTCCACCGCCTCTGACTGACCAGTCAGAACACAACATTTCATAGAACATGCTTCCAAATATTTGTTCGACAATACTTTTCTTGACTTTAAAGAACTTCCAAATGGTCCCAAAGCGATATCGCAGTTTTCCTCCAAAAATTGTTGCAGACGGCCATTGGAAAATGTGTATTCATCAGAAAGAAAACAAATATCTTCAATCCCCAAATCCTGAATCATCTGAAGATATGTTTTCCCCTTTTTCGGATCATTGCCAAAAAAATACCATCGAATTGGCAGATTCTCTTTTTTCAAAATTTGCGCGGCCTTCATCAGCACATCCAGTCCATGAAGCGGAATATATGTCCCCCACCAACAGACATTCAGCGTCTCCTTTTCTCCTTTCACAAAAGAAGCATTGGTTTTAATGCGTTCCTCCACGCCAATAGGCACAATGCGCCATCGAATATTTTGTTCTGATACACCGGCTAGAGATAAATAATGCTTTCTTTCTGTATCTGTTAAGAATAAAAGTTCATTGCCCATCTTCAGAAATAATTTATCACAAATGATAGCAAGTTTTGCAAGAAAACTTCCTTCCTTGAACCATTTTCTGTCTAAAACAACCGTATCGTATACAGACACATAAAAATCAACTATAATCTTCTTTCGCAGAAGCTTCGCCCAAAATAATTCATAAAAAATATTGAGATCCACATTCAATGTACATACATAGACCACATTGGACCGGAGAATTACAAAAGGATTAATAAAAATACTTTTCAGATAACGCAGCAGACAACTACAGTAAAAGATACTGTCATAATAAATTTTGTATTTCTTTCTGTTATCGACAATCAGCTTTATGAGACTTTGTACACGGTAAACTCCTCGCGATTCCCCAAGAATATAAACTCTTATCATTCCATCATCCTTTTTTGTATTCCTTTTTCTAATAAAATTCGTTCTAATAATAGTTTTTTCGGCCGCTGACCATATTATTCATTTTCTGTCATGAGAAAAAGATGACTTCGCCAATTATGAAAAACCATAAAATCATTATAGAAAAAATTATCATAAAAGTCCATATTTTTTCGAAATATGACTTTGACATAAAAACTATTGCTCTTGACAAAATATCTTCTCTATGTGACTTAGCGTATTTAAATTGCTCATTTTGGTGAGTGTCTTGATATCGTCAACGACTATATGGCAAATAAGCATCAGTTTTATATGCCAAATACAAACAGCACCAACTAATTTTCTGTCTTCATAACATACCCCCTTTTGCGCCGGCAATCAACCGGCGCTTTTTTCATACCTTCCAACAGTTTTCTCTGTCTGTCAAGGGAAATTTATGACAAAAAAAATTTTGTGGGGCTTTCTCATATTCCATAATGGTTCTCTCACTTTTTTTCAGCTTTTTTGTAGTCTTCTACAAATCATCATTTCTATAGTGCTATAGTGTTGCGTCTTTTAAAAATTTATGGTAATGTTGAGTCCAGACAACGATCCAATACAATTTATAGTATATAATTCATATTTAAACACAATAAATTGTGTTTAATCACAACTAGTGAAAGAAGGCACACACGATGAGACACCAATTGTATGTAATTAAAAAAGATCAAACACATGAGGCTTTTGATATTAAAAAAGTTGTAACTGCAGTCAATAAAAGCGCTACCCGCGTAATGGTAAAATTTACGCCAGAACAGGAGGATTTCATCTGCGACTATGTAACCAAGCAGGCTGAGTCCCTGGGAAAAAATGAAATTCAAATTTGGGAAATGCACAACATGGTAGAAGGTGCTTTGGACCTTACCGACCCAAAAGTAGCGAAAAGTTATCGGGACTATCGAAACTATAAGCAGGACTTTGTACATATGCTGGACGAAGTTTATAAAAAAAGTCAGTCTATTATGTATATCGGGGATAAAGAAAACAGCAACACCGACAGTGCCCTTGTTTCTACCAAAAGAAGTTTAATTTTTAATCAGCTGAACAAAGAATTATATCAAAAATTTTTCATGACTACAGAGGAATTACAGGCATGCAGAGATGGTTATATTTATATTCATGATATGTCTGCCCGCAGAGATACGATGAACTGTTGCCTATTTGATGTAAAAAGCGTTTTAACCGGCGGATTTGAAATGGGCAATCTATGGTATAATGAACCGAAAACCCTTGATGTCGCTTTTGATGTTATAGGAGATATCGTATTAAGTGCGGCAAGCCAGCAGTACGGCGGTTTTACAGTCCCATCTGTGGATCTTTTATTAGAGCCTTACGCAGAAAAAACCTATCAAAAAATGCTGGAAAAATATCTCAGCCTAGGCTTATCAGAAGAAAAAAGTTCTGCGCAGGCATTAAAAGATGTAGAGAATGACTTCCGTCAAGGCTTCCAAGGTTGGGAATACAAATTTAATACAGTAGCATCCAGCCGAGGAGATTACCCATTTATTACTGTTACTACAGGTACCGGTACCGGACGTTTTGCAAAAATGGCATCTATTTTAATGCTTTCTGTCCGAAAAAACGGCCAGGGCAAACAAGGCTTTAAAAAACCTGTTTTATTTCCAAAAATTGTTTTTCTCTATGATGAAAAACTTCATGGTCCAGGCAAAGAGCTAGAAGATGTGTTTGAAGCAGGTATCGCCTGCTCCGCAAAAACAATGTATCCTGATTGGCTCAGTCTTTCAGGCGAAGGATATGTGGCTGAAATGTATCAAAAATATGGTCAGATTGTAAGTCCTATGGGGTGCCGTGCTTTCTTGTCACCATGGTATGAACGAGGCGGTATGGAACCAGCGGATGAAAATGATACACCTGTTTTTGTAGGCCGTTGGAATTTAGGTGTTGTAAGCCTCCATCTGCCAATGATTTATGCCCGCAGCCGACGAGAAAATCGGCCATTTTACGAAGTGCTGGATTACTACTTGAATCTAATTCGTCAAATCCACATTCGTACTGTCTCCTATCTTGGGGAAATGCGTGCTTCTACCAATCCTTTAGCCTACTGCGAAGGAGGATTTTATGGAGGCCATCTAAAACTCCATGATAAAATAAAACCGATACTAAAAACAGCCACAGCCTCTTTTGGTATCACAGCTCTCAACGAATTACAGCAGCTCTATAACAAAAAATCTATTGCTCAAGACGGTGCCTTCGCTCTTGAGACACTGAAATATATTAATGAAAAGGTCAGCCAATTTAAAAAAGAAGACAAAATTCTTTATGCGATCTATGCTACGCCTGCTGAGAACCTCTGTGGCCTTCAGGTACAACAGTTCCGTCGCCAATTTGGTATTATTGAAAATGTTTCCGACAAAGCCTATGTAAGCAACGGTTTTCATTGTCATGTAACAGAAGATATCTCTCCAATTGAAAAGCAAAATCTAGAAAAACGTTTCTGGGATTACTGCAACGGCGGAAAAATTCAGTATGTCAAATATCCTGTCAATTATAATCTGGAAGCCATTCGTTCTCTTGTGCGTCGGGCAATGAAACTAGGGTTTTATGAAGGCGTAAATCTATCCCTTGCCTATTGTGATGACTGTGGACATCAGGAGCTAGAAATGGAAACTTGTCCGAAATGTGGCAGCAAAAATTTGACCAAAATCGACCGGATGAACGGTTATCTCTCCTATTCCCGCGTCAAAGGAGATACTCGCCTCAACGATGCAAAAATGGCAGAAATTAAAGAAAGGATCAGTATGTAATGCGCTATCATAACATTACCAAAGATGACATGCTAAACGGTGACGGCCTTCGGGTTGTCCTTTGGGTGTCAGGATGCAGCCATCACTGTGAGGGATGTCACAACCAAATAACCTGGGATCCTGCCGGAGGGATTCTCTTTGACAAAAACGCGCAGGAGGAACTAGCGCAGGAGCTACAAAAAGATTATGTTTCAGGCATTACCTTTAGTGGCGGCGATCCATTGTTTTTACAAAATCGTGAGACAATTGCTAGCCTAGTGCATTGGGTGCATTCTTCTTTTCCTACCAAAACCATATGGCTCTATACCGGTTATTGTTTTGAAGAAATTCAGGACATTTCGTTTCTTCCTTTGATTGATGTTCTTGTAGATGGAAAATTTGAGAAAGAGCTATATGACCCCAATCTTGCCTGGAAGGGAAGTTCTAACCAACGAGTGATAGATATCAAAAAAACCTTTGAGACAGGCCATTGTGTTTTGAGACAATGCTAAACAGTGGTTATAGTCAAACTTTGTTTTTTAATTATTTATCATTCTTTCACAGCTCATTCATAGTTTGTTCAAATATTTCCTATATAATAAATCCATAAAGAAATTGAAAAACAATGTGGATGAAAATATAAGGAGGTCACTTCATATGACAGAAGATAAAGATTTAAAACAAGAAGGAATCATTGATACAGAAGAAATGAAAGAGGCAACCGAAGCCCCTTCAGCACCAATTACAGAAGAAGCGCAGCAACAGCCAAAACAAGAACCATCTTCTGATGCTCAACCAAAAACTGAACAGGCTACTTTTGAGAAAAGCGAGAAAACCTGCTATCATGCAGAGGTAAAAAAACATTCCTCATTTAAAAAGGTAATCGCAGCTTGTCTCGTTGTCAGTCTAGTCGGTGGCGCCAGTTTAGGTGCTGGTCTTGGCATCAGTCAGTATTACTTATCTCATAGGAATGCACAGCAAAATCAAACAGATCCTAACACGATTCCTGGTTCTAGTCAAAACCCTTCAGAAAACTCTAACGGAGCGACTAATATAGCGAAACCTTTTATCTCCGATCAGGCTGCCGTGAACATTATCAAAAAAGTGGCGCCATCTGTTGTCAGCATCAATGTCACAGAACATGTTCAGTCCAACAGCCTTTTCACCTATGGCCAGACTTATGAGGCAGCTGGTGCTGGAAGCGGTGTTATTTTCGGCGAAGATGAAGAATATATTTTTATTGCAACCAATGATCATGTAGCTGGAAGCGCAGACAGCATTAAAATATGTTTTTCTGAGGATGAAAACGTTCCAGCAGAATTAGTTGGAACAGACCCTACTTCAGATTTAGCAGTGGTAAAAGTATTAAAAAGCGAACTTCAAAAAGCAAATGTAACAAATTATGCTGTTGCTACCTTTGGGGATTCCGATGAAATCCAAATGGGAGAAAGCGTAATTGCTATTGGCAATGCTTTAGGTCAGGGAAAATCCAGCACAGGCGGTATGATTTCAGCCACAGATAAAGAAATCAATATTGACGGAAAAGTTTTAACTGTTATTCAAACAGATGCCGCAATCAACGAAGGAAATTCCGGTGGTGCTTTGGTAGACTATAACGGTAATGTTATCGGTATTAATACTGCCAAAACATTTGAAACTGGTGTAGAAGGTATGGGTTATGCCATTCCTAGCAATATCCTCTCCCCAATTATCACTCAGCTGAAAGAAAACGGCTCTATCCCAAAACCATACCTTGGTATTTCAGGCAAAACTGTTTCAGCTGATTTAGGTGAGCTGTATCAGCTTCCAATGGGCGTGTTTGTAGCAAGTGTTATGGAAGGCGGAAGTGCAGAACAAGCAGGTATTCAGGCAGGTGACGTTATTACAGACTTTGGCGGTCAGAAAGTGTTGGATATGGACACTTTAGTTACTCTGTTAAGCCAGCATGAAGTTGGAGAAACCGTACCTGTTCACATTATCAGAAACGGAAAAGAAGGCATAGATTTGACAGTTACCATTCAAGATGGATCTCAAGTAGAAATGAATCCACAGGCCAACACCCCAGTTCCTCAGCAGCCTTACAGCAACGGCGGCCAATACCCTTATATCCTTCCTTTTGATTATTAAAAAAGAAAAAGCACGGAAAATTCCGTGCTTTTTTTATTCCTTAAAGTTTTATGAAGGCATTATAATCAATGATTTCAAGTTATTTTCAAATAAATTTACAGATATTTTACAAATATCTTTATTTTATTCCTTTTAAAGCCCTAAATATCTAGTTTTTTTCCTGTATCTCACTTTTGCAATTTTAAACAAAACAATGTAAAATAAAAAAAATTCGACTCATGTCAAAATTCCCTATTTTTCCATAGGATGATTATTATTAATAAATCAAAGACATAGAATTTCTAAAAAGGATGAACGATATGACTAACTTTAATACAGAAATATCACAACTAGTCTCTGACTATATACAGGAAGCCAAAATGGCTGTAAAGGAAACTTTTATAGAAATTTTAAACACGCTGCAAACAATCTCATTTTGCGGTACAGGGAAAAACCGTCGCTCTTCTGTCCAGACTATTTTTTTTATGGGCATTATTGTTCTCATGCTGTTGATTAGCCTCCATTATTTTCTTCATCTGTCATGGGCGCGTACGGTTTTATTCAGCGTAACATTGACTATTTTGATCCCGCTTTCCATACAGATGTCAAAAGAGCTATGGCGTATCTCCAGCATATTTTTATTTCTTATAGGTCCGTGGATCTCTTTTTTTCTAGTGGAAGTGTTAAACGGCAACTATTTCTGGGAAGACTTGAACTTTGTACAAATTCTATTGAATATGATCTGGTACTATGCAATCTATACCCTATGGTATATTTTGTTAGGATATCGAGGTCTTTCCTGCGCTGTTAGTTCTGTCTTCTTATACATCATCGGTGTCGTCAACCACTACGTTTTGACTTTTCGCGGGACAATTATTTTTCCATGTGACGTCTTTTCAATCAGAACAGCATTAAATGTATCAGGAAATTTTGATTATACACCAGATCGAACCATCATCACTTGTTTTTTCGTTTTATGCCTCTATTGGATCTGCCTGAGCAAAATACCAAGACCTGCAAAGAAACCTCATGTTTCCTTTAGGTTCGCTTTTTGTTTTATTGCAGTGCTTTCTTTATACCTCTTTTTATTTTTTGGTACTAATTTTCTGACATCTGTTGACATTTATGCCCAACAGTGGAAAACACAGGCAAACGGATACCTGTTAAACTTTACAGCAGCGCTGCGCTACAGTGATGTAGATAAACCTGATGGCTATCAAATCAATGAATTACAGGAAATTGCTGATGGTATCACACCTCTTCCAGCGACAGCAGAACAAAATCGTCCAGAAAATGTAATTGTAATCATGAACGAATCTTTCTCTGATATTGGCAGCCAATTTCCAAATCTTGAACTCAGCGAAGATCCCCTGCCTTACTTTCACAGCTTAAAAGAAAATACGATTTCAGGAACTGCCTACGCTTCTGTCACCGGCGGCGGCACTGCCAATTCAGAATATGAATTTTTGACAGGAAATTCTTTACAGTTTCTACCGCCACATGTTGTAGCCTATCAGCTCTATGTAAAAGATGGTATGCCTACCATGGTAAGTCAGATGAAGCAGCTAGGTTATCAGACCGTTGCTTTTCATCCATATGAGGCTTCTGGCTGGAATCGCCCCAATGTCTATCAATGGCTAGGCTTTGACAAACAGATGTATCAGGAAGACGTTTCTGATCCTTATATCATCCGAAAATATATTTCAGACTCCAGCGATTATAAAGAACTGTTTCGCCTAACGGATGAAACAGATGGTCCTCTGTTTACCTTTAATGTGACAATGCAAAATCACAGTGGCTATAAAAGCGCCTGGTATCATTTGGATCGGAGTATCAGCGTTTCCGGTGCTCCCTACAGTGCAGATACATCAGCTAACCAATATTTTTCATTATTAAAAGCCAGCGATGATGCAATCAAAGAACTGATTGAACATTACAAAAATTATGATGAAAAGACAATGATTGTCTTTTTCGGCGATCATCAACCGCCCCTTTCCAATGAATTTTACGAAGCGCTCTATGGAAAACAATTGGATGCCCGCACTACAAAAGAAGTTTTTCAGCAATATGCTGTTCCATTCTTCATTTGGGCTAACTATGACATCCAGGAACAAGAAAATGTTGTCACAAGCCTCAACTATTTAGGAGTTTTGGCTTTACAGGCTGGGAATTTTCCTCTCACAGCCTTTCAGACGTATTTAAAAGATCTATCTGAAAAAGTTCCTGTTATCAATACCATTGGATTTATAGAAGCTGACGGGTCAATTACCAGCGTAGGAGCAGAGGAAACATTTCCGGAAGAAATTCAAAAGGCCATTAAAAATTATCGTTACTTTGCCTATAATAATCTTTTAGACCAACGACATCGGCTGCCGAATTTCTTTTCTTTAAAATAAGAAAAATTTATTTCCGTCGCAAAACAGCGGCGGATTTTTTGATTCCAAAAATTTGTAGACCGATTTTTAGGGACTATCCTTTTCTTTCTTTTCTATTTATGTTATAGTTTAATATAGTATGGAACAAAATAGGAGGAATATCATGCCAAACAATACCAATGAGTTATTAGATGCGATGAACCAAATTTTTGTTTTAGGTTCTGATGTGACAAAAGCGCCCTATATCCAAAATGATCCAAAAACCGGTCAGCATCAGATTTTTGTTTTTTCTTCATCCAGCGATGTGGCAGACTTCATAGATACAAAAACGACCAAACATCTGCGCTATTTAAGTACAGCAGTACCAAAAACAGAAATTAAGCGGATGTTTCCTCTCTTTGCCCGTCTAGGTGTGGACACTGTGGTTTTAAAAAAGGATACGGCTGCACAGCCAATTTCTATTCCATTAAAAGAATTCCTTACTGAAGAAGAAAAAGGAATTCATGCTAATCCTGCACTTTCAAGAGCTGCTATTTATCTTGCTCAAGAAACACGGCAGAGAAAAACAGATATTACTGCAGAAGCATTAAAATCAGCGGATCAGAACTTTTGGGAGGCTTTAAAGAAGAGTCAAATTTTAGTGGCAGTTTTACCACCTCACGAAAAAATCAAACAGGCAAAAAAAGAAAACCTACAATTTCCTGCCCTGCGTTACGGTAATGGCGATCGGTTTATTCCAGCATTTACAGATGAAGTTGAATTAAATGACTATAACCGCAGAAATAATTCCAACTTTCAGGCCATCCGTGTGCCTTTTATCCAGCTTCGTTCTATTTATGTAGATGGATTAAAAGGTTTTATGCTAAATCCACACAACCTGATTCAGCCTATCTTTTATACACGTCTAGAAGAGGAAATGAAAAATATGAAATAACGATTCCCCTGCATAGCGGGTGTTTTTTTGCATACTCATAGTTTTCATTATACAGTAAAATAGGGTTTATTGGCAAAAATACCTGGAAACCTATTATTTTCTCTGTTGGAAGTAAATTTTATCCAGAGATTCTAATTGAAAAACGGATTTATTTCCAATCTAAAACACCATGGACTATGTCCATGGTGTTTGTTCTATCTAAAAATAATGCTTCATTTTGCGGCTTCTTGCATCTGCTCTGCAATCGCAGCTAAATCTGCGTTCTCTTTTTCTACTCTTTCCCGCAGGAAAGCTTCCTGATTTGCCTTTGCTGCCTGCAACGCATCCAATTCTTCCTGAAAATCTGCATTTTCCTGTCCATACTTTCCTTGCAGAGATTTAATCACTGCAAAAAGATCTTCATTAGGTTGTTCCAACATTCCCTCTCCCCATGTGCCTACAGATTTTGTTCTTATTTTATCTGCCATATAATCAAAAGTTTCCTCATCAAAATCATAAGCATACCAATTATAATCGACGTCAAAAAGATATTCGTCCAAAGCCTCTGCCGCACTGCCGCCTTCCAGTGCAGCAATCGCTCCATTCAATGCTGCAATATTATTTTGATATACAACATGAGGGAACTGCACTTCTCCAGTATAATCAAAACGGCTGAAGTCTTCTTCCATCTGACGGAAAATCTCATGGGTCTTTGCATTTAATGTAACAGCCTCTTTCATTTTTGCATCGATCTCTTCCTGCTGTCCTGCTTTTACTGCTGCGTCATACTCTGCCTGCAATGTATCACACTTCTGCTGTAGTGCAGCTGCAGCCTCCTTTGCAGCTCTCGTATTCAGTTGTTCTGTACCGGTATAGCTTTCTTCCAACGCTGCAAGGATACTGTTGAACTCCACTGGACGCACTGCGCGGTTACTCAATTCGAGGCCCATATTTGCAAACAGCTCCATAGTCATTTTCATCGTTGTTTCATCCACTCCCAGCTGCTTGCTGTCCATAGAGGAATGGTATGCCAGAGAACGATATGCTTCTTTTTCAAAATCGACACCGGAAGCAACGATCGCAGGTACTCCCGCTCTCTGATAAGAGAAATCCTCTGTATAATTGCTGGTTGGAGATTTTACTTTGATGGTATAGCCTTCCGGCAGATCCAGTTTAGCAACTGCATTTTCGGCATACTCATGCAGCTCATAACTGGTTGCCACTGCAAAATCCTTCTGTCCTTCTACAGCATACATCCCATCCAGATTCAAAATCGCTACTGCATTCTTTGCCCATTCAGGATGAAGCTCCGTAATCATTTTATAAGCTCCTACAGCCCAATCCCATTCTGTATCTGTTTTGCCCCATTCCTCTGCTCCGTGGGCAACAAAACGAATGGTCTTTTCCGGCTGAACTCCGCTGTCTACAAAAGCTTTTGCGATTGCACACATCTCGCCAATGCCCTGTGCGTCATCAAAGAAGGAGTGATAATATCCATCACAATGAGCAAAATAATATACCACCTCATCGGTCTTCCCTTTGATCTCACCCCATACATTTTGGCTTGTGCCGTCCAATTTCACCTGACTGTCTACATCCATTTTTACTGTAATCTGACCGCCATTTGTTTCCAGCAATTGTTTCAAAGTTTCAGCACTATTTTTACTTACAGCAAAAGCAGGTGCATCATATGGTCCACAAATATCTTGAGATCCGATGGTATCCGCATCATATTGTGCATAACCATCTGTATTGCAGGCAAGAACCGCTGCCGCCCCTTTCAGATGCGCTTGATACGCTGGAAGATTAATCCACCAATCCTGATATTGATCGATATCGATCAATACGATTTTATCTTTGACATCTAGACCTTCATAATCTGCTACTGTTCCTCTACCCGCATATACTAAGTCATATTCTTCCATATCTGCCTGGAACTGTGTAGCATATCCACCCAAAACAAGGAACTGTTCCTTGCCTTCAGCATCTGTATAATATACTCTGCCTTTTTCAAATGTCCAGTTATCGCAGGAAAACTCCTCCATCGTCACGTTTTCCAGGCCGATCTCCTGAAATGTCTGATATACCAAATCACTTACCTGCTGTTCAGCAGGGGAACCAGCAGAGCGATTTCCGATGTCTGGGTTATCTCCGAAAGAAGAAATTTTCTCCATCATAGAAAGTGCAAACTTAGGATCAACCAATTCTGCAGGTGTCTTTTCTGTCTCCTTCCGAGGAGAGGTCCCTGCTTCTTTTACAGTTTCTACAGGATCTGTTTCCACAGGTCTTGTCTGTAATATCTCTTCAATCTGGATCAACTGTCCTGGAAAAATTAAATCAGGATTTTCAATATTATTCCGTTTTGCCAGCTCTGTATACGTCGTCTGATATTTTTTCGCAATCTGGTATAAGGTATCCCCTTTTTTCACTACATATTCCTGTGCAAAAGCATTGCTGCAAGTCGCAATCGCTGCTGTGCAGCACATAATAACAGAGATGATTCTTCTTTTCAATTTTTTTGCCTCCTTTGTATAAATACCTTTCTGTTTCAAAGCTTACCACCGAAACAAAGCGGCTGTCTTTGTTTACAAATATTAAACTTCAAAACTACATTTACTAAACGTTAATATTATAGCAAGCTTCCAAAAAAAAGCAACCCCTATTGTTGATTTTTTGAATATTTTTTGTATCAGTAAAAAAAAGGTTCAAAATCAATCGCTGATCCTTATATTACTAACTCCCCCTATGGACTTTTCTTCGCCATAAAATCCCCTTTCTTTATCATAGCGGAAAATATAGACCTGCTCAACTGGAGGGGTATCTGCCCCCCATAAACAAAAAGCACTGGTCTAAAACCAATGCTTTTTTACGTTGCAAATATACTAATTCTGATCAGAACCATATAAAAAGCAGTGCCACCTGCAATGCTAATTAAGGTACTGCGCCACTTTAAATGAAGAAGCACCACCGCTAACCCCCCTGCAAGCTGAGGAATCCATCCACCCAGAGAAGTCAATTGAACAGATTTAAAACAATAAATTACTAATACCCCTATCATTGCTGCCGGTAAAACATTCCCTAAATAACCAACAGTCTTAGGTATATCTTTTTTTCCACCAAACAAAAGAAATGGTACCGACCGCAGAAGAACCGTGCTTATACTAACAACCAAAATCATCAAAATACTGTGAAACATCATCATTTGTCCCATGATGTCCTCTCCTCCTTTTTTCTACCAGCAAACAAAAGGATAGACACTGTGACAAGCAGTGCTGGTAACAAAAATTGATCCGGCCCAAAAATGATTAAGCTTCCTGCCGCACAAACTATTCCTGTCAGCGCAGGCAGATGGCTTTTGGCTTCTTTCCATTGCTCAAGAAATATAATCAAAAATAATGCCGTCATAGAAAAATCAATTCCAGTCATATCAACAGGCAAACTGCTGCCTAGAAGACTCCCAAGTGCTGTACCTAAAATCCAATAACTATGATTTAGGAAAGAAAGATAACAAATCACTGTTTCTTCCCGTAAATTTTTTGGTACTTTAATGCCACATAGAACAGAAAACGTTTCGTCTGTCAATGCAAAAATAAGATAGGGATAGGCGCGTTTTGCCCGTTTAAATTTTTCCACAAAAGGAATACCATAAAAAATGTGCCTGCTGTTAATAAATAATGTCATGGCTGCTGCCAAAGGTATGCTAGCGCCACCAGATAATAGCCCTGCCAGTACAAACTGCATGGAGCCTGCATAGATCAATATGCTGCACGCCAAAGCCCACAAAAATCCCAAACCATTCTCTGACATAACAACCCCAAATGCCATTCCCAAAAACAGATAGCCAAATAAAATTGGCAGAGATTGTTTGAATGCATACTGGATCTCTCGTTTGTTTTTCCCCCACATAAGAACCCCTTCTCTTTCATGTCCGCCTATTAACGTTACTTTTCCTCCATCACCTGGAAAATATAAAATTTCAGATAATATGACTCGTCCGCAGCCCATAAAATTGGGTGATCCGGCGCCTGTGTACGAAACTCTACCTGGCGCAGCCGTTTATGCACATCCTTCGCTGCCTGAGCAATTGTTTTTGTAAACAGCTCATAGGTCATAAAATGAGAACAGGAACAGGTTGCCAAAAAACCGCCATCTCGAATCAGTTTCATCGCCCGCAAATTGATTTCACGGTATCCTTTCACTGCATTTTTTACTGAGTTCCTACTTTTTGTAAATGCTGGGGGATCTAAAATCACTACATCAAATGTTTCACCTTGGGCTTGTAAACGAGGTAAAAGTTCAAATACATCTGCGCAAAGAAACTTAACCCGATCCTCTAATCCGTTTAAAACTGCATTTTCTCTCCCTTGATCCACCCCTAACTGAGAAGCGTCCACACCAAGAACACTGGTTGCTCCTGCTTGTCCAGCATTTAACGCAAAACTACCTGTATGGGTAAAACAGTCCAAAACCTTTGCACCAGAACAAATCTTTCGAATCGCCGCTCTATTATACTTCTGATCCAGGAAGAAACCTGTTTTCTGTCCATCCGCCACATCAACGATAAATTTCACACCATTTTCGATAATTTCAACCTTTGTGTCGAACTTAGGGCCAATAAAGCCTTTAACTCGATCCATACCTTCCTTTAAGCGTATTTTCCCATCGCTTCTTTCATATACGCCTCGAATGGAAATACCGTCTTCCTCCAGAAGTTCCTTCAAGATCTGGATAATTTCTTCTTTTTTCTTATCAATCCCCAACGCCATAGATTCTACAACCAAACAATCACTGAACTTATCAATTACTAAACCAGGCAAAAAATCCGCCTCACCAAAAATAATACGGCAGCTGGAAGTATCTACAGTCTTTTTTCTGTACTCCCACGCAGCTTTTACCCGCATTTTTAAAAACTCATGGTCGATTTGCTGCTCTGGATTTCTTGTCATCATTCTTACTGTAATCTTTGATTTTGTATTGATAAAACCTCGCCCTAACGGATATCCATCAAAATCCTTAACGCATACCATATCGCCGTCAGTAAACGCTCCATCAATCTTGTCAATTTCATTATCAAATATCCAAGCGCCGCCGTTTTTTATTGTACGACCCTCGCCTTTTTTCAGAATTACGCACGCCTCTGCCATTTCGATTCCTCCTAATTTATTGAAAACATCTTTCATGATTTTACCCTCTTTTTCAAAAACTAGCAAGATTAATCCTTTTTCGATCTCAAGGAGTATCAAAATATTTCAGATTCTCTATTTTCAAATTCTCTCGTTGATATATAATGAAATTATATCCATAGATTATCTATGATGAAGGAGGGACTAGAAAATGTATATGAAAAAAATCATGCAGTCTGTATCTAGTATTTTTTTTCTTACAGTCTTATTTTCTACAACGTGTCTTGCAAATCCGACTGCTGTTTTACAAAAAGCTTCTTTTTCTTCACGGTCCAGCTCCAGTTGGAGCAGCCATTATGATACCAGCTGGTACGAGCCAACTGCATCTAGCTATGTAATCAATGATGCTGCGGACTTAGCTGCTTTTGCTGTCGCAGTAAACTCTGGACAAACCTTTGCAGGAAAAACCGTCACTTTAAACGGTGATATTGATCTAAGTCCTTATTCATGGGAGCCTATCGGCAGAGCAAAATATAAAAAGCCGTCTTCCGAGGATACCGTATACTCCCTCAGCAGTTCAGCCTCTCGTTTTCAAGGCACTTTTGATGGAAACGGTAAAACCATCAGTCACATGAATCTCTATAATACAAGCACAGATGACGATTATGGCCAAGGCCTTTTTGCAGTAAATGCAGGGACGATTAAAAACCTTACCTTAACTGATTCTTTAATTACAGGTACCTGTGGCATCAATGGAGGAATTGCTGGAATTGTTGATGCTGGCGGCAAAATTTTAGACTGTCAAGTCACAGACACCGTCACAATTAAGGCGATTACAGAAGATGCCAACGGCGGTATCGCCGGTTTCATTCTACCCGAAAGCGAAATCAACCAATGTGTCAATAAAGCAGAAATTACAGACAGCAGCATTTCTGGTGGAATTGTAGGCGCAGCATTGCCTGCTCTTAATGACTCAACAAATCCTTCGATCATAATAAACTGTAACAACGATGGATTGGTATCCGGCCATATAGCAGGCGGTATCATCGGTGTAAATCATGGAACTCAAATAGATCAGTGTACCAATAGCGGCACAGTAGAAGGCTCTTCTTATGCAGGAGCGCTGGTAGGTTTACAGAAAGCAAAAGACTAATAAAAAAAGGAGTGTTTACATAACACTCCTTTTTTATTGTTATTGTTCCATCTGTCGACCTAAAAATCCAGCTGCGGTTTGTGCAAGCTTTCCTTCTACTTCCCCCATCTTCTTGTCTTGGCTTAAGAAGACTACTGCACCCATCACATCGCCTTCCGAAATAATCGGTGCAATCAGCTGGTGATTGTAAACATCAATCGGATCATCTTCCAATAACGGTACAAAAGATGCATCATTTCGATCTGCAACAATTGTACTGCGGCTATTAATACACTTTTCCATAGCAGAAGAAATATGCTTTTCAAATAATTCCTTTTTGCTTCCGCCAGAAACAGCAATAATCTGATCTTTATCAACAATACAGGTAATATGACCTACACTCTGTGCTAAACTTTCGGCATATTCCTTGGCAAACGCACCTAATTCCCCAATCGGCGAGTACTTTTTTAAAATAATCTCACCTTCACGGTCTGTAAATATCTCTAACGGATCCCCTTCTCTGATACGTAAAGTTCTTCTAATTTCTTTCGGGATAACTACCCTTCCCAAATCGTCGATTCTTCTTACTATACCAGTCGCCTTCATTTACAAATCCTCCAATAAATTTTTATAAACTACTGAGAATAAATCACTCAGGAAAGAATTTTTGTAAATGTAGTATTTGTAATCCAACTCATTTTATACAGAAAAGGTAGAAAAAGAAAATATTTTTATCAAGCGCTGTCTGAAAACCATTTCAAATTTTTAAATATATTCCGTTCTATTGCATATTTTTAAATTCTCTAGTACCTTTTTAATATCACCGGCACTTTCTTTATCGCAGACTAAAAGAGCATCAGGGGTATCTACAATAATAATATCCTGCACTCCAACTGCTGCAATCAATTTATCTGTACCTTGAATAATTGAATTTTTTGTATTTACCGTAATAATATTTCCTTTTACAACATTTCCAAACTCATTGCTTGGGTTAATTCTGCCCACTGCAAGCCAACTTCCTACATCATCCCACCCAAATGTCCCTGGAATGATATAAATATGATCCGCTTTTTCCATAACACCGTAATCAATAGATTCTGATGCAAACCCTGAAAAAACATTCTCTAGTACTTCTTCTTCTGATACTGTTCCAATAGAGGATTCTATCTGCTTTAGGCCCTCATAAATCTCTGGTAAAAACTGCGCAAAATTAGAGAGAATAGAGGACACTTTCCAGATAAACATTCCACTGTTCCATAAATACTGTTCTGTTTGTAGATACTCTTTTGCCTTTTCAATCCCAGGCTTTTCAACAAATTTTTCTACAGCATAAGACCGGCCGATTTTATCATCCTTTTTTTGCAAATCAAACTTGATATAGCCATATCCTGTCTCAGGATAATCCGGTGTGATGCCGAGAGTAACCAAATTACTGCCCTCTTCTGCGATAGCACAAGCATCCTCCAACGACGAAATAAACATCATATGATATTTAATCAAATGATCACTTGGAAGCACAATCATCAGGGCATCGCCATATTTTTTTCTGATATGTACTGCTCCCATACCGATACATGGTGCAGTATTTCTTCCAACAGGTTCACATAAAATATTTTCTTCCGGTATCTCAGGCAACTGTTCTTTCACCAGCTGTTTATAGGCCTGATTGGTAGAAATATAAATATCCTCCATTTTGACAATCGGAAGGATTCTTTCCACTGTAAGCTGTATCATTGTCTTTCCATCATTTGTCAGAGATAAGAATTGCTTTGGCATACTTTTCCTACTCTTTGGCCAAAATCGCTCTCCACGACCACCTGCCATAATTAACGCTGTTTTTTTCACAATATTCACTCCTCTATAAACTTGATAGCAATAACTCACATGTACCGTTAACTTGATAGGATCCTAAACCGGCAGGCAAAAAGAAACTGTCCCCCGCTTGAAACGAATAAGAAATCCCTTGAAAAACGATTGTTCCTGCGCCCTCTAAAAATAGAAGGCCATGAAATGACTTCGGATCACACCGAAGTGTCATAGCTTTCCGGCTGCATATTTTCGCAACTTTGAAATAGTTACACTCAAAAATCGTTGAAAAAGAAAAATCATCTGTGGCAATCATATTATTACCTTGCGCAATATCTGGTGCCATAGGACGATAATCTATAACCTCCGCCGCACGCTCTAGATGCAATGGGCGCTTTTTCCCGTCTTTTCCAATCCTGTCATAGTCAAACACACGAAATGTTGTATTGGAATTTTGCTGGATCTCGGCAATCAGGCACCCTTCCCCAATAGCATGAATTGTTCCTGGGAGAATATAAAATACATCGCCCTTTTGCACTTTTACTTTATTTAAAATATCGCAGATACTGCCATCATAAGCCCGCTGAATCAGTTCTTCCTTGCTCACCTTCTGATTCAGCCCATAGTAAATAAAACTGCGGGGTTTTGCGTCAATAATATACCACATTTCAGCCTTTCCGCTTTCCCCTAACATAGGATCCGCTGTGCTGTCAGACGGATGAACTTGTATCGAAAGTTTTTTTTCTGCATCAATAAGCTTTACTAAAATAGGAAATTTATCCTCTGCATATCCCTCTTGAACAAACTCTGGATACTTTTGTATTAAGTCACTAAAAAGCATCCCTTCATAATCTCCATTTTCAATAAGATTGATGCCATCAGGGTGGCAACTGATCTCCCAGCTTTCCGCTGTGTTTTCATAAGGTGTATCTTTATGGAACATCGTACGAAGACGAGAACCGCCCCACAAATAATCCTTAAAGACCGGTTTTAGTTTTATTGGGTATTTTCCATCCATCATTCAAAATCCTTTGTTCATTATTTTCTCTCAAAATCAACACTATTTCCATCTTGTCTAGCATTGCTTATACTACAAATTGTGAAATACTTCTAGTAAAATCTCAGCTGATTTTTTCCAAGTAAACAGCTGCGATCTTTCTATTCCTGCACGGCTAAGATTTTGTCGCAAAACGCTGTCGTTCATTAGCTGCTTCATCCCCTGTTTCATCTCTTCCAAGGAGTAAGGATCCACTAAAATTCCAGCAGTTCCTACCACTTCCGGCAAAGACGCTGCATTGGATGCCATAACCGGTGTGCCACAGGCCATTGCTTCTAGCGGAGGAAGGCCAAACCCTTCATACAAAGACGGAAATAAAAATGCTTCCGCCCCTTTGATTAGCGCTGGCAGGTCTGCTTCGTCCACATAATCAGTAAATATAACGTAATCTTTCAAATGGAACTTTTCCACAGACTGAAAAATTTCATCATACATCCAGCCTTTTTTTCCAGCAATAACCAGTTGAGGTACTTCGTTACACTCCTCTTTCAAAAGATCATAAGCTTCCACTAGTCGAGCAATATTTTTTCTGGGCTCCAATGTGCCAAGATATAGAAAATATTTCTTATCTATTCCATAACGAACCTTAACCGCTTTGATTTTTTCTTGTTGACAATCACAACGAAATAAGTCATGATCTACACCGCAAGGCATGACAACTATTTTTTCAGGAGGTAATTTTAAATATTTCACAATTTCCTTTTTAGAAAATTCCGAAATAGTAACCACTTTGTCCGCACGCTGACAGGTATTTTTCAAATTATGTTGAAGCATCCTCATTGTTCTTTTTCCAATGGTTTCTGGATAGGCTCTGTATGCCATATCATGGATCATTACTATCTTTTTCCCTTTTACCCCGGGCGGTATGCAGTAATTAAAAAACAAAGTAACATCAGATGGCTGATGAAAAAATAATCTGTACGGAATTGGAAACCAGTTCCAAATCCGACGATAGATCTTAAAATGAAACCATCTGCAAGGCTCTAATAAAAAGCCCTGATTCTCATATTTTTTCATATGAGCAGCATCTTCTCTTCTGCTCTTTAAGCTTTTTTTAAACGGAAAATATTGCAGAATAAACTGATCGTTACTTATTTTAGATAATTCCATCAAAATATTTTCAGCTAGCCAGCTAATTCCTGTTTTTTGTCTATCTAGTATCAATTGCACTTCCAGTGCTATTCTCAAGGTGATCCCTCTCATCTACCATTTTTTAACCATTTTATCAATATTCGACATAAAACGCAAGTTTCCCTTCTAAGAGATATCAGTGCTATTTTATCCAGTCTCACAAAAATTATCGTTAAAACAAATCCCCCTTCATTTTACATGAAGGGGGATTTCTCAATTATAGCACCAAAGATGGCGCTGCATAAGCTCTTGCTTTCAATTCATTATCCAGCATATAAAGGCTCTTAGGATCTGAACCGAAAAGTTCCATTTTTGTAATCAAATCATTTGCATTCGTTTCTTCTTCTCCTTGTTCTTTTACGAACCAATCTAAAAACTGTGTTGTACGGAAATCATGAACATCATAAGCTGCCGCATAGATCGTATGGATCAATGATGTGACATACTCCTCATGTTTTAATCCAGCCTTCAGCACATCCATATGGCACTTGATCTCCACATCAGGTTTGTCAATGGCTTCTAGGTGTACTCTTTCTCCATTATTATGAAGATACTGATAAAAAAGCATTGCATGATCTCTTTCTTCCTGTGCCTGCACTTGATACCAATTAGCAAATCCGTCTAAGCCTACAGAATCAAAGTAATTTGAAAAGTCCAGGTATAGATAAGCGGAATAAAATTCCTTATTTACCTGAGTGTTTAACAGCGTTACGATTTTTTTATCTAGCATTTCTCCCCATCCTCCTAAAATACACATTACTTTTTCATCAACACTATTATAAATCAACCTTCGCGGAAACGCTAGTTTTTTTCACAGTTTTTGTAAAAAATTCGTCTGTATCTTTTGTCCTAGAAACAAAAAAATTAACTGATGTCAAAAACCGTCTTATTTCTTATGATTAAAAAATCAACAATTTTTATACAAAGAAACTTTCAAATTGTACCCATACAATTTCAAAAAGCATCTCCTTTCCCATAGCATTCCTCCAATGCCTTATGGTATTCTAGGTACAAAGAAAGCTTAATTGAGGTGATTTCATGAATGGTTTTACTACAAAAAGTCTTGCAAAAACTGGGTTAATGGCTGCATTGGTATTCATATTTACTTATACTTTTAAAATCCCTTCTCCCAATGGTTACACTCATCTAGGTGATTGCTTTGTATTACTAAGCGTTCTGATTTTGGGACGGAAAAAGGGCGCACTTGCTGGAGGAATCGGGGCTGCTTTAGCAGACTTTGCCGGAGGATATATGATATGGGTGCTTCCTACCTTCTGCATCAAATGGGCCATGGCTACTTTGATGGGACTCATCACAGAAAAATATTTCCCTAGAATAAAATTTAATTATATCATTGGCGCTATTTTAGGTGGCGCCGTTCAAGTCTTTCTCTATACCGTTATTAAAATTCCCATTTTTGGTATAGCGTATGCTGCAGTCAGGCTGCCTGGTCTAACAATACAGACAATTACAGGTATCCTCATCACAATCATTATTGTGACTGTCTTAGATAAATGTAACGTTTTAAAATTCGTACGAGAAATTTAAAATTATTTGTTATTGTCTCCTAAAAAAGATCAGTAAACCTCCCCTCTCTCAGTAGAGGGGGCTATAATAAACATCTACACAACAGCCAAGCTATTAAGTATTTGGTAATGCAAACTATTTCAGTGGCGATAGATTTGTATCTTCATTTTTGTCGATGAATCCCCTATTTCAGAGTATAAATATTTTTAGCAAAAGCTATCAATCAGACATAGCTTCTTTTGTGCAACATAACAGACAACCCTCTATATAATTATGATATTATATTTACTGTAAAGTTAAATAGAGATGGTATCATAAATTTATGTAATCTGAAAATCAAAATCACTACTTTAAAAAGGATGAATGCACCTACATACAATGGCTTTTTGCCGTTGTTCTGTAAATTTAGCTTAATTGTTTTATACTTCCTGATTGAATCGCTGAAATGTTCTTGGCTACCCTCTCTTCCTCCCAATCCCACCACTTTATTTTAAGCAGTGTATCAATGGTTTCTTGATTGAATCTTGTTCGTATCGTTTTTGCAGGTATACCTCCTACGATTGTATAAGGCGGAACATCCTTTGTGACAACTGCTCGTGCTCCGATTATAGCACCATCTCCAATCGTAATACCTGCTAAAATAACTGCTTCATATCCAATCCAAACATCATTTCCTACAATAATATCTCCTTTATTATCCCATGCCTTTGTAATATCCTTTACATCTAATCCCCATTCCTCAAAAAAGATAGGAAATGGATATGTTGACAGAGACGATACTGAGTGGTTCGCACTATTGAAAATAAACTTTGCTCCACAAGCAATTGAACAAAATTTCCCAATGATCAGTTTATCTTGATTGATCGAATACTGATATAAAACATTATTTTTCTCAAAATCTTTTGGTTCTTTCACAAAATCGTTATACATGGTATAATCACCAACAACAATATTAGGGTTAGTGATAACATTTTTTAGATATACCGTTTCTTTATCTCTTGAGCGTGGATAAATCTTTTGTGTCATAACGGCTCCTTTCTTATTCCTACAACGGAAAAGCAAATTTTTTGATACATTTAAAATGATTGTTTTCAACATAATACACAGTCTGCTCTTTTGCAGAGTAAACAAAGGAAACTCTTGTCGCCCATCTCCCCTCTTGATGTACCATATAAAGTAAATGAAATGCATCTGCAATTGAAAATCTAGAATTATATTCTTTTAATTTTTGCAAAGCCTGTTCATATCTGTCATCCCCTTGAACAACAAAAGCTTTTGTACTTTCCGGCTTTATCAAAGAATAATTTGTTATCAGAGAATATTGTTTGTATTCTTTTTGATAGCCAATTCCAGGCTCGATAATTAAGACACGTCCATAAACGTCTGATAACATCGCCTGCATTGTTGCGTCTGGTGCATAGGTAACTTGCTTTGATTTTACAATTTGGAGTACCTCATCAAAGGAAATTTGTGCTTTAATATATTGTTCTGTTAAATCTGCAATCGTTACACAATCAGATTTACGTTGATATATTCCGTCAGGATTGCCATGCACATATAATAGTGTCCCAACATTTCCATTTCTATTAACTCCATGATAAGAGTGATATATACCATCTGGTCGCAAAATACCAATATAAAAGCGTTCTTTTTCTTTTATCACTTTAGTTTTCCACACTGCAAGGTCAATATCAAAATTAAACCCTGTAATCATATCGTTCCCATTATAAACAAATCGAGTACACATCTTTGACACCTTCCACTTTCTTTCAGTATTCTTCTTTATCATATAGATAGATGAAAAAATATTCTATACTACACTTGATACCGAACCAATCTATATAAAAAAAGAGGCTGCACCCAGCAGCCCCTTGTCCTACTTCTGATATATAATTTTTCGAACAGTATAGATAGATAAACAATATTTTTCAGCAAGACAATTCATAGAAATACCATTTTGATAGTCCTTCTTTATTTGCTGATTACGTTGTTCTAATTCTCTCCGATAACCGGAAACTTCTCCCCAACGTTTCTGCTGTTCCTGTTGGATAGGAACATAAATATACTCGCCTTGAACATAGTTTTGTAGTTCTTTTACTAGTATGTCTGGAAAAATAACTTGTGCATTTCGATATTTCATGCAGGCTTCCTCCTTGAAATAATAGTCAAATAACAAAGCCAGCATTTTATTTTGCGACTATTTTACTCCATACAACTGTCGCAGTCTACTAGCCTTGTATGGAGTAAACCTTCGTTTCTTTTTTCTGTGTAAATACACATACGAATCACTTCTTTCTTTATGATTAAGACAATTAAAGTTTAGCATATTCCTAATTCTATATCAATCTTAAACGATTTTTTGGGATAAAAAACGGCATAGCCCTGTCATATGGCTATGCCGTCTTTTTAGTCGTTAAACATCTTTACAACCTGAAACCCTTCTATACTTCTTTCACAAAGGAATTTATTCTTTATTAGACATAATTTCTTTTTGCATTTGTTTTAGCTCATCTTCCCCTAAATTAGAATTAATTCCTACCAGTTCATATAAAATTTCATCTTCCATCCACGAAAGAGATTCTATAGAGTTCTCCTCTTTTTCTCCACTACCGCCATAGCTTACCATATATCCTTTGGCCTCATACTCCTTTGCCTCGGCCTCCCATTTATTTTCATCGGAGTCATCACTGACAGGAAAAACAACCATTTTCTGCGTAGAGTATTTGTCTATCTGTAGTTCCTCCCCAGAAATTGTTTTTCTTATGCTGAGAGAGACAATACCTTTTGGGTCCTTGCTATTTGTATAGGAAAGAGACACATCCTTCACTTTTCCTACAGAGTTACCTTCTTTATCAAATGCTTCTGTCTCACCTGCGCTAGTATCTAAAAAAGTATAACCATTGGAAAACTGTTCAATACTCTGAAAGGAATACCCAACTTCTTTTTCCATCTCACTTAAATGGTCATAGCCAATTTCTAGTCTTTGAGAGTGGCTTACATAACTATTAATTTGTGTCAGCCCATAACAAGTAGCAGATAACGCAATTACAGCAGCGGCAGCAATCATAGGTTTCATTCCAAGTCTTTTCATTGTCATCTTCTCCTTTTTCTCTATCCTGTCCAGTTTCATCTCTATTGATTGATACAGACGCTCATTAGGAAAAACTGTTTCTGTTTTTTTCATCAATGCCTCTGATAGCATTTTGTCAAATTCTTTGTCTTGCATCTGCAACACCACCTTTTCCTTCCACTTCACTTAACGCCTTCTTTAAATACTTCCTTGCTAAAAACAACTGTGACTTTACTGTTGCTTCCAAACTTTGTGTCGCCTGAGCAATTTCTTTCACACTAAGCCCATTAAAATAATAAAGAATAATCGCTGTTCTTTGCTTTATATGCAGGGAATTGATTGCTTGATATAATTGCTCATAATCGTCTTCTTCCGCTGGATCAACCGTTCCATGATACGATTCTAACAGTGCGTCCATGAACTCCTCAGAAGGAAGCAATGCTTTCTGTTTCTTATTCATATCCCATGCCGTCCGAACTAATATTTTATAGAGCCAAGAGCGAAATACTTTTGGATTGCGCAGTCCTTTAATCTGCGTAAAACATTTGAGAAATGTCTCCTGTACAATATCGTCACTTAAAATTCTATTGGAAGTAATCAGATAAGCCGTTCGGAGTGTTTGCGTTTTGTATCTTTCATACAGCTCACGGAAAGCTCCCTGATCCCCCTGCTGCAGCAGTAGAACTAAGTCTTCGTCTGTCATTTTAATCTCCTTTCCGATGCATCTACTTATTAGAGAGAACTAAAGAGAGATTGGTTTAAAATTTTAAAAAAAATAAAAAGGAATAACGTCCGCTATTCCTTTTTCATACAATGCTGCGTTTCCATCGATTACTTTTCATATACCACATTCCCAAAGGAATGGAAATACTCGGTGCAATCATACAAGCCCAATAAACGCCATCAATTCCAAAGATTGGGTTTAACAAAATAACTAAAATAACGCGAAATAGAATACAGTTGACAAAAGAGCTCACCATAACAAAAAGAGTATGTCCAGCACCTGTCGCCATTGCATGATATGTCATAAAACCAGCATAAAAAACTTGAGCTAATATTTCAATTCTAAGATTTTTAACAGCTGAATATACCACATCAGGTTCTGTATTAAAACACATAACAAACTGAGGTGCAAATATTTCCACAAGGATAATCAATATGGTTGAAATACCCACTGCTAGCTTTAATGTTGTATATAAAATCTCTTTTGCCCTGTCAAAAAGCTTCGCCCCAAGGTTTTGAGCAATCATTGTCGCAGCACCGCTTGTAAGAGCCGAAATGATCAGCTGACAACTGTCCTTTATCTTTATACTGATTCCATTTCCTGCCGATACACTTACACCATATTGATTGATATAGTAGGTCACTACCAGCCAAGATAAAGCTGCAATTGTCATTTGCAGTACCATAGGAATACTTAAACGAAAAATATGTACCATCTCATGTAAATAGATTTGTATCCTTTTAATACTCATGCCATAGATCTGTTCATTGGAAGACACCTGTATGAAGGCAATGAAAAAACATACACCTTGACTGACGACTGTCGCTAAGGCTGCACCAGCAACACCAAAGGAGAAGAGATACATAAACACATAATCCAAAACAATATTTAAAACTGTAGAAACAAAAACAATACGAAATGGCGTCTGGGAGTCCCCTACCGCACGCATAATGGCACTTAATCCATTATATCCGCAAATAAAAATTAAGCCTGGGGCACAAATTTTTAAATACAACACAGCTTCATAAAGGCTAGGCGCCAACAAAAGTTTTAGCATCCACTGTGCGCCAAAGAAGAACAAAGCCGCTGATAGAATACCAAACACCATGCTGACAGCAAACAGCGTGACAATTGCCTTTTTCTTGCCCGACTCATTTCTCGATCCAAAATATTGTCCGATCAGCACATTACCTCCTAAAGATAGGCCAATGGCTATTTTTGTCAAAAGATTTATGACCTGACTAGAATTATTTATGGCTGATATCCCTACACTTCCCACCGTATGCCCTGCAAAATAGATATCTACAATACTATAAACAGACTGTAATAGGCTAGTGCCAATTAGCGGCAGAGCATACCATATCAGCTGACTTAGTACATCCCCCTGAGTCAGATCCTTTTTCATTTTTATCTGATCTTTCATGTACTTTTCTCCCCTATGTGACCATTTTCTATCACAACTTTTTTAACAGTATACTTTTTTTCTTCCATTTTCCACCTTTATAGTGCAAAAACGAAACAATCAATCCTAAACTCCAACCAAGGCTAATCGACCACCAAATCATCGATGGGCCGTATGTTTTTGCAAACCCTATTGTCAGAAACAGGCGTATAAAAAAACTTAACAGTGTACAGAAAATAAACCATCCCATATCACCTACACCTTTAAATATGGCCTTTAAAAGCATATAGCAAGAAAAAATCAATAGACTCATCCCAACAACATGAATATATTCCATACCAACATTCAAGACTTCTTGAGCACTTTCATCCTTCAAAAACAACTGTATAATTTCTTTGCGAAAAATTTCAAGTAACACTGTCATAAAAATAGAAATCAAACCTGATATCAATAAAGCTGCCTGAAGCCCTTTTGAAATTCTATCCTGTTTGCCTGCGCCAATATTTTGTCCAACATAATTAGATAAAGCATTGCCAAAATTAATCGACACAGAGGAAGCAATATTGACGATCTTTGTAGCGGCAGCGCTTCCAGCAATGACTGCTGGGCCAAACCCATTAATGACTGACTGTACAATGACACTACCAACAGATACCACAGACTGTTGCAATGCTGTTGGAAGAGCAAATTTTAAAATACGCCAAAACATCTCTTTTTTAAACAACGCCGGCTTCTCCTGGGATTGTAATTGTCTAAGAAGCTTTGGCAGATGAAAAAATGCTAAAATCATAGTTACAAATTGCGCAAGGGTTGTAGCAATGGCTGCTCCTGCGGTTCCCAAAGGAATAATGACAATAAGCATGTAGTCAAGGATCATATTTAATATTGTTGATACCATCAAAAAGTAAAGAGGTGTTTTACTGTCGCCCAATGCAACATAAATTCCTTGAAAGGCATTGTAAATAAATAGCGGCAGAGTACCGATCAAATACCAGTTTAAATAGACTGCGCTGTCGTAAAAGATCTCCTCTGGCGTCTGTACCCAGCCCAATATCTGTACCGAAAAAGCCAAAGTAAATAACATACACAATAACCCAATTCCTGCGGATAAAATAGTCAATGTTCTAGATCCTTCCTGGATCTCTTTAAACCGTTCAGCGCCAAAATATTGACTAATTACAATAGATCCTCCCATAGCTAAACCACTGGCTAATTGTACCAACACTGCACTAATCGATCCTACACTTCCTACCGCTGCCAAAGCACCTGTCCCTAAGTATCTGCCTACAATCAAAGTATCTACTACATTGTAAAGCTGTTGGAGCAAGTTAGACAATATCATCGGCACCGCAAATGCGATTAACACTTTGTAGGGACTGCCTTCTGTCATATTTATCATTCGTTTTGTATCACCCATATGGTACTCCTTCATAAAATATGTCTTTGTCGATTTTACTTTTCTTTTATCTTATCAAAACTTATTTTATATTACAAATGAATTTTACAAAACTTATGTGGATTCCTTATTCGCTATGTTTCTCAATATCTAAGCTTCATCTTGGATAAATATACAGGAATATTATATCCACGAACTTGGAAATAGTACTGCATACCGATTTTAGCTAGATCACTATGATTTTTAGGCGCTACTGTAATACTTTTTATAGGTACAGAATCCTTCTGATTGCCAATAGGGATCTCAAGGTAAGGAATAATCACTCCTCCTCGATCTCGAAATAACACCTCTATTCCATCTTTGCGTAAAAAACAATAGCGGTATTCCTTCTCCTCACAAAACTCTTGCTGTTTAAAAAACATCGCATAAATTACAACAACCTGTTGAAGCAACGCCATATATTGATCAAAAACTTCTAAATTACCATTTTCTCGTAATTCTAAAACTTTTTTTAATGATATTCCCATATGTTCTGGAATCGTTTCTACCATCAATTTCCGAAGATATTCTTCCTGTACACTGGGCTCATAAATGACATAACCATCATATTCTTCCATTCCTGTGTTCCCGATTAACCCTGCTTGATTGTCAAATTCAATATTATATCCTGTTTCATTCCCAAATTCGGCCCAAAGGGTAATACTATCGGAATAAATAGAAAAAGATAAAATAAAATAATCTTTTCTTTGTTCAAAAATAAAATTATCCTCTGTTTCTGTATCTTGTAATAACCGTGATAAAAAAAATTGTCTCTGATATGGATCCAAGAAAATTTGCCCGCATACTCTTTTTATCACTTCTACCATATAAGCAGCTTCTTTAAAATCATTTAAAAAGTCACTTTTTGTCGCCCGAAAATTTTTTCTCTCCATCATTCCAAGGACACCGTCGATCTTTGTGTAATGATACAAGGTTTCATCCTTTTTAATTTTTTTTAGTGAAACAAGATCCTTCACACTTTTGTACTTAAAACTATCTTTCCAATCCATAGAGAACCTCCAAATATGGGTACACAAAGTTTTTATACCTTGAAATTTAAGTATGTATAGTCATTGATATTTTTCGCAAACTATTAAAAATTTAAATTTAGTATTGACAAATT
Source organism: Clostridiales bacterium (assembly GCA_018364635.1). GTDB lineage: Bacteria > Bacillota > Clostridia > Lachnospirales > Anaerotignaceae > JAGZLR01. The sequence goes on along the minus strand of JAGZLR010000025.1, from coordinate 2,381 downwards.
TAAATTTTTCCCTTATTTTATTAGCATAAGCTAATTAAAGTAAGTGTATAACAACACAGAAAGGATGGGTTTTCATGGAATTATTAGAACACTATCTGGTTAACCATTGTGCACCTACACTTTTAGGCCTAAAGCAAGCCAATTTATTTTCTTGTCCAAAAGAAGAGTATGAAACATTGAGACAACAATTGATATCTCTGCTACCCGCTCTTAGGCATAAGGATCTCCATTTTCGATATTTGTATACCTGTAAAAATAGAGTCTTCATCTTAACCTACCGCAAATCACTTTTATTGGACACACTACAAAATTCTTCTGTAGAAAACTATTTATGTCAACTTGGATATCCTGCAGCAGGGAAACCATTGGCAGAATACCTGACGCATCTGACAAACCGCATTTTATCTACCAATGCTTTTCCTCATGAAATTGGCTTTTTCTTAGGATACCCTAAGGAAGATGTATTTGAATTCATTCGTCATGGCGGAGAAAATTACAAATTGTGTGGATATTGGAAAGTATATAAAAACGAGGATACAGCACGTAAAATATTTAAACGGTATCAAGAATGTACCACTGCTTTACGCCAAATCGCGGAAAGTGGTATCCCAGTCATTCAAATTTTAGGCGCAGCCTAATAAAAAATAAGGAGGAAGAAGCAATGAGTAAAATCGCAGTTATTTATTGGAGCGGCACAGGCAATACAGCACAAATGGCACAGGCAATTGCAAAAGGAATTGAAAAAACAGGTGAGAAGCCAGAGGTATATATGGTGAGTGAATTTTCTGCTGATATAAAAAATTATGATAAAATCGCTTTTGGCTGCTCAGCAATGGGAGATGAAGTGCTGGAAGAATTTGAATTTGAGCCATTTTTCGAAAAAATAGAATCTTCACTATCCGGCAAGAAAATTGCTCTTTTTGGCTCCTATGGATGGGGAGACGGCGCATGGATGCGGTCATGGCAAAATCGAGTCAACAATGATAATGCTATTTTATACCAAACAGGTTTGATTGTAAATGAAACACCAACCGAGGACGATCAGACGCAATGTGAAGACTTTGGAGAAGGTTTTGCAAGATTTTAATTTCAAAATAAGTATGGATAAAAAGACGATATTATATTATCGTCTTTTTGTTCTTGTAAAATATACGGATTCTGGTTTTATCTGCAAAATATAGTTTTATCTCTTTTTTTTCGCTCTTGCACTGACAATAACGTTACTTTACAATTATAGTAATTCCTTTGGATATATAATTTATAGGATACAAAAGATAGTTTAAAAAAGGAGCGAGTTTAAAAATGGAACGAATACCTTTTGGTGATAAAATACGGCAGTTACGTACTTCTGTGAAATTAAGTCAAAATGATGTTGCTACACTTGCAGGTATCAGCACTGCTCATCTTGGTCAAATAGAAAGAGGTGTCAAACGTCCTAACATAGATACGATGGAAAAAATCGCTGCTGCGCTCAATATTTCTCCTGCAATCCTATTTTGTTCTGAGGAACCAGTGACTCCTTCCCCCATTTTAAAAAAAATAGACACTCTTCTTACTTCTATGACAGAAGATGAACAAATCGCAGTACTCAAAATTATCCAGGTCGTCCGTCAAATTATGACAAAATCAAAATAATAGACAATGTTCTAACCTTCCAACAACAATAATCATAATGATCAGCAATCTTCTAGTATAGTGTACACCGTCTCAGAAGAGGATTACGGATTTAACCTCTATCTCATATGTCAATGTGTTCTTTCAAACTTCGTATGCAATTTTCATTCCGCTTCATTTACACTACTGGAAATCCATAAATATCTTCTATACCAAAAATTTCTTTGACCATTTTTATATTTTATATTTACATATCTGATTTCGTATTACATTCACCAATCCACTATGCAACAAAAATTTTTATCTACTCAATACTTCTTCTCCCCTCTATATGACTAGGAAGATATTTCACAAAAAAAGTCGCTAAATTTTTAGCGACTTTTAAAACAATTGCGGAGACAGGATTTGAACCTGTGGCCTTCGGGTTATGAGCCCGACGAGCTACCGGACTGCTCCACTCCGCGATATTAAATGAAAATGGTGGATGGAGAAGGATTCGAACCTTCGAAGCTATCGCAACAGATTTACAGTCTGCCCCCTTTGGCCGCTCGGGAATCCATCCAAAAATAAAAAGCCGATGAGCGGACTCGAACCGTTAACCTGCTGATTACAAGTCAGCTGCTCTGCCAATTGAGCCACATCGGCATATCTCTTTCAGATGCTTCTGCACCTTCAAAACTAAACACAGACTTTCTTTTCTTTCGGTCAAGCCCTCGATCGATTAGTATCGGTCAGCTTAATGCATTACTGCACTTCTACCTCCGACC
>JAGZLR010000024.1 GCA_018364635.1 Clostridiales bacterium | reverse complement strand
CAGAAAGGGCTACATAACACAAGAAAAGCTGATTGAATTAGCGCAGCCTATGCTAAAAACTGACTATGGGAAATATCTTATGCGTGTTGCGGAGGAAAATATATGAAAAATATACTTGTAACTGGGGGAGCAGGCTTTATTGGGTCAAATTTTGTAAAACAAATGCTTGATAAGGAAAAGGATTTTAATACCCTTATCAATTTGGATTTATTGACTTACGCTGGAAATTTGGAAAATCTCAAAGAAATAGAAAAAGATGAACGATACAAATTTATAAAAGGTGATATTTGTGACAGAATGCTGGTTGAGAGTATCTTTCATCAGTATGATATTGATACTGTTGTAAATTTTGCTGCGGAGAGCCATGTAGATAGAAGCATTGAAGATCCTGAAATATTTTTAAAAACAAATATTTTAGGTACCCAAGTGCTTCTTGATACTGCAAAAAAATATTGGAAGATTAATCCTTCAGATAAATATTCAAAAGAATATAAAACGAATGTAAAGTATTTGCAGGTTTCAACAGATGAGGTTTATGGTGCTTTGGGTAAAACAGGGATGTTTAATGAATCAACACCGCTTTCTCCAAACAGTCCATACTCAGCTTCAAAAGCAAGTGCTGATATGTTTGTAAGAGCTTATTATGAGACTTATGCTTTGCCGATCAATATAACACGCTGCTCCAATAATTATGGTCCTTACCAATTTCCTGAGAAACTGATACCGCTTATGATTAATAATTGTAAGTCGGGAAAAAAATTGCCTGTATATGGTGATGGTATGCAGGTGAGAGATTGGCTTCATGTAAGCGATCATTGTGCTGCAATAAGAACTGTTTTACATCAAGGTGTAATTGGAGAGATTTATAATATAGGTGGAAATAATGAAAAGGCTAATATTGACATTGTTAAGTTAATTATACATGAGCTTGGAGCGTCTGAAGCACTGATTGAATATGTAAAAGACAGACCTGGACATGACAGAAGATATGCCATTGACAATACAAAAATAACATCGCAGCTTGGCTGGAAACCGGAGTATACGTTTGAACGTGGCATTCAGGAGACAATTCAGTGGTATGTAGAAAACAAAACATGGTTGCAAAATGTAACATCAGAGGCTTATAGGAATTACTATAAAAAATTTTATGAGTAAACTGATTTTTATGAAATTTCGTGACCTTTATATTGTTGAGGAGGAGAAGTAAAAGGAATGAATAAAGTGACCTTGGAGCAAAGAAATGAAAGGGATTTTTTGTTTTTTTCTTATATTTTATGTGTTTTAGTATTTTATTTTTCTCAGTCAAATTATTTTGCTGGACCGTTTATTACTTTAGATGAACCAACATATTTTAAATTATCAAAATCTATCTTTGAAAATTTTAGTTTTATGAACCATATGCAATACTACCCATTATATCCTTTTATGGTTTCCCTTTCCTTTCTTTCGGGCTCTACTGTTAGTGCATATGAAATAATAAAAATTCTTAATGTTTTGTTCTATACAAGTCTTTTAATTCCACTATTTTATATCTGTAAGAAATTATTTGATAGAAAGGTAATATATTATATACTCCCTATTATTTTAATATTTTTACCGCAAAGGATTCTTTTTTCTTTAGTATGGGCAGAACCGTTATATTACCCTTTATTGGGCTTTGCATTGTTATTTTTTATGAACTTTGTTGAAGATAGATCAATAAAAAATGGGATGCTTTTAGGTACTGCTCTAGGGTGTGTTTATTTGACAAAACCAATAGGCATGGTTCTTTTTATTTCTTGTTTTTTATCGTTTACTGTTGAATATATTTTTTGTGAAAATCAAGAAAAGAAGAGGATGATAAGAGAAGAAAAGAAAGCTTATTTTTCTGTTCTTTTTACTTTTATGATATTTTTCATTTTTTGGAGTACAAGAAATTTAATAAATGGTCATTTAGTTGGGTATGCAAGTGAGCAAGACCTTCTCAAAGAAAGCTTATACAATCTTGTTGATCTGGTGAAATCTATTTTTTATCAGTTGACTTATTTTTTTACAGCATCGTATTTCATATTTACAGCTTTATTTTTTTGTGCTTTATTTAATATAAAGAATTTAAAAAAGAATGTAAGACCTTTCATTTTAGCAGTTTTCTTATATGAAATGGGAGTTATCGCTGTTTCGGGAGTACATAGAATCCAAAACATTGTGACTCCTTTGGGAAGATATACAAGTGCAATGCTACCTTATATCATTATTATTGCTATTTTCTTTCTTTGCCATTATAATGCAGATATTAGAAAAAATAAAAATATTGTTTTTTTAATCATATTATCGGGAATTATGCTACTACTGACAATTATTTATTCTCCATTGCCGGCATCATTATATTCTTATGGATTTTTAAATAACTTTGATTTAGCAATATGGAATAACATCATTAACTATGGAGCTTTGACTCATGAAGTTCAAAATGTGAATACAATTATTGTGCCTGTAATCTTATTTGTATTTTCTATCGTATTTATTCTAGTAAAATCTCAAAAACTAAAATGTGGATTTTGCATCAGTTTATTGGCTTTCATGGTGATCAGTGGAGTGATTGATGTTTCCTATATAAAAAGATTATCAAATAATACAAGAAATCTTAATGCTGTATGTAAATATGCTGTAAAAAATCTAAGTCCAGAGGACGAATTATATTTAGATACCAATATAGGGTTGGATACTTCTTATGTTGATGTTTGGTTTGATGGGGACTACAAAAAGATAGACTATAAAGAAGTGGTAGATCAAAATATGAAGATTGATTTTGGATCTGCGGAATCACCGATTGAAGATGGTTTTTATGGGATACAAGCGCCATGGGTTGGTGCAGCACTATATAATGATACGACAGGAATGGGATTTGATCCAGAAAATTTAGAAGATTTACACGGAACAGCGACTGCTGTAGAAAGCGAGATAGGTCTGAATGATGTTGTTTTTGGTTCAGAGACTTCAAATTTTTATGTAAAGAAGAGGCCTGGAAAATATAAAGTAAAATTAAACTATAATTTTGCTCCTTTTCAAGATTTAAATTTTGAATTCGATTTGCTGGTAAATGGAACCTATATTGATACGGTTAATCATGATACCAAAGAGTTAGAGTTCACTATTGATGTTAAAGAAGAGGAAGAATTGATAGATTTTGAATTACGGCCTAAAGAGAATAAATGTTGGGCATTTATGCTGCTTGAAATCAATTCAGACAAACAGATAGAACCTATAAAGGATGCCTATATTATTACAAATTATATTTATCCAAACAGTGAAGTAGTGTATTTAAGAGACTCGTTGTATTTGTTGCATATCGAAGGATTAGAGGAGAAAAAATGAAATTAATCATTCAAATTCCATGTTTCAATGAAGAGGAAACGCTAGGAATTACGTATAATGATTTGCCAAAGCATATTGATGGTATAGATGAAATTGAATATTTGATAATTAACGATGGAAGTACAGATCGAACAGTAGAAGTAGCTAAAGAACTTGGCTTTCATCATGTTGTTTCCTTTAAGCAAAACAAAGGGCTTGCCCGAGGTTTTATGGCAGGACTTGACGCTTGCTTACGTTTAGGTGCAGATATTATCGTCAATACGGATGCGGATAATCAGTACTATGGGGCAGATATTGAAAAGTTAGTAAAACCAATACTGGAGGAAAAAGCTGATATTGTTATTGGGGAAAGGCCTATTGATCAAACAGAACATTTTTCCTGGAAAAAGAAAAAATTTCAACATTTTGGAAGTTGGGTTGTGCGTGTAGCTTCTGGCACAGATATTCCAGATGCACCCAGTGGATTTCGAGCTTATTCTAAAGAGGCTGCGCTGCGATTAAATGTAACGAATGAATATACATATACGTTAGAGACAATTATACAGGCAGGGCATAATAAAATAGCGATGACTTCTGTTCCTATTAGAACAAACGGGGAAACAAGACCTTCCAGGCTTTTTAGCAGTATGTGGCGGTATATGAAGCGTTCGGCTTCAGTGATTGTGCGTTCTTTCATGATGTACAAGCCTTTAAAGTTTTTTAGTACATTTGGAACAATTATATCCTTCTTTGGTACTTTTATTGGATTTAGATTTTTGTATTTTGTTTTTCATGGAGAAGGAAATGGGCATACACAATCATTGATACTTGCTGCAATACTTATTTTAATGGGAGTACAAATTATTGTTATTGGTTTACTTGCAGATATTATTGCTGCAAACAGAAAGATATTGGAAGATACGCAATATAGGGTTAGAAAGATGGAAATGAAACGTGATTGAAAAAATAAAAAAGAAGATATTAAATAGAAAATTTATTTTATATGGAGTTTTTGGTGTTATTACTTTTATTGAAAATATTTTTTCAGTTTTTGGTTCTATGTGGAATAGATTATAAGGTTTCCAATTTTTTTACACTTATTATTGTCAAGCTTACAGCCTATGTAATCAATAAAAATATTGTATTTAAAAGTCATGCAAAAAATTTTATAGGACTTGTAAAAGAGTTTGTTAGATTTTTATTGGCTAGAGGCGCGACGATGCTGATTGATTTGTTTGGTCTTGTTTTTATGGTAGAAACATTACATTTAAGCAAGCTTCCTTGTAAGGCGTTTTTAACTTTCTTTGTTATAGTTTTAAATTACTTTATAGGAAAAAAGCATGTTTTTAAAGATACAAATAATTTATAGAGCCACTTCGTAAGTTCAACTGTTGTAATAAAAAGCGATATAATGAAAATTATATCGCTTTTTTCTTTTGGGGAGGACGAGTTTTACGTTAGCTTAACAAAGACTTAAAATTTGTCGGATGGATTAAGTAATAAAAAATATGATAGACTTCAATTGCTGTTGAACAGAGTAAAGAAATCATTTCTTGGTTTTAAATAAATTTACGCAGAGCTAGAAAGGAGTAGGCAAGGTGTTAGAACTTAATAATATCCAGAAGTCATTTGATGGGGTACCTGTTCTAAAGAATATTTGTTTACAGGTAAATGATGGAGAAATCGTATCGATATTGGGGCCATCTGGTTGTGGAAAGACAACACTGCTTAATTTAATTTTAGGGACTGTAAATGCTGATGAGGGACAAATTTTATATCATGGTGAGGATTTGACAAATGTACCAATGGAAAAAAGAGGGTTTAACATTGTTTTTCAAGACTATGCTTTGTTTCCTAATCTAAATGTATATAAAAATATTACCTATGGACTAAAAAATAAGCCGAATGTTTCAACAAAAGAGGAAGTTGAGGAATTAATTGACTTATTAGGTTTAAGGGAACACCTTTTGAAGAGAGTTGACCAACTTTCAGGAGGGCAGAAGCAAAGAGTGGCGCTTGCTAGGACTATGGTTATGAAACCGAAGGTGTTGTTGCTTGATGAACCATTATCTGCATTAGATGGTGTCATCAAGGAATCAATCAAAGATCGGATCAAAACAATTGCTAGAGAATATCACTTGACAACAATCATAGTCACTCACGATCCAGAAGAAGCATTAACTTTATCTGATCATGTCCTAATTATCAACCAAGGCACAATCTCACAATATGCTAAGCCAGAAGAAATTGTGCATAAACCTAAAAATGATTTTGTTAAGAAATTTATTTTGAACCAGCTTGAGATTAAAAGAAATAATATTTATGCATTATTTGGTGACGGAGTTCACTTAGCAGTAGAAACGAGAGGGATTTCCTTCCTATGAAAGTTAAGAATAGAGAGTTAAAGTTAGTGTTTTTGGCTGTAATTAGCATTTTTGCTGTTTTTTTGGGTACACCTATTCTAATGTTGTTTTGGAAGTCTATATGGAAAGATGGTTTTACATTAGAGTTTTATATTTCGGTGATGACACAAAAGAATTTTTTTGTATCGCTGATGAACAGTTTTAAAATAGCAATCGTTTCGGCAATGATTGCAACGTTTTTGGCTTTTGTCATTGCTTATACTGTGCATTATACAAATGTACCTAAATGGTTTAAGAGTTTTATAAGTTTTGTAACTACTCTTCCCATGTTTTTGCCTACAATTACTTATGGTTTTGCGATTATTTATTCTTTTGGAAAACAAGGGTTTTTAACCAGGTTGTTTGGCAGACAATTTTTTGATATTTATGGATTTACAGGGTTACTTGTTGGATATGTAATATATACAATTCCAGTGGCGTTTTTACTGATTCATAATACTATGGAATTTGTGGACAAAAAGACTCTGATTGTTTCAAAAGCGATGAGCGATAATGTTTTGTCAACATTTTGGATTGCGATTATAAGACCTTTATTGGGAACATTTGCAGGAGCTTTGATTCAGACATTCTTCTTGTGTTTTACAGACTTTGGAATTCCTGCTTCGGTGGCGGGAAGTTATGATGTTATTGCAACAGTGCTATACAATCAGATGCTAGGAGGAATCCCAGACTTTAATAGAGGCGCGGTAATTGCAATGATTATGTTGATTCCTTCTATTGGAAGTATATGTATTTTACAGATTTTAGAACGGTTCAATATTCGGTATAGCCGCATTTCCCATGCAGAATTAAGAAAAAATTTCACAAGGGACTTTGGATGGGGTTTTTCTGGAATTATCATTTCGGTTATAATTTTATCTATTTTTGCTGTTATTTTTGTCGTTCCTATAGTAGAGGAATGGCCTTATAAAACTAGATTTTCTCTTGAACATTTTGCAGAAGTATTTACCGATTCAGAATTATTGAATGTTTATGGACACACACTTTTTATGGCTGTGCTTACTGCATTTTTGGGAACGTTAGTAGCCTATGGCGCTGCTTTGATAACGGCTAGAAGTTCCTTAGGAAATGGATATAAGAAAATTATTGAAAGTATTGCTTTAGTTACAAATGCAATCCCTGGAATGGTATTAGGCGTTGCATATCTGTTTGTATTCTCAGGAACAAGTCTACAAAATACATTTTTGTTGATGATTTTATGTAACATCGTCCATTATTTTTCTACATCTTATCTGATGATGAAAAATTCATTGTCAAAAATGAATGCAGGATGGGAAACGACAGCGATGCTTATGGGCGATAGTTGGATAAAAACAATTTTGCGTGTTGTAACGCCCAATGCACTATCTAGTTTGATAGAGGTATTTAGCTATTATTTTATCAATTCTATGGTTACAATCAGTGCGTTGATTTTTATTGCAGGTGCACGAACAATGGTCCTTACAACGATGATTAAGCAACTTCAATATGTAAATCGTTTTAATGAAGTATTTGTTTTATCATTATTGATTTTAGCAACGAATTTGATAGCAAAAACGGTATTTTCAAAACTTGCAAAATATAAAGCAATTACAAAAAATGGATAGGGAATAGGAAGGGATCAAGATATGAAATTGAAAAAAATATGTGTCATTGGTTTAACATTAACATTAGCTTTTTCTGTTATGACAGGATGCTCATCATCATCAGCAAAAGAAAAACAAGTCGTAATATATTCCAATGCAGATGAAGAAGCAGTGAAAGCATTAGAGAATGCTTTGGATCAAAATGGTTACAAAGGGAAATATATTATTCAAACTTATGGGACTTCTGAGCTAGGAGGCAAGCTTCTCGCAGAAGGAACAAATTTAGAAGCAGATTTAGTGACGATGAGTACATTTTATCTACAAAGCGCGCAGGACCAAAATAATATGTTTTTGCCTTTGGAATTTGAAGTCAATACACTGGAGGAAGTTCCTGATTATACAGCGCCAATTACGTCGCAAGAAGGAGCAATTATATTAAATACAGAATTAATCCACGCTGAAGGATTAACGGTACCTGCTTCTTTAAAGGATCTTACAAAAGAAGAATATAGAGGACAGATTGCGGTGACGGATATTCAATCATCTTCAACGGCATGGCTGTTGATTCAAGCATTAGTAGATGCTTATGGCGACGAAGGGGCAGAGGAAGTTTTAGCTGGTATTTATAAAAATGCAGATGCACATATTGAAACTTCAGGTTCAGGACCTTTAAAACTGTGTCGAGCGGGAGAAGTCGCTATTGGTTTTGGGCTGCGTCATCAGGCAGTTGCGGATAAAGCAGAAGGGCTTCCGATTGACTTTGTAGATCCAAGCGAAGGAAATTTTTCTTTAACAGAGTCTGTTGCTGTCATTAATAAAGGAGATAAAACAAATTCTTTAGCTATGGGAATAGCACAATGTATGATAGAAAATGCACGTGAAGAGCTGATTAAAAGTTATCCAAATCCATTATACGAAGGAGAAAAAGCATCATCTGAAAATCAGTCTACATATCCTAAAAAATTTGCAGAACCATTAACATTAGATTTATTTCAAGCGCATCAGCAATTATCTGAGTGTGCAAAAGGTTAAGGAGGAAATTTTATGAAAAATCAATATAAATTACTTACACCAGGTCCGTTAACAACCAGTGATACTGTAAAAAAAGAAATGATGGTTGATCGTTGTACATGGGATGATGATTATAAAGCAGTGACACAGAAGATTAGACAGCAGCTTCTTATGTTGGCAAAGGTATCTGAAAACGACTATACTGCTGTGTTAATGCAGGGTAGCGGCACCTTTGGCGTAGAAAGCGTACTGACAAGTGTGATTGGGGAGAAGGAAAAAGTTTTAATTTGTTCTAATGGTTCTTATGGGGAACGAATGACAAAAATTTGTGAACACAGTAAAATTCCATATGTACACTATGTACAAAAGTATGACAATGTTCCTGATGCCGCGCATATTTTGGATATACTGAAAAATGATAGCACAATTACGCATGTTGCAATGGTACATAGCGAGACGACAAGCGGAATTTTAAATGACATTGAATCTGTAGGCAGGATTGTAAAAGAAGCAGGATGTACTTTTATTGTCGATGCAATGTCTTCTTTTGGAGGCGTAGAGATCCCTGTTGGGCAATGGGGAATTGATTTTTTAATATCAAGCGCCAATAAATGTATTCAAGGCGTTCCTGGGTTTTCTTTTATTATATGTAGACAGGACAAACTTTTAGAAAGTAAAGGAAAGGCTCGTTCCTTATCTTTGGATTTATATGATCAATGGGAATGTATGAATAAGGATGGAAAATGGCGTTTTACGTCCCCTACACATGTTGTTCTGGCTTTTTCTAGGGCGATTGACGAACTGATAGAAGAAGGGGGAATCCCTGCTCGATATCATCGTTATAAAGAAAATAACAGACTGTTGATTGAAAAGATGAGACAGCTTGGATTTCGCACTTATATTGATGATAGACATCAAGGGCCGATTATCACAACGTTTTTTTATCCAGAAGGCGTATCTTTTGAATTTGATGAGTTTTATCAATATATAAAAGAACGGGGATATGCTATTTATCCTGGAAAGCTTACAGAACTAGATACTTTCCGTATTGGCAATATTGGAGAAATTTATACAGAAGATATTGAAAAACTGATAGATATCATCTCAGCTTTTATCAAAATAAAAAAGGAGTGCGTGTTATGATCGAGGCGGTAATTTTTGACTGGGCTGGTACAACAGTAGATTATGGCTGTTTTGCACCAGTTCGGGCATTTATGGATTCATTTTCACATTTCGGTGTTGAAGTTACAACAGAAGAAACGAGAAAACCTATGGGAATGCTAAAAAGAGACCATATACGTACTATGTTTCAGATGGATAGAATTTCTAACGAATGGAAAAAAATTAATGGTCATGCCTTTACAAAAGATGATGTGGAGGCTGTGTATCAACAGTTTGAAAAAAAGTTATTTGCTATGTTAGAAAACTTTGCTTCCCCAAAACCATATGTATTGGAGACGGTAGAAATTCTTAGAAACATGGGAATTAAAATTGGTTCCACAACAGGGTATACTGACGCGATGATGGAAATTGTAGTTTCCAAAGCTGCACAGCAGGGATATTCTCCTGACTTTTGGATTAGCGCAGACAGTGTAAATGGAAAAGGCCGTCCATATCCATATATGATATTTGAAAATTTAAAGAAGTTTCATGTATCATCTGTAAAGAGTGCGATAAAAGTCGGAGATACTGTTTCAGATATAAAAGAAGGTATCAATGCAGGGGTTTGGACAGTCGGTGTGGTCGAAGGAAGTTCTTTGTTAGGTCTTAGTGAAAAAGAGTTCTGTAGTCTTTCTGAACAAAAACGCATAGAACTTTCTAAAAAGACGGCGAGAGAGTTTAAAGATGCAGGGGCAGATTTTGTAATTCAAAATATTGCGCAGCTGCCGGAATTGGTTGGTTTTCTTGGAATATAAAAGTATGAAAAAGGCTAAGAATCTTTTGTGTTAAGAGTTCTTAGCCTTTTGATTTTAATTTTGGAGCAGTATTAATATGGAGTTATTTATAGGAAGCGAGCTGTTATTTTTTATGATTAGTCATCATATCCCAAAGTTTCAAGATAGTCCAGCTGACATTCTAACATAAAATCCCTTTTTTCTAAATCAGATTGTTTGGCAATAAATTCTTCTCGTGTCATTTTATTGGATAAGTATTGAGTTTCTAGAGTATCTTCCTCTAAATCTAAACTATCTTCTTCCAATTCCAGATTTTCATACAATTCATAAATCTGTTGTCTGTTTTCAGAATGAAAGAGTTCTTTTATTTCTTGTGGTATAAGTTCATTTCCGGTAAAGTTTAACTGTTTTAAGTAGTTTTCAATGGTATCTTCTTCTAAGTCCAAAATATTTTCCTGTTGAGAGAAATAAAGTTTTTGTTGCTCAAATTCTGTATTGCCAACACTTCCAATACGAAAATTGATTTTTAACTGCTCCTCTTCAATTTCTAATGCTTTTTCCTCAGCTTTTATTGTGTAATAGGACTGTAAAAGTTCTTCTTGAGTCATCAAGGAATAATCTGTAGAGTTTTCAGAGTTTGTTTGTGCCCAAGGCTCCTCTGATACAACGCTTGTATGGGATTCAGTATTCTCGCTACTGACATCGTAATCAGTAACAGGAGACAATGCGTTTTGAGGCATCACAGGAGCAGGTCCTGTACTTTTGTTACATCCTGCCATAAAACAAATCCCTGTACAGAAGAAAATTATCATTCCAAGTTTCATCTTAACCCTCCTTTTTGATTGAAAAAACTTAATATTATTATAACGATAAAATATGAAAATAAAATGAGAAATTAGTTGCAGAAATTTTAAAGAAAGGATTTTATTTTTAGTTTGTTCAGACGATTTTCTCATTTACTTTTCATATTTCTCCCTTATAATTAAGGCTGATAGAATTGAGGGACATAGGGGTTTCCAAAGACTGGAGGAAAATGTATGAGACTTTTGGTTGTGGAAGATGAACCGGATTTACAAGAAGTTCTTGTAAAAAACTTAAAAGCAGAAGGCTATACAGTCGATTCCTGCGATAATGGAGAGGATGGGCAGTACTATATTGAAAATACGTCATATGATTTAGTGTTATTGGATATTATGCTGCCTAAAAAGGATGGTATTTCAGTTTTAACTGCTATTCGTAAAAAAAATATAAAAACCCATATTTTGTTGTTGACTGCAAGGGATTCCGTGGAAGATAGAGTAAGAGGACTTGATGCTGGTGCAGATGATTATTTAATCAAACCATTTGCCTTAGATGAACTTCAGGCACGTATCCGTGTTCTTTTAAGAAGAAAGGCAAACATTGTCACAAATACCCTTTCTATTGCTGATTTAACGATGGACCTAAAATCCCATGTTGTTACAAGGGCTGGGAGAATTATCAATTTATCATCCAAAGAGTTTGCTATGTTGGAATATCTTCTGCACAATAAAGGGATTGTTTTATCAAGGGAAAGAATCGAAGAGCATGTTTGGAATTATGATTTAGAAGGAGGATCTAATGTGGTTGATGTATATATCCGTTATCTTCGCAAAAAGATAGATGCTTCTTTTGACAAAAAACTGATACATACCATTAGAGGGACAGGATATGTGTTAAAGGAGGAATCATGAAAAGATTTTCCATTAAAACACGAATAACCATCTGGTATACAAGTTTTCTGACACTTCTATTGCTGATGATATTAAGTGCGATGTTTTTTATCTCTGACAGGTTTTTTTTAGATCAATCTAGAAAGGCTTTGTACCAAGTGGTGTTGGAAACTTCTGACACGCTTAGCAAGGGAATTGGACATTCTAATTTGGAGGATATTTCGTATTATCAAAATGATGTTTCTATTTATATCTATGACAATTTTGGACGGATTATTGCTCCAAGGGAAGAGGGAAGAGGTTATGTAAACGCCCTTTTAGAACATAATACAATAAAAATAGTATCTGAAAAGAATGAGACATGGATGGTGTACGATCTTTATAGTACTGCGGGGAGAACTCCTGTATGGATCAGAGGAACTTGCCCTATATCAAAAAATTATCATATGATTCGTGTAATGATTGGGATACTCGTTTTTGCGTCACCTTTAATTATTTTTGTTACAGCACTTGGAGGCTACTTTATTACAAAAAGAGCATTTCGTACTATAGATGAAATTAGAAAAACAGCGGAAAAAATCAGTGGAGGTAACGATCTCTCTCAAAGAATTAGTGACAAAATTCCAGCACAAGACGAAGTTAAGCAATTGGCGTTAACATTTGATCACATGCTGGAAAGACTATATCATTCATTTTCTGCAGAAAAACAGTTTACATCGGATGCTTCTCACGAGCTTAGAACGCCAACGACAATTATTTTGGCACAATGTGACTACGCCTTGCAAAAAGCAAAAACTGAGGAGGAACGTTTGGAATCTATCAGAGCAATTAAGCGCCAGGCCAAAAAGATGTCTACTTTAATCGCACAACTACTACTTCTTGTACGTGCTGACAATGGGAAAATTTTTCTGGAAAAAGAAACAGTGGATATCAGTGAACTGTTTCAGATTGTGTTAGAAGAGATGGAAGATCAGGCAAAGGGGGGGCATATCACAATAAAAACGGAGATAACGCCTGAGATTTGTCTGACAGGAGATCAAACGTTGCTGACGCGTCTTTTTACTAATTTAATATCTAATGCTATTGAGTATAACAAAGAGAATGGATTGATTTTTTGTACCCTGTTTCAAGAAGATAATCAGTGTGTCATAAAAATAAAGGATACAGGGATTGGAATATATGCAGAGGATTTATCTAAAATATGGAATCGCTTTTATCGAGGAACACATGGCAAAAACAAAGCCGGAACGGGGTTAGGTTTAGCTATGATAAAATGGATTGTTCAAATGCATCAAGGAAGTATTGATGTAAAAAGTGAGCCAGGAAAAGGAACGGAATTTATAATAAAAATTCCTATTAGCAAGTAATTCTCATTTTACTTTAATAATTCTCTTATAAAATAAGACTCGTAAAAGGGATATGAAAGAATACATTGATAGATTGTGATTAAGTAAATGTTTCAATAAATAAATTTCTTTTATATGCATACTGATAATGAAAAATAAAGGGGGAGTATCTTATGAAGAGACAATCAAAAATTATTTTTGGTGTATTATCACTTTCTGCTTGTTTCGTAATTACATCGGCAGCGTTTGCTGGTGTCGCTGGTTTTACAGTAGAAGAGGCAAGACAAGTTGCTGAAAGATATTTACCATCAGGTAGTACTTTTGTTTATGGGGAAAATAATTATCTAGATTATGAACTGAAATTTTATAATCAAAGTGCTTCAGAGACATATGAAATAGACGTGAATAAGCAGACAAGAGAAATTACAAAAGTTGAGAGTGAAAAAAACGATCATACTGGAAGTACTGAGGTACTTCTGACAGAGAATGATATAAAGGATCTTGTAGAAAAACAAGTGGGGCAGAATACAGTACTGTCTATATTCATTGATGTTGACGATGGATTAAAGAAATACAATGTGCTTTTTATAAAAGGTAACTATGTTGGTAAATTTGAAATCCATCCTGAAAGTGGAGTTATTCTAGACCGAACCATGAAACAAGTCAAGACATCTGCTCAAAAAAGTAACGCTATTACAGCCGCTCAGGTGAAAGAACTTGCGGAGAAGAATGTGCCTGGGGGAATTATTACAGATATTGATGTTGATCGATATAATGCAGAAAATGTGTTAAAATTAGATATTCAAAAAGATAAATTTGAATATGAACTAAAATTTAATACAGAAAGTGGGGAATTGTTATCCTCTCGAAAAGAGCACAATATTGATCGGGCCTTTATGTTTCAAAACTTAGAAACCCAAGTAAGTACAATGAATAAAACAAAAAACAAAACTGACAAAAACATCTTTTCTGTTGAAAAGGCCAAAGAGATTGCACTTCAATTGGCGCCAGGTTCTGTTATTACAGATCTAGAGTTAGATTATGAACATGGGATGGCTGTCTACGAAGGTGAAATGAGAAAAGGATTTATGGAATATGAGTTTGAAATTGATGCTATAACAGGAGATGTTTTAAAGTTTTCTTCTGAATATGATGATTAAGTAAACATAAATGATTGACAATGAAGAGTCTTTGCTTTCTATTTATACTATAAAAAAGTTCGGTCAGAGATAAAACGATTTCATATTGGCAAGGGCAAAGTTTATTTTTGTAACTTTGTCCTTGCTTTATTTTTTTGTTTTTTACCGTTTAGAGGGATGAAGGTTTTATTAACAAACTAATTTTTGAAAAGAAAAGAATCAATAAATTTTTCGAAAAATAGCCAAATATCCAATAAACCACTTTAAAAAAAAGAAAAAATATGCTATATTAATAACGAAATTTGTTGAAAAAATAGAGGGGATGAAATAAGTGAAGTACCACAAATTAAGGCGAGAAAATCAAAGTGTTGAACAGCACTTAAAAACAAGTTTGAATCGCCGAATTTTAAAGTATACCATCAGTTCAATTCTTTTACTGGTGGTTATTTGTAGTGTCATTATGGGCTTTTCTATGCAGGCGCTAACCAATAATATATTATTGGATAATCTTCAGCCAATGGCAAGGCAGTCTTCAAAGACTGTAGAAGCAAATATTCATATGTTAGCGGACCGTATGATGAATGTTGCCATTAATTTGGCAGAGAGTACAACAGAAGAAGAAAGAAAAGAAGTGTTAGACCATACAGAAGAGGTCTATGAATTATACTCTATTGCTTTATATGATCTGAATGGGAATTTAGTACAAGGGGAAGGTGTATCGCTAGATAGTTTAAATCAGGACTTTTTTACTTTACTTCAGGAGACAGACAATCTGACAACGTACACTTCAACACTTTTTCAGGAAAAAACTGGGATAACGCTTGGTATGCCTGTCAAACAAGATGGAGTAACTGCTTACTATGTTGTAGGCGTTTATAAATATGATACACTAAATGATGTGCTTAGTAATATCAATGTAGGAAAAAATGGATATGCGTTTATAGCAAACCGTCAGGGATATGTGGTGGGGCACCCTAATGAAAATGTAATTTTGCAAAATATGAGTTTATCTAATATGGATGGATATGATACGATTTATTCTCGTTTAATCAATGGTGAAACAGGTGCTCTGGATGCAACGATTGAGGGAGAGGAAATGATTATTGCATTTTCGCCAATTCGTGGTACGCAATGGTCATTGATCATCCAAGTACCAAAATCAGATTATGCTTATCTCACCAATCAAGCAATCTTGACAATTGTGGTAGTCGCCACTGTACTGCTTCTGCTATCATTAATTGCGATTTTTGCTTTGTCGAGGTCTATCTCTCATGCGGTGAAGCAAGTGACACATCGTATGGTTGGCCTGTCAGAAGGAGATCTTACTACAGTTGTAGAAACAGTTAAGTCTGGAGACGAATTAGAATTATTGACTACGACATTAGATACTGCGGTAGGCAGTATACGTGGGTATATCTCTGAGATCGATCAAGTGTTAAGTTACATTGCAAAAGGGGATTTAACTATTTCTCCAAAGCGTGATTATAAAGGAGATTTTGTTCTGATCCGTGATTCTTTATATCATATTCTTGACTCAATGAATGCAACAATATCAGATCTTGGAAGTACAATTGTGCAGTTATCTAATGTATCAGATAACCTAGGATTACAAGCAGGACAACTTCATTCAGCTTCTGTAGAGCAAAACGAATCCGCTGCAAGGCTGGTTACAGCGGTGACGGCAGTAAAGGGTCGGCTAGATGCGGTTACAGAAGATACGAATCAGACAAGAGATAAAGCTGAGGAAATAGATCAGAAAATACAGGATGCAAATCAGCAGATGGATGGATTAACCAGTGCTATGGATGATATACGCAGTAATGCACAAGAGATTAAAAAAATTGCGAAAGTAATTGAAGATATCGCTTTTCAGACTAATATTCTTGCGCTGAATGCTTCTGTAGAGGCCGCGCGTGCTGGAGAGGCAGGGAAAGGATTCTCTATCGTAGCAAGAGAAGTAAAAGATTTAGCTGCTAAAAGTGCTGAGGCAGCTAAGAGTGCTGCAGAAATGGTATCTAATACAGATACAATGATTCATACAGGAGTAGAATTGACAGCGGAGACAGCAAAATCACTCCATTCGATTTCTAAGGTATCCAATGAGATTGGAAATATTACACAACATTTAACAGATGCAGTACATGAACAGCAGGAAGCACTGGGAGAGATGGAGGAAAAGATTGATACCATTACTTCTATTGCTGACCATAATTTGCAGAGTGCTGAGGAGACAGCTCACTCTAGCCAGATGTTAGCAGAGCAGGCGGATGAGATCCGTATGAAGGTACAAAAATTTAAATGCAAGGAGGAATCTGAGCAATGAGAAGTAAATGGAGATGGATTCTTTCTGTGTGCGCACTGTTTATGCTGCTGACAGGATGCGGCAGTGAGAAACAGCAGCTTCAAGATGGTTATTATACCGCACAACAAGCTGAGTATAGCCATGGCTGGAAGGAGTATATTACAATTATGGTGAAAGGCGGCGAAATTGTTTCTGTAGAATATAATGCTGAAAATCCTAGTGGCTTCATTAAAAGTTGGGATAATGCTTATATGCAGAATATGTTACGCGTACAAGATACATATCCTAATGAATATACCAGAAATTATGCAGCTCAGCTGATAGAAACACAGGGAGAAGGACAAATCAATGCAGTATCTGGTGCAAGTGTGTCTTGTAGTAGTTTTCAAATGCTTGCGACTGCAGTAATGGAACAGGCTCAAAAAGGTGATTCTAGTGTTGTATATGTAGATACAAATTAAAAAATGTTTTAAGCAGTACGCTTTTTGGCGTACTGCTTTTGTTTTATTACTTTGGTGTCTAAGACTGCGTAGGTGTCTTTCACAACCACTTGCTCTGCGGGTGAGATTAAAAGCTTAAGCAAAAATATCGTCCTTGTTGTAAAATATAGGTGTTCAAGCCAATATTTATTGAAGAAAGGATGATGTTTTTATGGTAAACAGTTTATGGGGGTATGTAGGTATATAGTATTTACACCAAACTACCGGAGACAAGTAATTTATAAACAAATACGAGCAGATTTATGAGAAATTCTGGGATCATTATGCAGACAGTAAGGGAATAGAAATTATTGAAACAGAATAAGGTCTAGATTATATCCATATACTGGTGCGAATACCACCCAATATTCATTATCAAAAATCGTGGGATATCTTATAGAAAAAGTTCGCTCATGATATTCGAACGCTATGCAAATCTAAAATATAAAATTAGGAAATAGAAATTTCTGTGTCAGGCTATTATGTAAGCACAGTAGGATTGAATGCAGTAGCGGTACAAAAATATATAAGGGAACAAGAAAAGCAAGATCAAATAGAAGATAAGTTGAGTATAAAAGAATATGAAGACTCTTTTGAGGATAGCAAATAATCATACTGCAAAGGCTTGAATGAAGTGAAAGATAGTGCCATTCAGGCACAGGCTATCTATAACTCCTATCAAGACCAAAGCAAACTACGTCCTCTTAGGTATGGTCATTGATTATCCAAGGAGTGAGTATTATACCATTATATGACAAAAAAACTACCCGCTGGATGGGTAGTTTTAATTTTTACCATGTCAATTGTTGTTATTTCATAGAATTAAAAACTGAATTTTTACTTCTTGCTTATGTGATTAGATATTAGGCATTTTAGCCGTAGGCATCATCAACACCTTGCCGTTACCGCGATATACATTGACAAGGCCTTCGCCGGAGGCTGCTGAACCAATGAGACTTTTACCGGAACGTTCTACGGTAAAGTTCAATGTTTTACTCCAGGCAATGGCGTAGTTTCCATCGATTTTTAATACATCATTTTGAAGTGTAATTTCAATTAGTTCTTCCTTTGGACACTCAGACTCTATACAGAATACACCATCACCATTCAAGCTTAGATTAAATAAGCCCTCACCACCGGCAACAGCGGAGGATAGATTGGAGCGCATGACTGCCTTATGCTGTAGGGTGGATTCACAGGCCAAAAACAGACCATCATCCAGCACAACACCGCCGTCCCAGTCAGCAGTATTCATTAAAATAAGGTGTTTATAGGTAGGCTCCAACACCAACAGACCGTCTCCTGTGTACTCTGGTTTAATAGCAGACTCACCACTTGCTTTACCGCGGACTGCTTTCCCTAAAAGATCGCCAATCCCTTTGACTCCGGTAGTGGCATTGACATTACCTAACATCCATTGCATTGCTCCAGCCTGAATCGTTACACCGGCCTTGTTCAAATGGCAGACTAACTGACGTTTTTTTACATTCATCTGTGCGCTGTAATAGGCTGTTATCGCTGAGTTAGGAGACACGCTTAAATCACGCTGATACTCAACGACCTGAAAAGCTCCAAGCTCGGAAAGAACTTTAACATCGTCATTATCAGTAAAGTTAGAAACTTGGTACATAGGTTGCCCCCCTTATTCAATTGGTATATGGAAATGATTGATAGAATGAATCTTTAATTATTATAATATACTACAGTCTAATTGACAAGAAAAAACAGATTGGTTGTCATGTAGCGCTAAAGTCATTGACAAAAGGAGTCATTTCGATGAATCCATCAATATACCATTTTCCATTACGATAGGTGGAAGTTCTGTTTGATCTCCATACAGATCTGGTCGAGCAAGCAGGTAAGTGGCTAATTCCTCACGACTTTGAAATTTAGTTGCCTGAAATGGAGCATTGGGGCCAAATTTTTCTACAAACAAAAGGCCATTTTCTGTTTCTACCAGGATGCCGGTATGTCCTACAAAGCGGACATCATCAAAAGTAGAATGTAAGTACACTTCTATGAGAGACAGACCTGTTGTACTATCTACTGCAATACCTCGTGTTTTCCAAGCTTCCTCTATTTTGGCGATATGTTCTTCTTGCGTGCTATTTGGGGCCACAGGAAGACTGTTAAATAACGTGATAAATTTACTCCTATTTTCAGGACTAAGCTGATAACCTTTTTGTGTGTCAATGGCCTCAATATCAAACATCAGGTAGGTATCATTTTCGTTGCCAGTCCCGTTAGTTTGAATGTGGTCTTGCATTAACAAAAAAGAGGTGAAGCGACAATTTACCTCTGGAAAAATATTTCCATCAGGGAGCTGTTTGTAATCAAAAAGAAGAGAGCTGTAATCTACAAAATCATCTGTCATAGAAACAAAACCCGTAGGCAGATTTGGAGAGGTAATACGAGAATTAAAATCGTCTGTCCATGCAAGGAAAGTATCTGTCTGTAATTGGGACACTCCATGGGCTTGAAGGAGAGATACCACTTCTTTTTGGGAATTATCATCTGTCAAATTGGAATAGAGAATTTGTGATTGTTTTGATGTAGATGAATTACTAGATGCAGATGGGCTATTGTTGCTAGAGGTTGAGCATCCTGTTAGGGAGAATGTAAGGAGAGCAATAGAAAGTACAGTGGAAATTTTCTTCAAACTTTTCATAAAAAATAAGGTCCTTTCAAATTTTATTTGCAGAGTGTCCTGCGTGAGTCTATCTTTATAGAACATTTTTCTGCTACTTTAAAGATATCAAAAGAGAGAAAAAAGTTTGCGTATTCATACCAAAAAGAAGGGGCTTAGTTAAAAGGTTTAAAGTTGATTTATTTCAGCACAAGATATGTTATAATAGCTCAGAAAGTTTTCAAAAAAATCAATAAAATAAATGTGACCTTATCAGAGGACCATGCGTGTATAGTACAGGAGGTAAGAAGATTGCGTTATGGAAAAACGGTTGACCTGGCAGTACTTTATGAAACTTATTCTGATTTGCTCTTTAGAGTAGCACTAACCTATGTAAGACATATGGAAGACGCTCAGGACATTGTCCATGACGTGTTTGCGACTTTTATGGCAAAGCAGCCTTCCTTCCGGGATTCATCTCATGAGCGTGCATGGATGTTGCGCGTAACGATTAATAAATGCCATGATCTTCAGCGCCGTCAAGTAGTCCGTAGGTATACTCCTTTGGAGGAGGCCCAACATCTTACTGCGACAGAGAACATGGAGGCGTCTGAACTTTTATCAGCTGTTCAGAGTCTGCCAGATAAACTGCATGCGGTAGTAGTGCTTCATTATTTGGAGGGTTTTTCTGTAGAGGAGACAGCACAGTGCCTACGCATTTCAGTTTCGGCAGTTAAAATGCGTTTGGCCCGAGGCCGTCAGATGATCAAAGGGACCCTTGGAACGGAGGAATGAAGATGATAAAGAAAGACTTGGAAGCATACCGTAATATCAAAGCGCCAGCAGAACTTCGTGAGCGTGTTATGCGTTTAGAACAGGAAGCAAAATTCCAAAAAAGAGATACTGCGAGGAACTTCATCCATACGAAGTCATTAGCCACAATTGTTTGTGCTGCAGTTATATGTCTTGTTTTTTTCACTTCTTTTGGAACAAAAGGTGAAGTTCTGCTTTTGTTTCAAGGAACGCCTATTGAGGCAAATCCAACTGTGATTGCAGCAAATAATCCGCAGATGGCAACAAGACATATGGCGGGAATGTCTGGTATTTCACTGGAATTGCAAACAAAGCAGAAAACAAAGATAAGTGTCTCCGGTGGTACGATTAGTCTATTCAATTTGACAGGAGAACTTTTACAGGATGGAATAGAGGTAGAGTTCTCTGGAGATGCTTTACTTTGGTGGGATGTCTCTGGTACAGATGAAGCAACACTTTCTTTAACGTTGAAAACGGATACAGAAGATCTTACCTATATACTCACAACAAGCGGCAATGGCGAGTATATATTACAAAAAAGTGAGCCGCAATGACAATAAATCAGGAAAGATAGGAGAATATGTATGATGAAAAAATTTATAGCTCTAGTTTTTGGAACAGTACTGGTAATTTCTTTTGCAGGATGTAGCAGCAGTAGCAGTGACCAGAATACAAATGGGCCTTCTTCTGCCTACACAAGTTCAGTAGAGGTTTTAAACAAAGTATATGAAACTTATACAGATGAGGAAAAGTTCCCTGTTGGCGGTGGAGATTCTGAGCATATGACTACAGATGCTCCAGGGGCTTTTGATATATCTAAAACAGAGGAGTTAACCTCTACACTGAGCCTGCCAGAAAGCGAAATCGATCATGTTGATGATGCGGCTTCTATGATTCATATGATGAATGCGAATACTTTTACAGGAGCAGCCTATCATCTGACAAGTGATATTAGTGTAAACGATTTTGCTGAGGCAATGAAAGAAAGTATTTTATCAAAGCAGTGGATTTGTGGCATGCCTGATACACTGATTGTTATTGATGTGGACGGCCAGTATGTGATTACTGCGTATGGAGCAGAGGATCTTGTGGAGATCTTTAAGACCAATGCCCTTTCCGTATTGGATGGATCAGAAGTGATTGTTGAAACCCCTGTGGTAGAAAACTAATTTTATTCGTTCAAATAAAATTTACTGCATCGCGGGCAGCCTTTTGATTGAGCTGTCCCGTTTTGCTTTGAAGGAAGTGGTTAGATGCTTTTTTCTAGTATTCCATTTTTATATTATTTCCTCCCCTTAGTTTTGACGGCGTATTTTTTAGCTCCAGCTAGGCTTCGCAATAGCGTACTTTTGCTATCCAGTTTGATTTTTTATGCTTGGGGAGAACCAAAATATGTATTGCTTATGATGATTTCAATTTTATTTGGCTATGGTTTTGGCCTTTTGATGGAGAAACATAGGGGGCAGTTTGTATCAAAACTGATCTGTGGATTTTCTGTAGCAGTCAGTCTTTCCTTTCTTTTATATTTTAAATATGCTGATTTTTTTCTAGAAAATTTTAATAAAGTCACAGGTATGAGTTTTCCGCTGCTTCGCATTACTCTGCCAATCGGCATCAGTTTTTATACTTTCCAGATCATCAGCTATACGGTGGATGTGTATCGGGGAGAGCCAGCACAGAAAAATTTGATTCATTTAGCTGCTTATGTAGCGATGTTTCCTCAATTGATTGCAGGGCCCATTGTTCGCTATTCTGACATTGCACAGCAACTTGAACATAGGACGCATTCTATAGCTTTAGTTGCAGAAGGGATACGTCGCTTTCTTATTGGATTGGGCAAAAAAATTTTAATAGCCAATCAGCTTGGAGAACTGTGCAATGTATTTCGAGTATCTGATGAGAAATCAATCCTCTTTTATTGGCTGTATGCGATTTCGTTTGCCCTACATATTTATTTTGATTTTTCGGGGTACAGCGATATGGCTATTGGTCTTGGCAAGATATTTGGCTTTCATTTTTTGGAGAATTTTAATTATCCTTATATTTCTAATAGTATTACGGAATTTTGGCGCCGTTGGCATATCTCTTTAGGGACATGGTTTAGAGACTATGTATATATTCCATTAGGTGGAAATCGTGTAGGAAAGAATCGGCAGCTTTTAAATATTTTAGTAGTGTGGATGTTGACTGGTTTCTGGCATGGGGCAGCCTGGAATTTTATTGTCTGGGGCCTTCTATTTGCTGTCCTTCTAGTGATTGAGAAGATATGGTTATTAAAGTATCTGACTAAATGTCGGTTGGTTGCCCATAGTTATGTCCTATTTTTTGTTGTGCTCAGTTTTGTGATATTTAATGCAGAGAATATGTATCAAGCATTCTCTGATATTGGCGGTCTATTTGGAGTAGGGGGAATTCCTTTCATTTCAGCCGAAGCGGTTTACTGTCTGCGTAGTTTTGGGTTAGTATTGATTATAGCCATGATCGGTGCGACACCTTTTATTAGGAATGGAGTGATGCAACTTTCAAAACAAGCAATGGTATGCAAATTTTTGAATGTGTTAGAACCAATATTCTTATTCGCTATGTTACTGGTTATGACTGCCTATTTGGTGGATGGTTCCTTCAACCCTTTTTTATATTTTAGATTTTGAGTTAGGAGGGAAACTATGGAGACAAAAAAGAAAAATGTAGTCGTCTGTGTGTTATTCGCTCTATTTTTTATTGTGTCTTTCCTGATGTGTGTGTTTCTCCCAAAGGAGGAGTACTCAGATAGCGAACGGAGAAAACTGTCTGTAATGCCTCAACTTACTGTAAATACAGTGCTAAGCGGACGGTTTATGTCGGGTTTTGAGGCTTATGCCCAAGATAATTTTCCATATAGGGATCAGTTTCGTACGCTAAAAGCTTTGACTGCTACTTATTTATTTCAGCGACAGGACAACAATGGGATTTATGTGTCTGAAGGTTTTGCGGCCGCAGTAGAGTATCCCATGAAGGAAGCGTCTTTAGATTGGGCTGCTAATCGTTTTTTAAACATCTATCAAAAATATTTAAATCATGATAATCAGGTATTTCTCTCTATTATTCCAGATAAAAATTGTTTCTTGGCTAAGGAAAGCGGACATCTCTCTATGGATTACGAGCAACTGGAAACTATGATGGCGCAGAAAGTTGATTTTGCAGAATATATTTCTATTTCGGATCTTTTAGAGAGGGATGACTACTATAAAACAGATACCCATTGGCGACAGGAACGGATTACAGATGTGGCAGAGCGTCTAGCCAAAGCTATGGGAGTCAATTTATCTGGGGATTATAAAGAATTTGAGTTAGATCGGGAATTTTACGGTGTATACTGTGGACAATCAGCACTTCCATTAGACAATGAAACTATTCACTATCTGACCAATGACGCAATCAAAAGCTGTACAGTATATGACTTTCAAAACAATAAAGCTGGGACAGTATATGATATGGAGCGCGCTAAGGGAAAGGATCCCTATGAAATGTTTCTTTCTGGTCCTATATCTTTACTCACTATAGAAAACCCAAAGGCACACAATGACAGAGAACTTGTGATGTTCCGTGATTCCTTTGGTTCCAGCATCGCTCCACTTTTACTAAGCGGATATTCTAAAATTACGCTTGTTGATATCCGTTATATTCAGCCCGATTATCTTGGACAGTTTATTGATTTTGAGGGATGTGATGTACTATTTTTGTATAGCTCATTGGTACTAAATAACAGTGATACTTTAAAATGAAAAGGAGTCTAGTAATAGAGGAGCATAAAAAGAAGTAGTCAAAGAATCAAGCGGTTTATAGAAGGAGAATTTGTAACCTTATTGGGATTGCTTCATATAGTGTAGTGTACAAGCAATAGCCAAAAAATAAGGAGGAATTTTTATGGGAATTACAAATTCTAATAAACAAATTAATGTGAATGCAATAGAATGTGACGGAACGCTGAAAGTAACGCTAGCTTTATCTGCCACACCAGATATCTCAGAAAATCCAACAGATATTGTCCTGGTGTTGGACAAGTCTGGAAGCATGTCGGGAGAGCCATTAATGAACATGAAGCAGGGAGCCAATGCCTTTATCGATATTATTGAAAAGGCTACAGACGGAACAGCAGATGGGATCATTGGCTCAGGCAGTCACATTGGAATTGTAAGTTTTTCTGACACGGCAGTAGCTAACACACAGCTCATTACTTCTGTGGCAGCGTTGAAAGGGGCGGTAAATGGTCTGACTGCGGATGGTTTTACAAATCATGGCGATGCCTTTGTAAAAGCATTACAGCTGTTTAACCCAACTTCTAGCAATGCAAGAGTTATTGTTATGTTTACTGATGGAGAGACTACAACTGGTGTGGCACCTGGTCCGATCGCGGCTGCGGCAAAGGCGGCAGGAATTATTATTTACTGCATCGGCCTGGTTGGTTCCGGTGGAATTGATGTAGATGCACTCAATGATTGGGCATCAGATCCTGACGCATCCCATGTAGCAGTGACGCCAAATGATGAAGATTTGGAGGATTTATTTGAAAACTTGGCAGCTAACATTTCGAAGCCAGGTGCTACAAATATTATATTGGATGAAGTTATCAATTCTAGCTTTACCATTACAAGTATTGTTCCGCCAAGTAAAGGGACGGCAGTTATGATAAACGAAACAACACTCCAATGGAGAATTCCTGAACTTGGCGTGTCTGGAAACGAAGGAGCGACTTTGGAATTTTATGCAAAGCATACAGGAGACGGTTCTGGAACAATGTATATTAATGAATCTATTTCCTACTCTGATACCGAAGGCAATGCAGTAAGTTTTCCAAACCCATCGGTGACAGTAAACTGCGGGGAAATTGTTTTGCCAGAAGAATGCCCAATTCCTGTAGATATGTCGCTCACCGGCTGCCAGGATGTAACAGAGATCGATTTAGGCGATGTCTATATGCAGTCTATGGGAAGAATTGCGCAGATAGATGTGAGGCTAAAAAATGTATGCCCATACAAAAGGGTAGCGTTGGCAGTTATTTTGACAGAAGTTGACCAGGCGGGACAAGAACACCAACGAGGACTAAAGGCTTTTACGATACCCGCTCATAGTTATCCAGAATGCAGAGACATTGTGGTAAGATGTATTAAGTTTGTTTTGCCAGAAGATTTAAATGTTTCAGGGCCATCAGAAACATCTATGTGCAGTACAAGAAATCTAAGAGCACGTTTTATCGCTCATCATATAGACAATAATTATCAGTGCTGCGGCTCTATCCAGACGCAGGAAAGTTAAACAAAAGTGTTTTTAATAAAAAGAATCTCCTTAGTTTTCTAAGGAGATTTTTCTTTTAAACAACAAAGCCACGGACAAATGGAAGGATTGTCTGATAACTAACTGCAAGATTGAGATTTTGTCCGTCGTCTATGCCGGCAGTGCTTACACCAATGAGTTCGCCGTACATATTTAAAACTGCTCCGCCGGAACTGCCATGAGAAGTAGGCGCGGTGAATTGAATCATTGGCTGATTATTTATGGTACGAAACCCAGAGATGATTCCATCAGAGACGGAATTAAATAGTCCTAAAGGACTGCCGATAGCGACAACTTTTTGACCTCGAACCAGTTCCTTCTGGTTTTGATAGATGCGAACTGCCTGCAATTTTTTGTCAATGCGGATTAAGGCTAAATCAAAATCTTGGTTGTATTTTAGAAGTTCGTCGGTTTCATAGGAGTTTTGATCTTCCTCCATCCGAACAGAAAAGTATACACCGCCATTTACGACGTGAAAATTTGTCAAAATATATCCGTCTTCTCCTATCATAATGCCAGAACCTGTTTTGAAGCAAGTATTGTTGCTGTCAAAGACACTAATCATCACGATAGAGGAAGCAATACGCGCTAATTCTTCATATTCTAAAGGTTTTTGTGGTGTAGATTTGTCAGGTTTTGGAGCCGCTGTAGGCTTTTGAATTATTTTTTGGGGCATTGAGATTTGTATGTTTTCTCTAGATGGCCGCACTTTTTTACATATAGAGTCAGGAGTGACAAAATATTGGGGAACAGAGACTTTAGATTTTTTTGGATACATCTGAAGATGCGACAGTTCTAAAAACTTGTTGTTAACATTGGCATCTCCTTCTGGATTTAAATAGAGAACATCGCACCCCGATTTTGCCAAAAGATATAAAAATAAATACTCATGTTCTTTAATATTTCCTAAAAAGACACATTTTGGCGAGATAGTCAATGAACTGTTTTTATCGAAAAGCTGTGGAAAATATTCATCGATCCAAAACAGCATTTTAATGCCAAAATTTTTTAGGATTGATTCGGTGCTGTTGGGTTTTATTGTCTGGTATAGAGCCAAAATATCTATGTAATTTTGTTTCAACATATTGGCTAACTTTTGATCTGCGAATAAGTAACTAAAATCTATTGTATCGATATTAGCTTTTAACTGCTCATATTTGGATGCGATTGCTTGTGTTTTGTCTAGACTTAAAGGTGTGAGTGGTCCAGAAATTCTAAGATATTTACGGTTTTGAGATGACATAAATTGATCGGTCTGTATGATTCTATCAATATATTTATCGACTTCGCAGTCCATACCAATATATCGTAGAAAATAGGCATCCTTTGCTTCTTCTGTACAGCGACCATTAATGCCAAAGAACATTTCATAAGAAGTTAAATTTACTTTATTGAGTTGCGTTGTCATTTTATCAAACAAATTTCATCACCATCCCGTATCTAATTTTATCATAAAATATTGAAAAGGTGAGCAAAAATTCTTTTTTTATTAAATAATTGTTGGTATAATATGAGACAGTTATGGAACTCATTAGAAATGACCGAATCAGTTAGAAACTAGGAGGGCTAAAATGGACTGTGTTGAAATTTTAGAGAATGGACGGTTGCCCTACGAGGTAGGTGCGTTACTATATACTCCGGGGAACAATAAATCAATCGCAGAAGCTGTAGTTGGCAATAAATTTGACTGTCCCTATTCTCTTTCTTTATGCCTTGAGGATTCTATTAGTGATAAAGGAGTGGAAGAAGCAGAGCGAATTTTGGTAGCATCTATGGACCAAATTAATTGTATGATAGGGAATAAAGAGTTTTTTCTTCCTAAAATTTTTATAAGAGTAAGGAATCCAGAGCAAATTGGACGTCTATTTTATGCTTTAAAGGAATCCAGACGTCTTCTGACAGGATTTATTTTTCCTAAGTTTTCAGTTGAAAACGCAGATGCGTATATAAAAGAAATATTAGCGATCAATAAAGATGTGGATAAGAAGATATATATGATGCCAATTATTGAAAGTCAGGATTTATTTCATTTACAAACGCGCAGAAATTTTTTGTATCAAATTAAAGAAAAAATCGATGCAGTGAAAGAATATGTCCTAAATGTGCGGGTAGGAGGAAATGATTTCTGTAAAACGTTGGGGGTTCGGCGACATGCAGACGAGTTGATTTATGATATAGCACCAGTCTGCCAAATGTTAAGCGACATATTAACTTGTTTTTCTATGGACTATGTAGTATCCGGCCCTGTATGGGAATACTTTGATGGCAAGGATGAAAGATGGAGAAAAGGGTTTATTCGTGAACTTCGCAGAGATAGACTGAATGGTTTTATTGGTAAGACTGTTATTCATCCCAATCAAATTTCTGTAGCGAATCAATGTTTTATGGTACCTGAGACGGACTATATAGATGCTCTGCATATTTTGCAAATGGAGAATAATGATAAGCTCATGGTGGGGAAAAGTCAAGAAGGCCAAAGGATGAATGAATATAAAACGCATCGGATATGGGCGGAAAAAATGCTTATTTTGTCTGAAATTTACGGGGTGGTAAAGAATGAATAATAGGGACTCTATACTACAGCAAATGATAAGCGTGGCAAAAAGAGATAGAAATAAAAAAAGACCATATTTAATTGTAAATCCGTTGCAGGGAAAACATATGCCGATAGCCCCTTCTGTTGCGATCCACTTATTTGGACAGCTGGCAGAGAAAATCAATGCACAGATTTTAGGCCAAAATACAGTTGTGATTTCTTTTGCAGAAACGGCTACTGCTATAGGGGCATGTGCTGCTTCACTGTTAAGAGGAAATCCGATGTATCTGCAAACAACACGGGAGTCCTGTCCAGAAGCAGAATATATTTATTTTTCTGAGAGCCATAGTCATGCTACAGAGCAAAAGATTATCAAAAATGGTTTTGTGCAGGCGCTTACCAAGGCAGAAGAAATTGTGTTTATTGAGGATGAGATTACAACAGGTAACACGATTTTAGGGCTCAAAGAAGAATTAGATCGATTTACAAAAAATGTACGGTATACGGCAGCTTCCCTCCTCAATGGTATGACTGAAGACAGTTTAGAGAGATTTCAAAAAAAAGGCATTGCAGTTGTATATTTAGGAAAAAGTGACAACGGAAACTATGAAAAACTGTTAGGTAATTATCGGTATGATGGCAAAGAATATATTGCAAAGATGGATCTTCCAGAAATTTCTTTGAAAAGATCTGTATATAGCGGCTATGTTAATCCTCGATGGATTCATCCAATGAAAGAATACGAGGAAAAATGTCATCAATTTGCAACACAATTTTCAGCTAGCCATGATATCAAAGAGGGAGAGAATATTCTTATTTTGGGAACAGAGGAGTTTATGTATCCGGCTCTGCTTTCGGCATATTTTTTGGAAAAACAATATCCTCTAGCAAAGATTAGATTTCATGCAACGACAAGAAGTCCGATCCTTCCAAGCAGTGAAGCGAGCTATCCGATTTTTTCTAGAAGTCAATTGATTAGCCCTTATGAAGAAGAACGGATAACATATGTATATAACTTATGTAAATATGACAAGGTATTTCTTATAACGGAAGCAGAAAAGGAATACTCTGCTGGTATTAATACAATTGTGGATGCACTTTATACCGCAGGAAATACAAAGATAGAGATATGTAGGTGGTGCGAGAAATGAAATGTTCCTATAAAGAAGAGGATGTCATTTTGCTCTTAAAAGATATTACAGGTTTGGTATCGCCCCAACCAGCACAGGTAAGAGAAAGACTCATCCAAAGTGGAAAGCATTACTGTGAGATGATTCCTCAGGAATACACTCCTTCGGAGAAGTATATGGAAGCTTACCGCGCTGCTTTAAATAATTTTGCTCCACAAACTGCCCAGGCTGTCGGTGTTGTAGCAGAAAAAATAATAAAAGAAAAGGGGAAACGAGTAGTTTTAGTTTCTCTTGCCCGTGCAGGGATGCCTGTTGGAATTCTTATAAAACGTTATCTCAAAAAGAAATATGATATTTGTGTGCCTCACTACGCAATTTCGATTATACGAGGCAGAGGAATAGATGAAAATGCGATCAATTATATTTGCAAAAAACATAAGGAAGAAGAAATTCAATTTATTGATGGATGGATTGGGAAAGGGGCTATTTTATCTGAATTGAAGAAAGATCTGCTTTCGTATCCAAAGATATCTCCCAAATTAGCTGTGCTTTCGGACCCAGCTGGATTAACAGGTCTATGCGGCACACATGAAGATATTTTGATACCAAGCTCCTGTCTCAACTGCACAGTATCTGGTTTAATTAGCCGGACATTTTTGAGGGATGACATTATTGGAAAAGACGATTTCCATGGGGCGGTCTATTATGAAGAGTTGAAGGACAAAGATTTATCTGAGGAATTTTTATCAGCAATTGAAGAAAAGTTTTTGTTTGATGAAAGTGAGCTGCCAAAAGAGAAAGAAACAGTCGGGACTGGACTAGATGAGGTTCGTCAAATTGCTGAGAGTATGAGGGTGGATGATATTAACTTCATAAAGCCTGGACTAGGGGAGGCAACAAGAGTCCTTTTAAGAAGAGTCCCATGGCGGATTCTTGTACGGGAAAATGACCAACAAAACCCTATGCTGAACCATTTAATAAGCCTTGCAAAAGAAAAGAATATTCCTGTGTTGTCCTATCCTCTGAAAAATTATAGAGCTTGTGGTATTATAAAGGAACTTTCAGATCTATAGTGATTATGCAGAATATTTTAAAATTTAGGAGAAGCGATAGACTTCACAAAATTAGTATGATATACTAAAAACAAATTTTTGATCATCGCAATTTTTCTAAATATGTTAAAATTTCATTGTATTTCAGATGAAATTTCTGTAAAATTAAGACAAATGAAAAAAATGTTTGGATAAAGTTCGCAGATAGTAGATTCTATGATGCAAATAAAAAATTTGACAAATATATTTTTCATTTTTCTCACAAAAAGCTAAGAATAAATTACAGGCTGTGATAGAATGTTAAAAAAAATAGAACTGAATAAACTAGACGATTTTTTTACTAAACTGTCTTGTCGAAAGAATCGGGGAATTTATTTTTATCGGATTGCTGGATACAATAAAAGCATTGAAGATTTTTTAGCTCATTATATGCAGGCAGCAAGAAGATCAGGCGTTGTACTTATGGGAAAGATCCCTAATCCAGATGAAAGACAGTTGTCATATTATGAAGAAATGATCGGGCTAAATTTTTGTTTGGACCCTAATTTTTTTAGTCAATGTCTGGCAAAATGGCTTCCAAGAGTTAATGAGGCGAAGAGGAAAGATCTTTCCATAGCCTTGTTTTCAGCCCTTGATAAAATGCGAAAAGAGGGTAAGAACGAAAATATTTTGAAAAATGCATATATCAAGTATATGTGTTGGTTCTATTATAAATTTGAACGGATGCTAAATTTACTTGGCGAAGAAGATGTGCCTAAAATTCTTTATCAAGGTAATGTGAGTTTATACGAGCTGAAAGTCTTTTCAATATTGGCAGAAGCAGGTTGTGATATTCTTTTATTAGAAATTGCTGGAGATTTGTCTTATCAGAAGCTAGATCTATCCTCTACAGAGTCGTTTTTGTATCAAGATAAAACGCTTAGCGCCTTTCCAACGGATTTTAGTTTGGAAAAGTTAATACAAAAAAAGCAGGATAGAGAAAAACAATCTACACTTTACTGTGAAGATCAGGTGAAAATTTGTAGTACAAATACGTGGCTTAGTGGAAATGTTTTTGCAGATTGTTTAGTCCTGCCAAATCAGCGAGGACAGGATAGAAACTTGCTCTATAATATGTTAGTTAGAGTAACAGGGGTAGAAGATAAGACAAGTTATTTAAAAAATCTTTTTCAATGGAAAGTGGAAGTAGAAAATCAAGGACGCGGTTTTTTTGCGCTTAATGAGATCGTTGTTCCGTCTGTAGAGGAGTTACAGCAATTTAATGGAAATTTTTCTGATTTTTCTGCTCTTTT
>JAGZLR010000108.1 GCA_018364635.1 Clostridiales bacterium | reverse complement strand
ATTGGATTGGTTTGATTCTGTTTTTCTTTGTCCTTTATCTCATTTTCGGTATTGGTCCACGCACAAAATAAATTGCTTTAAACTCATATATTAAAATAAGTCCTTGGCATAAGGGAAAAAGAACATATGTTGTTCAATGTATTCGTTTGGAAGGAAATATATCATAATTGATGGGAGTGTGATTGGATGAAACTTGCAGAGGCATTGCAGGAACGTGCAGATTTAAACAGAAATATAGAACAACTGAAAGAGAGGCTGACACACAATGCATTGGTACAAGATGGGGAACAGCCTGCGGAGAATCCTGAGAAATTAAAACAAGAACTGGTGACGTCTATCTCCCGTTTATCTTATCTGATCTCCCATATCAACGAAACAAATTGTAACACCTTTGTAGATGGAAAATCTTTAACAGAAATGATTGCCAAGAAAGATACCCTTTCTATAAAGATTCATGTCTATAAGGATGTGGTTTATGCAGCAAGTCAAACTTCTTACCGCGCCAGAAGTACCGAAATCAAAATAAAATCAACAATTTCAGTATCCGATTGGCAGGCAGAAATTGATAAAATGTCAAAAGAACTTCGTCTTTTGGATAATCAATTACAGGAATATAATTGGAAAACGGAGTTGATGGAATAATTTTTTTGTGTGGTAGCAGATAACAGGGCGAATGTTACGCGGCGACTGCGGATGTCGTATTTCATGGTTCGCTGAAGAGCAGGTGAGAGGTTCGATTCCTCAAGAATGGTTACGCTCCGATAGAGTACAATGGTATAGTTATTTTTTATTGTTATAACCAAACATTGACTGTTTCTGCAAGGGTGGGTATGGGGAAGCAACAAAAAAATTTGAAAAAGTAAGACGAAATAATTGGAAAGAGACCTCGATTAAGAAACAAAAACCACCAGAAACTCTGGTGGTTTTTTCATAGGAATTATAAAGTAGAGAATACTGATTTATTCAAAAATAGAATTTAGAAACTGTATTTGATCAGTTGACTATCTGATTTTGATTGGTCCGTGTTTTAACCCTACAAGATCATGAACAATTTGTGCCATTTCCTCTTTCGATTTTGCTGTATGTGACCGGGATATGATATTACTGCGCTGTTCTTCTCCTAAAGATGCGAATACTTTCATTGCTTCTAAATTTTGTGTTAAAGCCATCCCTAGTCCTGTTGGAATCTCATTTCCATTATACAAATTCATTGCTACCACTCCTTATTATTTTTGCCGGATTGTATCAGCGTATTGAGGAGTACCAATGCCGTATCCTCCGGCCACATCCAAAATATGCCCTGTAATATAGGATGAAACATCACTTGCAAAAAAAGCAACTGCATTAGCGATGTCTTCTGGTTTCCCCATGCGGTTTAACGGTACATGGGAGAGAAAAGAGTCGATAAATGTCTGAGGCATATGCTGTAGTGCCGCATCTGTTGCTGTAAGACCAGGGAGGATGGCGTTGCATCGAATTCCTTGGCGAGCATACTGTAAGGCGATCTGTTGCGTAATATTATTTACTGCGGCTTTAGATACGCCATAGCCAATTCTAGTAATGTCAGGGATAATACCACCAATGGAAGAGATATTGATAATACTTCCGCTGCCCTTTTGTATCATATGAGGAAGCACCAGTTTCGTAATCCGATAAACGCTTCCTAAATTTTGCTCGATAATATGGAAAAAGGCTTCTTCTTTTCCATGGATTAAATCTAAATCATCCGCAGGCTGCCCAATACCGTAATTGTTAACTAAGATGTCTATTTTCCCTGCCTGTTTTATTGTTTCTTCCACCATAGAAGGATAGCTGTCAAGTTTTGTAGCATCAAAAAAAACTGGGGTCATACAGTATTGTTTGTACTGACTGCAAATTTCTTCTGCTACTTCCAAACGACGCACACCCAAAAAAACATGGGCACCATAAAAGGCCAATTTTAGCGCACATGCCAAGCCAATTCCTCTGGTTGCAGATGTAACCAGAGCAACTTTATTTTTTAAGTCTTCCATTGATTCACCATCCTTATCAAAAACTTCTCAATTAGTATGTTGATTTACTTGTGCTTTATACGTAATCATTTCGCATAAAATGCTCGTTTATGTCAATACTGAATAAGAATAATTGATGGAGGAGGATTCAATCGATGCCGCTGATTAATAAAAAACTAGATGAATTTAAAGTACAGTCTTTTTACGAAGGACAGTTCCAAGAAGTAACAAGAGATCACTTAGAAGGCCATTGGTCGGTTTTTGTGTTTTATCCTGCTGATTTTACATTTGTTTGCCCTACAGAGTTAGGGGATTTGGCTGATCACTATGAAGAATTTAAAGCGATTGGATGCGAAGTATATTCTGTTTCTACAGATACTCATTTTGTTCATAAAGCTTGGGCAGATACGTCAGATACAATAAAAAAAATTAAGTTTCCAATGCTTGCGGACCCGACAGGGACTTTGGCAAGAATGTTTGATGTGCTGATTGAGGAAGAAGGCTTGGCTTTGCGAGGGACATTTATTGTAAATCCTGAAGGTGTGATTAAAGCCATAGAAGTCAATGACAACAGCATTGGACGGGATGCTCAGCAGTTACTGAGAAAAGTACAGGCAGCCCAGTTTGTTGCAGCCCATGGCGACCAGGTATGTCCTGCGAAATGGAAACCAGGAAAGGAAGCATTGTCGCCAAGCTTGGATTTGATTGGAAAAATTTAAGATATTTTAGCTGCCGTAGGACTACGATGTTTTGCGGCAGTTTTTCACATAGACCAGAAAGAACGGAGCGAGGTTGAAGATAAAGTTATGTAATTTCATCTTTTAGAAGATAGAAAACAGTGAAGATTTTATTGAGAAGGAAGACTGATATGAACGAGAAAAAACTGCATTTTGCATGGGTAGTCCTTATTGGTGTCATCCTAATTAGAGGATTTGCCGGTGGGGGAATCAATACGGTGTCAGGATTGTTTTTAACCCCTGTTTCACAAGAAATAGGGGTTGGGATTGGTAAGCTCACTATTTATTTCAGCATTATTTCAATTGTTATGGTGGTATGGCTCCCTACAGCAGGTAGATTAATCAACCATTTGGATATCCGTTTGGTTGCTGCCATTGGTTCTATCCTAATGCCGTTATCTTTTGTTGCATTTAGTTTTATGAATCATGTGTATGGATGGTATTTATTGGCGATTCCCTATGCCATGGGTGCTACGATTTTGGTGAATTTATTAGGACCTATTTTAATTCACCGATGGTTTACAAAAAATGCCGGCATGATGATGGGAATCCAGATGGCCTTTGTAGGTCTGTTTGGCGCAGTGTTTCAACCACTGACCTCTAGTATCATTGCAGGACAGGGATGGCGTAGTGCTTATCGTTTGATTGGACTGATTGCATTTTTTGCTGTCATATTGTCTACTTTTTTGTTTTTGAAAAACAGGCCAGAAGACATTAAATTATTGCCTTATGGGACAAGTCAAGAGGAGACAGACAGCAAAGACTCTAAAAAACTGTCATCAGTTTCTGTTCAAGTGGAAGAAAAAACAGCGGTACACTCTGCCTCATTTTATTTGCTTTTACTATTTATGACTGCTATGACTGGTGTAGGTGTATTTACCCAACATATTCCTACCTATGGCTCTAGAATGTGTTTTTCTATCCAAGAGATAGGCATAGCGTTAGCTTTAGTATCCATCGGAAACGCCTCAGGCTCCATTGGTATTGGGATAGTCAGTGATAAAATTGGAAGCTTAAAAACTTGTTTTGGAATGATTGGAATTGGAATAACAGCGATTGTGGGATATCTGTTCAGTTTTTTGGGATACCCAATTTTTGTCGTCTCATCTTTTTTCTTTGGCCTTACAACTTCAGGTATTATGGTGTTATCACCAATTTTAACATTAGCTTTTTTTGGAAACATCGATTATGAAAAAATATATGCGAAAGTATCCATGGGTGCGCCGCTTGCGTCTATTGTGCTGTTACCTGCCTATGGTTTTTTATATGACTGGACAAAAAATTACTTTTGGGTGTTGGTCGGAATGCTCTGCATGCTGTTTTTAGCCGCAGTTTGTATTGCTGTAGGATGGAAAAAAAGATGTACGCTGGATGGATGTCCTGGATGGAAGAGAAAGTAAAAAAGAGGACTGTTGAATTTAAAATGGCATAGTCGATTAAAAAAAAGATACCATAAAGGGCGGCACTCATAAGACAGTATTAGAAATGTTTTTGGGAAACGGCGTAGCTTGTGGGCTATGCCGTTTCTCCGTTTTGCAGGTCATTCAGTAAAGACGCGGGGAGTATTCCCACAAGGTCATAGGAAATGTCAATCTGCTGTTCCCTATGCCC
>JAGZLR010000107.1 GCA_018364635.1 Clostridiales bacterium | reverse complement strand
ATGATAGAGTAATTGCCTTTTTTTGTCGGCTGTGTATAATACAATCAAACCGACAGCCTATATTTTCAGGCCAGCGAAAAACTGTGAAAAGGAGCTGGTATTGGCAGGAAAACGAGCTGGAATGAAGGTGCTAGGGTATAAAAATCCTACTTCTGGAAATCAGGATATTTCTTTGGCAGACTGTATGATTGACGACTTTACAAAGATAAATGAAACATTTTTTCAGGATCTATAATTAAAATTGAAAAATAAGAAAAACGAAGTATTAAAGAGATTAAAAGAGATAATGCAGTAAAATATGGTAAATTTTCCTGTATTTATACGATTATGTTATTTGCATATTATCATCACAAACGATAATATATAGTCAATAGTTAGCACTCGATATGAATGAGTGCTAACAGAGAAAATTAACAGATTATGAGGAGGTTTTTAAGTATGAAACTTGTACCATTAGGTGATAAAGTTATTATCAAACAAAAAGAAGCAGAAGAAAAAACAAAGGGTGGTATTATTCTTACCAGCCAAAATCAGGAAAAACCTCAGATTGCTGAAGTCATCGCTGTGGGCCCAGGCGGAGAAATCAATGGAACTATGGTGACAATGGTTTTAAAACCAGGTGATACTGTCATTTACTCCAAATATGCAGGCGCAGAAGTTAAATTTGAAGGCGAGACATATATGGTATTGAAACAAAGCGAAATTCTTGCAAAAATTGAAAATTGATCTTTTTAAGTTTCCATTCAATTAACTGGGAGGTATATATTTATGGCAAAAGAAATCAAATATGGTGCAGAAGCTAGAAAAGCTTTAGAAGCTGGTGTAAATAAACTTGCAGACACAGTAAAAGTAACTTTAGGACCAAAAGGAAGAAATGTTGTATTAGATAGAAAATTTACATCTCCTTTGATTACAAACGATGGTGTATCTATCGCAAAAGATATTGAATTTGAAGATCCATACGAAAACATGGGTGCGCAGCTGGTAAAAGAAGTTGCTACACAGACAAACGATGTTGCTGGTGATGGTACTACAACTGCTACAGTCCTTGCTCAGGCAATGATTCAGGAAGGATTAAAAAATATTGCGGCAGGTGCAAATGCAATTATTCTTCGTAAAGGAATGCAGAAAGCAACAGAAGCAGCAGTCGACGAAATTAAAAATATGAGCCAGGCTGTAACAACAAGTAACCATATCTGTAGAGTAGCTGCTATTTCTGCTGGCGATGATGAAGTTGGCGAAATTATTGCAAGTGCAATGGAAAAAGTAACAAATGACGGTGTTATTACTGTAGAAGAGTCAAAGACAATGAAAACAGAATTGGAAACTGTAGAAGGTATGCAGTTTGACAAGGGATATCTCTCTTCTTACATGGCTACTGACATGGAAAAAATGGTTGCTGTGTTGGAGAATCCTTATATTTTAATTACAGATAAAAAAATCAGCAATATTCAAGAAATCCTTCCTATCCTTGAGCAATTGGTTCAGGTTGGCGGAAAATTATTAATCATTGCTGAAGACATTGAGAGTGAAGCACTTGCAACATTGGTTGTAAATAAATTAAGAGGTGCATTCACTTGTGTAGCTGTAAAAGCTCCTGGTTATGGCGAAAGAAGAAAAGCACAGTTAGGTGACCTTGCAGCATTGACAGGCACTCAGGTAGTAAGTGATGAGCTTGGCATTGACTTAAAAGATGTTAAGATTGATATGTTAGGCCATGCAAGAACTGTAACAGTTGAAAAAGAAAAGACAATTATTGCTGACGGCGCAGGCGCAAAAGCTGATATTGAGGCAAGAATTAAACAGATTAAAATGCAGATCGAAGAGACAACTTCTGACTTTGACAGAGAAAAATTACAGGAAAGACTTGCAAAACTTTCCGGCGGTGTTGCAGTTATTAAAGTAGGTGCAGCAACAGAGACAGAAATGAAAGAAAAGAAACTTCGTATTGAAGACGCCTTAGCTGCTACAAGAGCTGCTGTAGAAGAAGGTATTGTAGCCGGTGGTGGAACTGCTTATATTCACGCAATCGCAAAAGTAGAAGAAATTGTAAAAGATTTGAAAGGCGACGAAAAAACAGGCGGCAGAATTGTTCTGAAGGCATTGGAAGCACCTATGAGACAGATCGCTACAAATGCTGGTCTGGAAGGATCTGTTATTGTAAATAAAGTAAGAGAACTAAACACAGGATTTGGATTTGATGCTTTAAAAGAAGAGTATGTCGAGATGGTTGATGCTGGTATCATTGACCCAGCAAAAGTAACAAGAAGTGCTTTACAAAACGCTACCAGTGTGGCTTCAACATTCTTAACCACAGAAGCTGTAGTTGCAGAGCTTCCAGCAAAAGAGCCTGCTATGCCTGCAGGTGGTATGGGTGCCGGCATGGGCGGAATGATGTAATATCAAGTTTGAAACAAACAAGAGGCTGTCTGTTTTTAGACAGTCTCTTTTGTTATTTTCAGAAAAAAAGGTTGATGCTTCTTGAAGAGTTATTTATATTATTATATAATATAGCCGTATAGTTTTATTAAATGTGTTATTTAAAATCAATTCTGTAAATCATAAGAATATTAGTTTCTCTCAGATAGAAAGTGTCTTTTGAGATGAGCAATTTTGCTTTTTATTTATTTCTAAAAAAGAAGAAATTCAAAACATGATGGAAAAAATCAAGGAGTCACTTTGATATTTGTTGAAAAGCCTGCGAAAAAGGGGAAATGCGGGCTTTTTAAGTATAAAAAAATCTCAGATTTTTTATTATTTTTGGATTTCATGTATATTGCAAAAACAAAATACTTATGTTACCATATTATACATTAAATTTTTGATCCCATTTTTTATAAGACTTTTTTTAAGATTCTATTTTCTGCATCATGATACAGGAAAAGAATCAATTTTAACTTTTCAACCTAAATAAAACGAAAGCAAAAGGAGAGTGGAAGAAAAATGAACAAAATTGTAAAGGAAGGTCTGACCTTTGATGATGTACTTTTAATTCCAGCAGAATCTGATGTATTGCCAAAAGAAGTTGATATCAGTACGTACTTGACTAAAAAAATTAAATTAAATACACCGGTAATGAGTGCTGGAATGGACACTGTGACAGAATCTAAGATGGCAATTGCTATGGCAAGACAGGGCGGAATCGGCATTATACACAAAAATATGTCAATTGCAAAACAGGCTGAGGAGGTTGACAAGGTTAAAAGATCAGAGCACGGGGTTATCATTAATCCTTTTTGGCTAACTCCAGATCATTACGTATATGAAGCGGATGCACTGATGGAAAAATACCATATTTCTGGTGTGCCAATTACAGAAAATGGAAAATTAGTTGGAATCATTACAAACAGAGATATTCGTTTTGAGACAAATCATGGTAAAAAAATTGCTGAGGTTATGACAAAAGATCACTTAGTAGTAGCACCAGAAGGCACAGATCTAGATGGTGCAAAAGAAATTTTAACCAAGCATAAAATCGAAAAACTTCCGATCGTAGACAAAGATGGATATTTAAAAGGATTGATTACAATCAAGGACATTGAAAAAGCGATTCAATATCCTAACTCTGCCAAAGACGAACATGGCCGATTATTGGTAGGTGCTGCTGTAGGAGCGACTCACGATGTTTTAGATCGTTTAGAAGCTTTAATAAAAGCAGGTGTTGATGTCGTCGTTATTGATACCGCTCACGGACATTCAAAAGGCGTTATTGAAACGGTCAAAAAGATTAAGACTCATTATCCAGACCTTCAGCTCATTGCCGGAAACGTAGCGACTGCAGAAGCCACAGTAGAACTGATTAAAGCAGGTGTAGACTGTGTAAAAGTCGGAATCGGACCTGGATCTATTTGTACGACGCGTGTTGTTGCTGGAATTGGTGTACCGCAGATTACAGCAGTTTTTGATTGTGCGGAAGCGGCAAAACCATTTGGTATTCCAATCATCGCAGATGGTGGAATTAAATATTCTGGTGATGTTGTCAAAGCAATTGCTGCTGGTGCCAGTGTATGTATGCTTGGAAGTTTCTTTGCAGGTTGTGAAGAAAG
Source organism: Clostridiales bacterium (assembly GCA_018364635.1). Lineage (GTDB taxonomy): Bacteria > Bacillota > Clostridia > Lachnospirales > Anaerotignaceae > JAGZLR01. The sequence continues at coordinate 302 of JAGZLR010000107.1, read as the reverse complement.
CCCTGGAAGTACAGAGTTATATCAGGGAAGAAAATATAAAGTATATCGCGGCATGGGCTCTTTAGCTGCTATGGAACAAGGTAGTAAAGACAGATATTTCCAAGAAGATGCTAAAAAATTAGTGCCTGAAGGTGTAGAAGGCCGTATTGCATATAAGGGCAGCGTTGAGGATTCTATTTTCCAGTTAATTGGTGGTTTGAAGGCCGGTATGGGTTATTGTGGAACAAGAACAATCGAGGCAAAGCTGGATATTGTGATGGCAAATGACATCACAGGACCGATGGCGCTGCCGATTCTGAAGC
>JAGZLR010000106.1 GCA_018364635.1 Clostridiales bacterium | reverse complement strand
GAATGGGCACAGTATGGTATTTGTGTCAATGCCATTGCGCCAGGCTTTTTTAAGACGGAGATGACAAAAGTCCTCTTTGAAGACCCTGTGAAAAAACAAGGAATGCTCAATCACATTCCAATGAAGCGGTTTGGAAATCCCCAGGATTTAGCGGGCCTTGCGATTTATTTTGCTTCTGATCTATCAGATTACACAACAGGGCAAATTATGTATGTAGATGGCGGATGGACTTCCTGTTAAAAACAATTGAAATCAAACCTACCTGCTACCAGTGGGTAGGTTATTCTATCTTATAAGGGCGCTGTAACGCCCATTGTTGTTTTTTATCTATCCAGAGAACTTTTCTTTGTATGTTGCAGTTGACAAATTTTGTTTTTGTGATATCAAAGGAGGTTTTTCTTTTTTTCTCATAGTTTTAAGTTTTTGTTATATAAAACAAAAAAACGACCCTTAAAAAAGGATCGTTTTATATGTGCGCGACATGATTCGAACACGCGGCCTTCTGATCCGTAGTCAGACGCTCTATCCAGCTGAGCTACGCGCACACATCTCTTTCAAACATTGACTATTTTACTGTAAAAAAAAGGTTTTGTCAAGACAAAAAATAAATTTTTTTTATAATAAAGCAGCCTGCATAAAATAAATGCAGGCCGCTATGAAAGGGATAATAATTGAAAAGCGTTATTGATTGTCAATGGCTTCAAAGAATTTTTCGCAAAGTTCTGCATTTCCGCATTTTTCTTTTACCATATCTCGAATATGGGAAGTTCTGTCAACAAATTCTTGTCTTTGTTCATCTGTTAACTGTACAACGTCAATGTGTTCTGCGATTTTCTTTCGTGCGTCTTCTTCTCCAGTTGCAGCTTGTTCTCTTTGATATGTTGTAGCGTCTTGATAGGCTTTCATAAAGGCGTCTTGATCTTCCGCAGAAAGACTGTTAAAGAATTCTTCATTGACTAGGAAAAGATACGGTGTGTAAATATGCCTTGTTTCCGTGCAGTAATCTTGTACTTCATGGTACTTTGTTTCATAGATTAACTGAAGAGGATTCTCCTGGGCATCTACTGTTTTTTGCTGTAACGCTGTATAGAGTTCGCCAAAGGCCATTGGTGTTGGGTTGGCGCCAAAGGCTCTCCACATTTCCATATGAATATCATTTTCCATCGTTCTAATCTTAACACCTTTTAATTGCTCTGGAGAGGTGACAGGTTCGCCGTTTCCAGTTAAATTACGGAAGCCGTTTTCCCAGCAACCGACACCTTTGATGCCCACATTGGAAAGGCTTCCCATAATTTCCTGTCCAACTTCACTATCAAGAATCTCAAAGGCGTTTTCTCTGGAAGAAAATGCAAATGGCGTATCAAAAATATAAAGTGTAGGCTCGAAGTTAGCAACAGGAGTACAGGATGGAAGACCAATTTGGACATTTCCCATCTGTACAGCTTCCGTATATTCCCGGTCGCCGCCTAGCTGTTGATTTGGGTATACTTGAACGTTAAGTTTTCCGTTAGAGTACTCTTTGGCCAATTCAGAAAATTTTGTAGCGCCCTGACCGACAGCTACAGTCTCAGCAGCACCATGGGCGAGTTTTATTTTGATGCTCTCCTGAGAGGAGGAGGAACTAGTGGAACTTTCCGCAGAGGAAGTAGTAGAAGAAGCAGTGGTACTTGTAGGCTTACTGTCTGCATTTGATGCTGAACTACAGCCAGCCAATGCGCCTACAACAAAAACAGAAACCATAATAGCTGAGACTTTTTTTTTCATAAATGTCGCTCTCCTTTATTTTGGAATGTCACATGTGACTGAATTGGAACTGCAAAATTTTTTGAATATTTATGAAATATAGATAACTATTAACTGCCTGTTATGTAATTTTAAAGTAATTATATTTAATATTTTTAGATAAATCAATATAAAAATTATAAAAAGTGTTTATTTGTTACATCTGTCGGTTTGGTGGTTGGTCCGCACATGAGCACACTTTTGTGACATTGTGAAAAAGATATCATTTTCTATTGGTTTTAAATAAAAAATATAAATTGTTTTTGAAATTAGGGTAGAATATAGAAATATCAATGATTTACCGGCAGAATGATTGATAAGATATAAACAAAAAATTGTATACGTTTATAATATATTGTGGACAGATATTTGATGTTTTGTGCATATTTAGCTAGTTTCTTTTTGCAACAGAGAGATTAGAAGAAAGAAGAGACATGGGTTATCCACAGAACAATAAATTATTTGTGGAAAAGTTTCTATTGTTTCTGAAGAATTGAGTTGATTTGTGTGTAGGCTATATTAATTTATTATAGGGTGTTGAGAAATTATGACAGCAATTTCTATTGCTTTTTTGGGGCCTTAAAGGTAATATGAAATGGAGAAATTTCTCTAAAAAATGGAAGATCAAGAAGGGGGAATTGAAGATGAAAATGGTTGTGCTGGATGGCTATACAGAAAACCCGGGAGATTTAAGCTGGGATGAGATGAAGGCTCTCTGTGATGAATTTACACTTTATGACCGTACAAATAGGGATCAAGTGAAGGAGATTATTGACCGAATTGGGGACGCAGAATTGGTAATTACCAATAAAACGCCTATGACGGAAGAAATCTTTGCTGCGTGTCCACAGATTAAATATTTGGGCGTTATTGCCACAGGATATAATGTGGTAGATTTGGAAGCGGCAAAAAAACGTGGTATCCCTGTGACCAATATTCCTACCTATGGTACCAGTGCAGTTAGTCAGTATGCTATGGCGCTGTTGTTAGAAGTTTGCCACCACATTGGACATCATAATAACGCTGTTCATGAGGGTAGATGGGCAAATTGCATTGACTTTTGTTTTTGGGATTATCCATTGATGGAACTGGAAGGAAAAACAATGGGCGTCATTGGTTTTGGTCGGATTGGACAGGCGACTGCTAAATTGGCGCAGGCCTTTGGAATGAAAGTTTTGGCATACGATGCTTTTCCAAACAAAGAACTGGAAAGTGACAGCTGTCGGTATGCTTCTTTAGAAGAAATTTATCAGGCGGCGGATGTCATCTCTCTCCACTGTCCTTTATTCCCACAGACGCAAGGGATGATCAACAAAGAAAATATTGCGAAAATGAAAGACGGCGTAATCATTATTAATACATCAAGAGGACCTCTCATTGTTGAGGAGGACTTAAAAGAAGCGTTAAACAGCGGCAAAGTGGCAGCGGCGGCTGTGGACGTTGTTTCTACAGAGCCGATTCGCGGGGATAACCCATTATTGCAGGCGAAAAACTGCATTATTACACCACATATTGCATGGGCTTCCAGAGAATCCAGACAGAGACTGATGGATATTGCAGTGGACAATGTAAAAGCCTTTTTGGCAGGAAATCCGATTAATGTCGTAAATAAATAAAGAAGAAATCAGCCGCCTTTTGGGGCGGCTTTTTCTATGGTTTTACTTGCAATTGGAAGGACAGGCGTGTACAATCGAAGTTACGATAAAAAGAAGAGATTCCAAAAGGGGCGTGGGTATGTGAGCACAGCGTGGATTGTGGTAAGTGTAGTTGGCATCCTATGTTTGATTTCCGCTGTGATTTTCAAAATTATGGTGGAACGGTTTTTAACGGGTTATGGTTTAGAGGGAAAAAAGCTCTGGGGAAAAGTCCTTCCTCTTTATTTTTTGGTGCTTACAATGGCGGTCATAGGAACGATTCTTTTTTTACTGTCTTAAAGCAAGTCCTTGAAAAAGGACTTTTTTTGTTTCAAAAACAAAAAAATTGTTGTACAAACAGGGAAAAATAGGATATACTGCTAAAGTGATTTTAAATGAAAGGGGTATTTTATGATGGAAAATCCAACCATCAAAGAGGGGGCTTATGATTTTTATGGAAAGCTTCCTTTGAAAAAAGCAATTCCATTAGGATTACAGCATGTCCTTGCAATGTTTGTAGGTAATTTAACGCCAATTTTGATTATCGCAGGAGCCTGCGGCATTGGGGCAGGCAGTGAATTCGAACAGCTCCAGGTCAGTCTCCTGCAAAATGCCATGCTGATTGCCGGCATTGTCACGTTGATTCAGCTTTACGCCATTGGTCCTGTGGGCGGAAAGGTGCCAATTATTATGGGGACAAGCTCAGGATTTATCGGCGTCTTTAACAGTGTAGCAAGCGCCATGGGCGGTGGTGTGGCGGCTTACGCAGCGATTATGGGCGCGTCGATTCTTGGAGGACTGTTTGAAGGTGTGTTGGGATTTTGTCTGAAACCACTGCGGAAGTTCTTCCCGTCTGTTGTAACAGGAACCGTTGTGCTATCCATTGGCCTTTCCTTGATTGCCGTAGGCGTTAACTCTTTTGGCGGGGGCAATACAGCGGCGGATTTTGGTTCCCTGGAAAATCTCTTTTTAGGTGCAGTGGTGCT
>JAGZLR010000023.1 GCA_018364635.1 Clostridiales bacterium | reverse complement strand
CTTGGATTTTTTCCCAAGCTGTGGTCTTTTGATTGGGAATGAGGCTAATGGATTGTCAGAAGAAATTGCTCAGATGGCCAATGATCTTGTTAGAATTCCAATGCCTGGTAAAACAGAATCATTGAATGCCTCAGTTGCAGCAGCAGTACTGATGTATGAGGTTGTCAGACAAAGACTTTCTGCTGGGAAGGGATGAGTGATTGGGAAAGATTGGTTGAAAAGATAAAATGATTATGCTATAATATCGGCTATAAATTAAGGAATTTGAAGCATAATAGAATATAAAAATTGTGTTTGGAGGAAGTAGTAACGTTTAGATTTTTATCAATTGTTTTTAGGCAATGATTTTGGGGTTATCCTAACTCGCAGTTGATAGGAAAAAAAATGGGGGGATAGTTATGGCGACAAGAAGTTATATTCAGGGTCTTTTTGCAGAAAGAATTGGCGGAAAGATGTTTGGAAAAAGAACCAAATTACAAAAATCTGAAAAAATCAAAATGGCGCAAGAACAAACAAAAAATGAGCATCCAGAGCTGACAATGATTGACTTAAGTGTAGGGGAACCAGATGCAATGGCTGATGCTGGTGTGATTGCAGAGCTTATAGAAGCGTCTAATCATTGGGAGAATAGAGGCTATACAGGAAATGGCAGAATGCCATTTAAGGAAGCAGCAGCAGAGTACATGAATCGTGTTTATGGGGTAGAAGGGATTGATGCTGAAACAGAAGTTATCCATTCAATTGGTTCCAAATCAGCTCTTGCAATGTTGGCACAAGCTTTCATCAATCCTGGAGACGTTACTCTTATGACTGTGCCTGGACATTCCGCGATCGGAACAATGACTGAATATTTAGGGGGAGAAGTTTATAAAATGCCATTAACGGAAGAAAACAAATATCTTCCTGATTTGAAGGCAATTCCAGAGGATATTTTACAGCGGGCAAAACTGCTGTATATTAACTATCCTAATAATCCAACAGGTGCCTTTGCTACAGTTAAATTTTTTAGAGACGTAATTGCGTTAGCAAAAAAATATCATATTGTCGTTGTTCAGGATGCAGCATATGCGGCACTCACTTTTGACGGTCAAAAGCCTTTTAGTTTTTTGTCCGTCAAAGGTGCTAAAGATGTTGGAGTTGAACTTCAATCGCTAAGCAAAGCTTTTAATATGACAGGATGGAGATTGGGATTTGTAGTAGGGAACTCTCTTGTTGTGAAAGCTTTTGGACAAGTTAAAGAAAGTAATGACTCGGGACAGTTTCATGGTATTCAGCTTGCTGGTAAATATGCATTGGAACATCCAGAAATTACAGAAAAGACAGCAGAAAAGTATTCTCGGCGCCATGACATGTTGGTTAAAACTTTATGCGATTTAGGATTTAAGGCTAAAAAGCCAAAAGCTTCTTTCTACTTATATGTCAAGGCACCCAAGGGAATTGAAGGTGGGCCTAAATTTAAAACAGCAGAGGATTTTAGTGAGTATCTAATTCGAGAAAAAATGATTAGTGTTGTCCCGTGGGATGATGCAGGGCACTATATAAGATTTTCTGTTACTTTTCTTGCTTTAGGCGAGGAAGAAGAGCACAATGTCATGAAGGAGATCTATCGTAGGCTTTCAGGCACGAAATTTATTTTTGATTAAGTAGAGGACGGCACACCGTCCTTTTTCTTTTCAAGGAGGGTAAATAATGGCAAGAGAAACTTTGCTGCATGATACTGCTGACCAACAGGAAAGAGTTATTCTTGTAGCTGTAGAAAAAGAAGAAAAAGGTGAAATGACAACGGAATCCTGCTTAAATGAGTTGGAAGAGTTAGCAAAAACTGCTGGAGCGGTAGTAATTGGACGAGTGGTACAAAAGCGGGATGGCGTCCATCCAGGCACTTATGTGGGAAAGGGAAAGGTAGAGGAGATCAAAGCCCTTTCAATAGATTTGGAGGCTGATGGCATCATCTGTGATGATGAATTGACACCGTCACAGATGAAAAATTTGCAGGATATGTTGCAAATTAAAGTAATGGACCGTACAATGCTAATCCTTGATATTTTTGCAGGAAGGGCAATCTCTAGAGAAGGAAAGATTCAAGTAGAATTAGCGCAGTTAAAATATCGTTTAACTCGTTTAACTGGATTTGGTACAGCACTTTCCAGGTTAGGAGGAGGGATTGGTACTAGAGGTCCAGGAGAAAAAAAGCTGGAGATGGATCGAAGATATATTAAAGAACGGATTTCAGAATTAAATAAAGAGGCGGAAGAAATAGGCGTTCACAGAGAGCTTTTACGTACACAAAGAGTAAAAAAAGGGACGCCTGTGGTCAGCATGGTGGGGTATACAAATGCAGGAAAGTCTACGTTATTAAATCATTTGACCGATGCAGGAGTATTGGCGGAAGACAAATTATTTGCTACACTGGATACGACAACAAGGACTGTTGAACTTCCAGGAGGAACTAATATTCTATATACAGATACCGTTGGTTTTATTCAGAAATTGCCTCATCACCTTATACAGGCGTTTCGGGCAACGTTGGAAGAACTGAAATTTGCAGATATTCTGATCCATGTTGTAGATGCCTCTAATGAAGATAGAAAAGAACAAATGTCAGTTGTCTATGAAACTTTAAAAAGCCTTGGCTGTGAGCACAAACCGGTTATTACAGTTTTTAATAAGATGGACAAGAATATAGAATTGCCTCTTCCTGAAGATCAAATTTCTAGAATGACAGTATCTATTTCTGCCAAAAACGGCATGGGATTGGATACGTTTCTTTCTGTTATAGAAACTGTATTAAAGTCTTTTAGAACTTCTTATCAGGTATTAATCCCATATGCAGATGGAGCAATAGTTAGCTATTTGCATGGCAGGTGTGAGATTGTATCTGAGAAACATGTGGAAGAAGGTTTTTTGATTGAGGCTTATATGGATGATGAGGCTGCTGGAAAGACAGAAAAGTACAGGGTGAAGTAGAGTACTTGCTATTTTTTTGTTATCAGCGTAAAATGTATCTATTGGATCAATGGAGAGATAGTTAAAGGAGTAGATAAAATGATTAGAAAAGTTGTACCAATTACACTTCTTACAGGATATCTTGGCGCTGGAAAAACTACGCTTATTAATCATGTATTGAAAAACCAGGAAGGTTATAAAGTTGCTGTTATCGTAAATGATATTGGCGAAATAAATATTGATGCTGAATTGATTGAGAAAGGAGGTTCTGTTACTGAAAAGGATGACAATTTAGTACCTCTATCCAATGGATGTATTTGCTGTACATTAAAAATGGATTTGATTAAGCAGATCGCTAGCCTGATTAAAACAGGTAGATTTGACTATATTTTAATTGAAGCTAGTGGAATATGTGAACCGTTGCCAATTGCCCAGACAATTAGTATGTTAGACGGATCTGTAAAAGATTCCAGATTGCCAAAGGTCTGCCGTTTGGATAATATTGTCACAGTTGTAGATGCTTATCGTATGGCAACGGAATTTGGCAGTGGAAGTAATCTTGTCAAAGAAGGTATCGACGAAGAAGATATTGAAAATTTATTAATCCAACAAATTGAATTCTGTAATACGATTATTTTAAATAAAGTAGATAAGGTTTCTGTGGAGGAATTAAATAAGGTAAAGGCTGTTATAAAAACATTGCAGCCGACAGCTGAAATTATTGAAACAACACAGGCGGAAGTTTCTGTGGATAAAATTTTAAACACTCGAAACTTTAATTTTGAAAAAGTTTCAATGTCTCCAGGATGGGTTCAAGAACTGGAAAAAGATGAGAAAGAGATGGAACATGAGCATGAAGAGCATTGTCATGAAGACCATTCCCATCATCAGGATGAGCACTGCCATTGCCACCACCATCACCATCACCATCATGGAGAGGGAGAGGCAGAAGAATATGGAATTGGAACGTTTGTTTATTATAGGAGAAAGCCATTTCAGATGCAGAAGTTTGACGCGTGGGTAAATCAATGGCCGTCTAATGTGATTCGATGCAAGGGAGTTGTTTGGTTTGCAGAAGAAAAGGATATTTCATATATTTTTGAACAAGCGGGAAAACAAATCGTTGCGACAGTGAACGGAAAATGGGTTGCTTCTGCATCAAATTTCCAGAGAAAAGAATTATTAAAACGCGATCCTGATTTAAAGAAAAATTGGGATGATGTTTATGGAGATCGTATGATAAAGCTTGTATTTATTGGAAGGGAAATGGATCAAGACAAAATTTGTGCCGAGCTGGATGAATGTTTGGAAAACAGTACAGCTTTTTTAAAGAAGTGATTGATTACAAGGGGAATCTTATATGCTTGAATTTTATAAGACGATTCTAAAAGAAGGTCAAGCGGAATTTGTGGAGAAAAAGTCAAGATTTATTGCCACTGTCTGTCCAGTTCAATCAGAAGAGGAAGCAAGAAAATTTATTGATTTGATGAAAAAAAAATACTGGGATGCAACTCATAATGTATTTGCATACCAGATAGGTGAAAGAAATGAATTACAACGGTTTAGTGATGACGGAGAACCTCAGGGTACAGCAGGTCTTCCAGTATTGGATGTCCTGCGAGGCCAAGATATTAAAAATGTCGTTATCGTTGTTACGCGTTATTTTGGAGGAACGCTTCTTGGAACTGGTGGATTAGTTCGCGCTTATGGAAGATGTGCAAAGTTAGGTCTAGAGTCAGCAGGTATTATTGAGATTGGACTATATCACAAGTTCTCTATCCGTTGTGATTATAGTTTATCAGGTAAGATTCAGTACGAAATTGCTAGAAAAAATTATATTTTAGAAAAAACAAATTATACGAATGAAGTCGAATTTTTAGTTTATGTGTTAGATAAGATCTCAAAGGGATTTATGACTGATATGACAGAGATTTCAAATGGACAGGCGTTAATCACGGAGGAAGAACAGCGATATGGCTGGTGGGATGGAAATCAGTTTCATCCCTGTTGATTTATGTTGAATAATTGTATAAACCATGATAGAATATTTTCTGAAAAATTTTAAGGGGGTACTAATTCTATGTCCGGACATTCTAAGTTCGCCAATATAAAACACAAAAAAGAAAAAAATGATGCGGCAAAAGGTAAAATATTTACTATGTTGGGAAGAGAAATCGCTGTTGCAGTAAAAGCTGGAGGTCCTGATCCTAACAATAATAGTAAGTTGAAAGATGTTATTGCTAAGGCAAAATCAAATAACATGCCAAATGACACAATTGATAGAAGTATCAAAAAAGCAGCAGGTGCAGGCGATGATGTAACATATGAAAATGTAACATATGAAGGATATGGCCCGAATGGTGTCGCTGTTATTGTAGAAGTTTTGACAGACAACCGAAATCGTGCAGCAGCAAATGTAAGAAATGCCTTTACCAAAGGCGGTGGTAATATGGGACAGAGCGGTTGCGTTTCATTTATGTTTGATAAAAAAGGTCTGATTATTCTTGATAAAGAAGAAATTGAGGATATGAAAGAAGTGCCAGAAGAAGATGATCTAATGATGATGGCAATTGAAGCTGGTGCGGAAGATTTTGCTGTTGACGAAGATAGTTTCGAAATTACAACGGCACCAGATGATTTGTCTAAAGTGAGGGAAGCATTGGAAGCAGAGGGAATTCCTATGGCTTCGGCTGAAGTTACAATGATTCCTCAGACGTATACAATGTTGAATAATGATGAAGATATCAAAAAGATGAATAAATTGTTGGATCTTCTGGACGATGACGACGATGTTCAAAATGTGTACCATAATTGGGATGAGTAACCAAAACAGATGACGTCTTGTGGTTTGTAAGTAAAAAACAGAAGGTTTTTGAGGCAAAAGTGAGCCGTTTTTCACCCTGAAAAAGTTCCGTTTTGACAGATGACATAGATATATTAATAAAAATCGGTATGAAAAAGCAGTGTGGCATAAAGACCGCACTGCTTTTTTATCTTCAATAAATTCAAATAAAAAGCAGATCTGGTTTTTAACAGCCTTTTTTGAAAAGTCTTTCTTAAAACTTTAACAAAAAACTTTTATGGATTTTGGAAGGGTTTGATGAAAGGACGACAGCGGATGAGAGAAGAAAAATCAGGGTTTTAATGGTGGAACTGTATGTTTAGAATGAAAATATGGTAGAATCATTGCATTGATTTCATTCAAGGAGGTTTGACACGGTGACTAATGAACTACGAAAGAAAGCAAATCGCTATATTCAAAATATTGAAGAACGACTTAGTCATATTCAATTTCTTACGGGAAATTCGTTAAAGGTCATCGCCGTTTTGACTATGCTTATTGACCATACTTGTAAAATTGTGCTTCAATGGCTATTATCAAACTACTGGTGGGTTATGGCAGATAATGGGCAACTGTCACAGGAGCAAGTTTATATATTAGACAATTTCATACGATTTGATTTGCAAAGTATAGGTACAATCGCCTTTCCTCTATTTTGTTTTTTACTTGTAGAGGGTTTTCAACATACCAGAAATAAGAAACGTTATATCGGGTTAATGTTTATATTTGCACTAATTTCCGAAATTCCTTTTGACATGGGATTCTTTAGCAGATATTCGCTTATGGAAGGTACATTTCCATTTTATTTGAAATATCAAAATATATTTTTTACTTTATCTTTAGGGTTATTGACATTGGTATGTCTCGAAAAATTTTCGTGCAAATCGGAGATACGGGTTGATAAAATTAAGTCAGTGGTTTTGCAAGTTAGCAGTATTGCATTTTTTTCTATGATTGCTGAACTGATATGTTGTGACTATGGCATGCAGGGTATCTTATTCATAGTTGTATTTTATGTTTGCCGTAATCATCGAATCTATCAAGTACTACTGTTCCTTTTGACGTATATGGGTGTAACTGGGAATCAACCACCTTTATGTACACTTCTTGCCTGTCTAATTATTTTATTATACAATGGCAAGCGTGGTAAGCTAAAATTAAAATACTTCTTCTATATTTTTTATCCAGCACATATTTTTATTCTATATTTAATCCAGATAGGGTTTGGAAAATATTTATTGTGAAAAATTCCATTCAAAACTGAATATTCCACCGCCCTGCAACGACAAATACAGCGGCAAAAATGAAGTTGGGCAGCTCATTCTCAGTGAAAACTACCTCATTTCTTTCCTCAACTGTGGGAGCAAGGATCTTGCTGTCGCTTGTATGCGAGTCAATCTCTGCCATAGGAAAAGCCAAAAATAGAGAAGATGTGAAAAGCCACTACTATAACATCAGCATTGACCCGAGAGAATTATATATTTATGTGGTACACGTTCATATAATGACGGAAAAACACCTTTTGAGGCTCGAACGGCAGGGTGATTTTCTGAACAAAGTGTTATAGTTTTGTTTTACGAAGGCAGCAGAGAACAATCGATAGCAGGAAGCGGAGTCGCACAAAAACAGTTTTACAGAAAGTTGCAGGGATGCTATAATAAATATAGAAAATTTGAGGTTTTGTATTAAATGTTTCAATGCATGGGGAGGACACTATAATGTGGATATCAATTTTAGTGGCAGTCATTGCTGTACTGCTTATTTTTTACATTAAGATCTATAACCGTTTGCAGCGGCTTTCCGTCAAGGTGCAGGAAGGCAGCGCCGGCATTGATGTTGCGTTGGAGAAACGCTATGATATGCTGTCAGAAGAAATTGAGTCAGTAAAAAAGTATTTAGCGCATGAGTATCAGGTTTACACGGAAGTCACATCCACACGTGCAGGGAAAGAGCTAAACGAGAGCCTGTTCCAGGAAAAGAAACAACTCTCTGAGGAAGCAGTCAAAACAATTAGCGAGACGATTGCTGAGCAGCAAAAGCAGATGGAAACGATCCAGCAGCAGTTAAAGCAGCAACGAGTCCAGGACGGTCTCTCAGGAGAGGAACAGGATATTAGAGACAGCAAGTTGGCTGGGCATCAGATGAGCCTGGAGCGGAAACTTGGTTTGCTTACTTCTGCCCAACAGGGGCTCACAGGCGTCAACTCTGCTATCAATGCATTAGCTGAACAGTACCCGACGCTTTACTCTTATGCGTCCATGCAGCATTTCCAGCATGATATTTTTGATGCAGAAGAACATCTTCAGGCAGCACGACGACTCTATAATTCCAATGTATCCCTATATAACCAGAAGATTGCATCGTTCCCTTATTTTCTTATTGCTAAACTCCATGGAATGAAAAAAGCGAATTTCTATGCGGTGGAAGAACAGAAAAAGGATTTCAAAGTACAGTTTTGATGAGCCATCCAAAAATATTAGAAGAAAGGGGAGCGGAACATGGAAATGACAGAACAGAATATCAACGGAGTCAAACTAGAAAAATTGCGAAAGGATGCCGTAAAAAAGATGAAGATCGTGCATCATATTTTGCCTGTATGTATGGTCTTTTTTGGGGCGCTTGTGGTAGCAGGTAACAGGCACTTTTTTGTTTGGCTGGGTGAGTCCGGCTGGGGAGAGCCTGCTGTTCAGGGAGCATTTTTTAGTATGTTGAGCAACCTGCTCCTGGCTTTCGTTTTTGCTGCTGTGATTTATCTTTTTTATGCCAAACTTGTGTGGCAAAAAGCCTATGACCGCTTCAATACCAGTTTTAAGAATAAATATGTACTGGACAACTTGCGACAGATGCCAGGTTTCTCAGAGTTGCGTTATAATGCAAGCGGCGGTTTTTCCTATGATGAAATAAATCTCATGAATCTGATCCCGAAGGGAAATAAAGTGTTTTATCATTCGTCTGATGAGTTGACTGGACTGCTGGACGGGATACGCTTTCGTAGCAGCAATGTTCAGACAGGGCAAAGGGGAAAGTACCGCAGATCGTTGCCAGACGTTTTGTTTGAAGGACAGATCATCGCTTTTTCAAATTTTGATGACCGGAAGATTAGCGATGGTTTCGTGCAGGTATTCTCCAAAAAAGTGCTTGTCCAGGTCAAGGACGCTGCCGTTCCGCTAAAAATTCAGACCGAGAATAGCCTGTTCAATGAAAATTTTGTTGTGTTTGCTGAGAATGAACAGAATGCTTTTTACATTTTGACTCCTTCGGTACTGGAAACAATTACCACCTTTCAGGAGGCGATGGAGGGTAAGGTTTATCTCGCTTTTTACCAATCTACTTTGTATGTGACTTGCAGTCAGTTTCATAACCCATTTGACGCATACATTGACATTCCTGTGGAGGAGCAGTGCAGACTGCTTGAAAAAGACACCAGTATCCTCCGCAACGCAAGGGAGATCCTGATCAGAGCCGGACAAAAGAGGCAGTTCCTGTAAGGAGGAGGTTATTATATGGGATGTATGATTGTATTCGTTATCCTGCTAATTATTGGTCTAGGTATCCTCAGCATTATGACGGGAAATATGGGTGGCTTTATTGCGCTGATTGTTACCTTAGCTATAGGGCTAATCCTACTTGGTGTTCTATATTGTGTCTTTAAATCGAAGGAAAGACGGGGAGAGGAATATAATCTGTTATCCCCTACCCTGCGCTGGATGAACACCGCAGGGTCAATCCTGATTGCGGCAAATCAGCATACAAATTTCTATCTGTTGGCAGGTTGGAGATATAATAATGAATCCGATCGAGAAATTATCAAAACAATGCTATGGGATTATTGGGGGATCCAAGGGCATGAGGCAGCCATCAAGGAAATGCGCAGTCTGATCGACGAAGGGATGCGTGCCCGCTATCGGCGAGAAATGGATTCCCTGTCACACAAGTACCAAAATTATACGGAAGACCAGCTTATTGAGGAGGCTCAAAAAAACAATCCGAAAGCGGATGGGGATAGCTATCTGCCCAAAATGCTGACGTCATGGCGGCGCTATGGGGAAAACGCCCTGCTGGGATGGGATATGGGGCGCTGTGTGTATATCACGCAGTGCTGCTATTTAGCCAGCTATATCAGTATGCAGGAAATGCTGGATTTGTGTGTAGATGCAGGGACAAAAGCCCAGGCTTTTTTTCAGAATTGGGAGGAAATGATGGAGAGTTATCTGTTGGGCGGACAGTTTTGGCAGCACGAGGATAGAAATGATCCGAAATCCATGACAGCAGAACGCTGGAAGCTATATGAGCAGATGTGGAAAGGAAGAAAGCCTTTCCAAAACTCTCCATATCTCTCCATTTCCTTCGACCAGCTTCTTTCTAAAGAGGTCGTCACCGATGAATATGGCGTCCTGCTGAAATACCGGAAAAACCATAAACATGGCTAGATACAAAAAAGGCGTAGCATGTTGGCTGCGCCTTTCTTATACCCAAAACTGAATACGAACTAATCGGATTTATGTGATGGTGCTAAAGAAGCAGATTGAAGAAGATTCTGCGGCGCACTATAATGAGGTGAATTGTGCAAGGAAGAGGCGATAAAGTTTGAGGAGGAAAGATAATAGATTTGAGGGGTTATGCAAAAAGTGCGGAGTGAAGCACATGGATTTAATGAAACAAGTATATATGGGGATTTTTAATAAGTTAAAAAGAAAAATGAAATATTTGAAGATGAATTGAGGTATATACAGTCTAAGTTGACTGCGCTTACTTTGAATACAATAGGCGAAATGGCGGATAAAGAATTTGCTTATTGACCTATAGAAGCCAAGAGCCAGATGTTTAACGTGTTTTTTGAATTAGGTGGTAAAATCAAAACATTAAATGAAATAGGGATGACTATTCCGTGTTATGGAACTTTTAAGGGTGGGAACAAACGAACTGGACAAGATTAAAAAGGTATGCGAAAAATATACTTATCCTACTCCGACAGAGATTAAAATGATTTATGATGTGAAAACAGGCCAATTAAATGTTGCGTATCGATATGAAGAGATTTGCTTACCTAAAACTCAAATTAGTGTTGGGGAAGTCTTTATAGGCTGGGTTACAGCCGAGAGGAAAGCAGGACTAAAACATCTAAAAATTTTTCGTGAAGTAAATTGAAACTATAGTCCTCAGCTCTGGTTTATTGTACCACTGGCGGGCAGAAAGCTATTAATGATAGGACAGTGCATAGTAAAAGGATAAATGAATGTGGAAGAGCTTAACGATGAGGATATGCCCCATAAAAGAGTTTTTCATTTAATGTGTTTTTGTTCACCGTATGATAGTTTTACAGTACACTTGAAAACTTTAATGGTACAATTAAGATATCAGGTGATTTGGTGTAAATGGATCAGATAATCTATCATCTCTATTTTGTTTTAGATCAAGACCGTTAAAATTTAGGAGCAATCAAAGTAAGTTTAGGATGTGTACGGAGATACCAATGGTAGACACCTAAGATGGATGACTTATGATCAGAGAAGAGAAGAAGTAGTCATTTATGACTTCTGAGTTTAAGAAATAGATGACAGAAGTTTTTTAAAAAATACTTATTTTTCTAAACCTGATAAATTAGAAATTAGTTCCGGTCTGAATTTGAATTTCATACATACTATTCCTGAAATTTGTAAAATTGTCTTCGTATTCATTTGCCAAAACTAATGGTACTGTGTTGGTACCTCTAAAATACTGACTTAGATTAGGTCCATTAAATGGCTCAGTTAGAATACGATTTTGAACACACAAATACGACCCAGCAGGGACTGTGAGTAAGTTGGGATGTTGCAGAGATATTTGTTCACGAAGATAAACGAAGTAGTGCGTTGGCAAAATTTTTCCATCAAGCAAAGCTGAGAAATTTAGCAAATAACCATGGCAACGTCGAAAATGAACATTGGCAAATATAGTGCTATGTTGCATCTGTATCAGTCGTTTGCCTGCTGAACCATATATATCTTCGCCAGAATGGATGGGTTCGGTTAGTAGATATCGTACGGGTTTTTGCTGGAGATAAGGTACTCCATTGTAGTTATGGGATTCCAGATAGCTGTAGTAGTCAATGTACCAGTCTAAGTCTTCCAGCAAGTTGGATATACGCTGAACTTCAGTTTGAAGACTTTGACGTTGTTGTTTCAAAAACATACGAAAATAACGAGCATCATTAGTAGAAAGTGCTTTTTTTATATCATCTAAGCTAAAACCGAATTGCTGGAGATATTTCACCCGACTAATATAGCTGATCTGATCGTAACTGTAATAACGATATCCAGTCTTTGGGTCTGTATGGTGAGGAACTACGACACCGTTTTTATCATAAAAACGTAAAGTTTGCGGGGAGATATTGAGCAATGAGGCTATTTCGCCAACAGTATATCTATCTTTCAATATCTGCACCTCCTTTATATCTAAGTATAAATATTGAATATATTATAGAAATTGTAAAATAGAAAGTCAATACTTAACTAAAAGGTTTTTGTAAATTTGTGTACATATAAAACAAAAAAGTAAGGTAAGTTTCTGAAATATTATTTATATTTTAACAGTTGACTTTATTGAGAACTTTAATGTTACGGTAATTATGTAAAGAATACGAATCATTAAGATAAAGAAAGAAGGAGAAAGCGCATGCAAGAAATTGTTAGCAACATCGGTTCGTTTTTATGGGGACCGCCTATGATTATAGCTATCATGGGATGTGGTATTCTACTTACAATACGTTCAAAGTTTTTTGTATTTCGTCACTCTGGTCTGATTTTTAGGAATACTATAGGCTCTATAAAAAACTCTGGCCAGAAACGGTCAGGAAATATTTCACCATTTGAGGCTATCTGTGTAGCAGTTGGAGGTGCTGTAGGTGTTGGTTCGTTAGGAGGTGTAGCTGCAGCTATTGCTGTTGGTGGCCCCGGAGCTCTATTTTGGATTTTAGCTTGGGCAGCTTTTGGAATGACCGTTAAGGTAGCAGAGGTTTCATTAGCATGCTACTACCGCTGCAAAGATTCTCATGGAAACTACTATGGAGGGCCTTCTTACTATATTGAACGAGGTCTTGGAGAACAAAGAGGATTTAAGGGAGCAAAAATTTTAGCTTGGTGTTTTGGTTTGTCATTCATTTTGGCAGCCTTTTCTGGAAATCAGGTTTTTACTATTGCTGAAGCATTAAACACGACATTTCATATTCCTATGATTCCTTTTGCCTGTGTTTATTCTTTGTTTGTATTTTATATTACTTGGAAGGGTACTCCTCGTATTGCTAAGTTTGCTAGTAAATTGGTTCCATTTATGTGCCTTATATATTTCTTCGGTGCGATTATACTTATTGCAGTTAACTACCGAGCGCTTCCTGGTGTAATTCAAGCGGTAATTCACGATGCATTTAGCGGTTCTGCAGCAACGGGTGGTTTTGTAGGTGTTGGCGTAATGACTGTTATTCGTACAGGTATTGCTCGTTCTATTAACTCAAATGAAGCTGGACAGGGGTCGTCTCCAATGATCCACGCGGCTGCAGATACACCACATCCGGTAGAGCAAGGACTGTGGGGAGCTATTGAAGTATTTGTGAGTACAGTATTAGTAAGTGCAGTTACGGCGCTAGCCATCCTTAGTTCAGGTACTTGGACTAGCGGTCTTACTTCTGTTACATTGACTATTACAGCTTTTCAGAGTGTATTTGGTCAGGTAGGTCTTTATTTTATTGGATTTATAGCTTTGTTATTTGGTGTTACAACTACTACTGGATGGTTTACCTACTACTGTTCTCTTATTGCTCACGGTTTCCGTCATAATGAAAAACTGAGAGACAAATTAATATTGATCTTCAAAATTATATTTCCTTGGCCTAATATTATTGTGGTAGCCGCTATTGTTCTGTCAGGGAAAGGGCCAAATTTATATTGGGCTATGATTGACGTGGTGACTGTATTACCTACTTTCTTCAATGTCATTGCACTGATCAGTTTGTCTGGAGTGTTTATTAAGCTTCTTAATGACTATAAGGCTCGGTATTTGGGAATTGGCAAAGTAGATCCATCTTTTAAAATTTTCTACGAAGATGAGTTTCACGATGTATCTAAGGAATAATTACTTTTATATGGCAAAGAAAGGAGTACTAGCATGAAATTTTCACATATTACTGAAGCATTGTATAGTGGTGAGAAGGTGCGAGGAATGAATATGGCACCGGAAACTTTACCCTGCTTTATGACTACTGCATTCACTATGAAGGGGTTTAAGGAGGTTCAAGATACTTATGCCACGAAAGGTTATACTTATGTCCGTACGCGTAATCCCAATCGTACTGCTCTTGGAGAAGTTATCTCCTGTTTGGAAGGCGGTGAAATGTCTCTGATTTTCTCTTCAGGAATGGGAGCTATCACTAGCACACTAATGACACTGCTAAATAAAGGCGATCATGTGATTTGTAATGCTAACATTTACGGTGAAACCTTTTCTGTTATGACAGAGATCTTGCCAAAATGTGGTGTAGATGTCACATTTGTGGATTATCAGAATACAGAAGCTATACAACAGGCTGTGCGTCATGAAACAAAGCTGATCTACTCAGAGGTACTCTCTAATCCTACATTAACATTGGTTGATCTGAAGGCAGTAGCCAATATTGCTCATGAAAATGGTGCGCTTTTGATGGTGGACAATACTTTTACCACTCCTATTGCTATCCGTCCTATTGAATTTGGTGCAGACATTGTTATTAATAGTCTTACCAAGTTTCTGAATGGTCATAGTGATGCCATTGGTGGATCTGTTACGACTACTGCAGATCTGTGTAATAAAATTCAGCCTGTAGCCATGTTATTGGGAACACCTGGTGATCCGTTTAGTGCATGGCTGATTCATCGTGGCATTCATACGGCATCACTCCGTCTTCCTCAAGCTATGCATACTGCAGAAAAACTTGCAACTTCACTGGCTAAGAATCCACATGTTACCCATGTAAACCATCCTAGTTTGCCAGACTATCCGCAGAAGGAATTGGCAGACAGGATGTTTGGCAGAAATGGGTACTGTGCTATGCTGAGTTTTATTGTACCAGAAGATTTAGAAAAAATTGATCAATTTATGATGGCTTTGCATTTTCCGCGGTATGCTCCTACTTTGGGAGGATTACATACAACATTAAGTCATCCTGTGACTTCTTCTCATATGGGTGTGCCTGATGAAACACGTAGAAAAATGGGCATTACTCCAGGGTTGATTCGTGTTTCTGTAGGTATTGAAGATGCTGATGATTTGGTTGCAGATTTTGAAAATGCATTAAAGGTTTTTGATTGATGTTTTGATTTATTTATAACCCATTTGTCATATAACACAAGAAATAATAATTATTTTTATAGATAAAGGGGACACCTGTTTCTTTAGGCATACTTTTCGCGGTAAGTAAACAAATTTAAAAAGTTAGAATAATTAAGTGATTTTATGGATTTTTGAAGTTGATTTTTTCTATTAAAAATTTTGGTTTTTAAAAGATACTATAATTTTATAAAATACAAATGTTAGGCGGTATAAGAGAAAAATTATACCGCCTAAATTTATTTGATAATCATTTTATAAACTTCTGGATCTTAAATATGTTACAAAGAAGATATCAACAAAGCTGTTTTTGTAACCCCAAAATACTAGCAAAGAGATTTTTATATCTATAGCAGAGAGGAAGATGATGATGTATAGATTAGATTCCTATGAACTTATTCCTGCTGTCAAATAATAAGTGATTTTGTGAAAAGCATTGGTTATTTTAGATAAAGTGGCAAAGGTTGTTCGGAAAACAGCTTTATGTTATACTTAATAAAATAAATCTGATGATTTTTTGATTAATATAAAGACTTAAATGAGTATATTTCTTTAAATCAATAAGAAAATTTCATAAACAAAAATATATCATAGCATTCAGTTCGTGATCTAAAGATTATTTTATTTCATATATAAATCATGAGATAGATAAGAATAAATTCAAAAATTTTATACTTAAATAAGTGTAGAATTTAGAAGAGGTGAATTATGGATACAATCACTGAATTGTTATTAAAAACAAACTCACTAAAAAATGCGACTGTTTTAGCTGGAAAAAAAGGCTTAAAAAACAAAGTATCCGGTGTGACTGTGTTAGAAATGTCGGATTTGAATGAAGAAGGCAGTTTTTTACTGAATCTTAAGGAAGGCGAAATAGTAATTACATCTTGTAATGATATTAAAGAAGATGTTGAAAAACAGATTTATTTGATTTATGCATTGCAGCAAAGACAAATAGCTGGTGTCGTTTTATTCTATTTAGGTTATGTAATAAAAAAATTGGATACTAGAGTGATAGAGCTATGTAATAAGCTGGAAATTCCTTTGATTTGTCCACCTAATGATTCCAAAATCTCTTATGCTACAGTAATGAATGATATTATAAGCCTTTTAATGCGGAAAAGCGAGTATGATGCTAAGAAGGAACGGACAATTTTAAAGAGGATTATAGAATTAAATCAGAAGCAAAAATCATTTGTGGAAGGAATGAAGTTTTTAAGTGAATCCTATGATATTTCACTTATGCTATTGGAGAATAGTATGGAAGAAATATTTTCCTGTGGTGATGATGTCATGCAAATGAGAGAATTATTGGTGGTGGAAGATTTTGTAAATAATAGAAAGAACAATACTTTTTTTATAGATGATAGCCAAAAATGTGCTTGGAAAAAAATATGGCATAAGAATACATACCTATGGTTAGGAATGTTTTCAAAAATAAAACAATCTCAACATATAGAGTTTATTTTTCAAAGTTTTGAGGTGATTGTGGATATTTGGGATAAAGATATTCTCCAAAGAAGCCAGCATGAACTGATTCTTTCTATTCTTAATGGTGATGAGGCACATGCGATTGTGATTGCAGAAAAGCAAAAAATTGATTTGGAAAAAGTTAGAGGAATTATCTGTGTTGAGAAGCAAGGAATACTTGAGAATGATAAAAATATAAGATTATGGATAAACTCTGTTGTAAAACAAGAGGGGTTCCAGATCGTGTATACAGAACTTCAGCAAATGTTTGTCTATGTTTTATTTGGTTGTGACGAAAATAGAATCTTCTCTGAGAAAGAGACTATAGAAAATATGTATAGTGTTCCATGCCAAACAATCATTGCTGCTATCTATCACAAGAAAGATCTGTTTTTATTTATGCCAAAGGTAATAGAGGTTTTTCCAAAACTGAAGGGAATGAAAGTTAGTAAGTTTTATGAGCGCAGTGATGTTCAATCTTTTTTACAAATGGAATATCTTTTGCAAACACCAATGAAACAATTATATCAGAGTATACAAAACAGGTTAGAAATATATGACAAAAAGAATAAGAGTTGTTTAAAAAAAATGGTTGTAGACTATTGTATAGAGTATAAGATGAATTTAAAAGTAATGGCTAAAGAGCAATTCATTCACTATAATACGGTACAATACAGAATAAAAAAAATAGAGGAACTTTTACAAATTAATCTTAAAAATCCTGCGGACATGACTATGCTATATATGGTTTCCTTATTTATGAAAATGGAAGAAAAGATAAGATAAATAAACATTTAATTGTAAAAACAAACCAAGACTTGTGGTTTGTTTTTTTTATAAAAATTGATTTGTTTTTTTGTTTGCTTAACAATTGTTTCATTATTAGAGAGTTATATAATGGAAGAAAAAGCAGGAGGGTGATAATTATGGCAACGAAAAAAATAACAAGTCTTCAGGAAGCAACTGATTTTGTAAGAGGATGTACCTTTTATGCAACAGGTGGCGGAGGATTGCCTGAAAATGGGATTGAGTCTTTAATGAGTGAAATTAAAGATAAAGGGTTTGTTCAGATTACAGATATTTCTGAGATATCTGATGATGCAGTTGCTGTATGCCCTTTTTTGATGGGCTCCATAGCTCCTCATGATGAAGCAACAATTAAGGAGATGGCAGGTTTTGGATTTGTGGATGGAGTAAACAAAGAGAAGATAAGATTGGCAAAAGCTATTCAAGAATTGGAAGCTTACACTGGAGAAAAAACAACAGTAGTTGTTCCGATTGAATTAGCAGGTGCAAATACATCTGGACCAATTTCTGCTGCAAGTTTTTTAGGTATGATGGCAGTAGATGGAGATTACTGTGGTCGCGCTATTCCAGAAATCTTGCAAATTACACCTTATTTATATGACAGAAGATGGCTCCCAGTAGCGTCTGTTGATGAATGGGATAATGTTTGTATTATTAAAAAAGCAACAAATCTTCGCGTCGTTGAAAGAATTGGGAAACTTATTAGCGCTGGTGCATATGGTTTGGCTGGGCAAGCAGGATTTATTATGAGTGGCAAAGAACTGAAAGAAACTGTAATTGCTGGAACATTATCCAAATCTTACGAACTTGGTAAGTTTATTCGAGAAGCACAAGAAGCACAGTTAGACAATATCCCACAGAGAATTGCAGAAAAAGTAGGCGGCTGGGTTTTGGCGGAAGGAACAAAAACAGATTTTGAAGATGAAGATCGTAATGGATATTACTGGGGGACTACTAGCATTCAGAGTGTTACAGGTGATGAGTATAAAATTTGGTTTAAAAACGAAAATCATGTATGTTGGAAAAATGGAACTCCTTTTGTTTCTAGCCCTGATTTGATTTGTGTTGTTGATCGTTATACAGGTGAACCAATTCCGAATCCTAAAATGTGTCATGCAAAAGATGTTGCAATCATTGTATTGCCTTGTGATAATAGATTAAGACAAGATAAGATTAAAAATGTATTATGTCCGAAGTATTTTGGATTTGAAGATATTACTTATGTCCCTGTCGAAGAACAGATGAAATAAATACTACCATTTGCATTAACGGAGAGGCCTTAGGGATCTGAAAGGAGAATAATTATGGAGCAAAATGTTTATACCCCAGAGGATAAATATTATGATTATCCTGATAGACCAGTACCTCAAAATAAGCGGAAAAGTCCAATTAATATTGCTGTAGTAACTACAGGGATGGCAGTTGCTATGTCAACGTTATATACAGGATCAGCGCTGGCGGAAGTGATGAGTTTTAAAGATGGTACAATCGCCATTATAATTGGTGGTATAATTTTAGCGTTACTTGCCTCATTAACAGGCGGAATTGGAGCAAATCAGGGTATTTCTACATCAATGCTTTCAAGAGTTCCTTTTGGAAGAAAAGGTTCTAATATTGTAGGGGTTGTCTTAGGGATATCAATGCTGGGGTGGTTCTCTTACCAATGTGGATATTTTGGAGAAACTATGGCGTTGATGTTGCCTGGACATTTC
Organism: Clostridiales bacterium; assembly: GCA_018364635.1. Classification (GTDB taxonomy): domain Bacteria; phylum Bacillota; class Clostridia; order Lachnospirales; family Anaerotignaceae; genus JAGZLR01. The sequence goes on along the minus strand of JAGZLR010000023.1, from coordinate 13,473 downwards.
TTGACATCACCCATTGTTGCCACAATTTGGGGTGGATTACTTATGATGTCGACTGCGATTGTTGGGTATAAAGGGATGACATATTTGAGCATGGTGGCTGCACCATTGTTATTGGCGCTCTGCCTTTACTGTGCAATTATGGCAATCAGCACTACAGGACTGAATGCAATTATCGCTAATGTTCCAAAAAATCCGGCAACAATAGGAACTGGGATTACAATAGTTGTAGGTGGATGGATTACTGGTGCTGTTCTACAGCCTGATATTTCCAGATATGCAAGAAACAAAGTGGACAATACTATGGGCGTTATTGTAGCAATGTTTGTTTTTGCGGCAGCAAATTGGGGTGGTTTTATTGTTGCAAAAACAACGAATAGTGCAAATGTTATGGAAGGTCTTAATATTTTAGGCATGGGTGTTTTGGGGTTATTGATTGTTGTATTAGGGCAATGGACAAGTAATGACAATAATCTGTATTCGGCAGCTTTAGCGATTATTAATATTAAACCAGGGATTAATAAGCACATTGTTTCTGCTGTATGTGGTGTAATTTTTACAGCCTTGGCTGTGACTGGTATCCAAAATCATTTTGTAGGATTTCTGTCTATATTAGGCACATTTCTACCTCCAATCGGTGCAGTTTTGGCGGTGGATTATTATCTATTGAAGAAAAAGCATCAATATAATTTTGAAAATATGGATCAAACAACGTCCTATAAGCTAATTGCATTTATATCAGTTGTGTTAGGCGGTGGTCTTGCTTATGTTTCCAAGATTGGTTCTACAACAGTTACTGCGATTATTCTTACAGTGGTTATATATTATGGTTTGAACAAATTATCAAAAAAGGAAAATGTGTGAGAAAAACGCCATGCTGTCTACTTAGCATGGCGTTTTTTTGAAGGGAGATTGGAAATGTTACAGAATGAAATTTTGGATTTATGTTTTGAGCAGTTTCAAGATATGATGCTAAAAGGAATTCAAAGAAATATGCGTATTCCAAGCGTAAAAAGTAATCCAAAAGATGGTGCTCCATATGGAGAATTTGTGAATAAAGCTTTAGAAGATGCTCTGTTTCAGGCCAGAAATCTTGGTCTTAATGCAAAGAACATTGATCACAAAATAGGATATGCTGAAATTGGGAAGGGTGAAAAAATGGTTGCGGTATTAGGCCATTTAGATGTGGTGCCTGCAGAAGGAAAATGGAAATATCCTCCATATGATGCTGTTATTGCGGAAGACATATTATGGGGACGTGGTGCTTTAGATGATAAAGGGCCTATTATAGGTGCATTATATGCATTAAAAGCAATTCAAGACAGCGGAATACAATTAGGAAAAAGAATTCGTGTGATTTTTGGGACAGATGAAGAAAGTGGGTCTTCTTGTGTGAAACACTACATAGAGCAAAAGGAGGAAATACCTTGTTGTGGATTCACACCGGATGCAGAATTTCCTGTTATTTTTTCAGAAAAAGGAGTGCTGCAAGTTATTATAAAACAAGATCTTACAGAAGCAGAAGATGTATTATGGGAACAATGTCATGGTGGATGTGCGGTGAATGCTGTCATGTCTGATTTTAGTATAGCTTTTCGAAATGATCTGACACAGAGGAAGTACCAAAAGATATTTATTGGAAAAAATGCGCATGCTAGTGAGCCATGGAAGGGAAGAAATGCTGCTTTCGAGGCATCCAAAGAGATATTATGTCTGGAATATGTTCCAGAATGTGTAAAAAGGATGTGCCTATTTATACAAGAATCTCTTACTTCATTTCCTAATCTATGGGACAATAAGTCAGAAGAAGATTTGGGAATAGTGACGGTTAATTTAGGGAAAATACATAAAAAAGAAAAAGTTGTTCTTTACTATTTTGATATTAGATATCCTTATGGTATCAAAGCAGAACAGGTACTTGATAGGATAAAACAAATTGCGGTTAAGTTTTATATGGAGATGATAGAGAAGAAAGATAATCCGCCTCTTTATATTTCTAAGGATTCAGAATTAGTGGTAAAATTGATGAATTTATATCAAGAGGAGATGGGGAAGATAGTAAAACCAATCGCTATTGGCGGTTGTACTTATGCGAAATCATTTCCTAATATGGTAGCATTTGGTCCAATTTTTCCAGAACAAGACAATAAAATTCATCAGACAGACGAGTCAGTACATTTAAAAGATTTGTATTGTGCAATTAAGTTGATTATGTATGCTATGGTAGAATTGGCACGATAGTCAATTGAATAAAATTGTGTATATAACTATTTATAAAAGTAAAATGTTTTTTGTTTAGGCAGTGTAAAAAATACACTGCTTATTTTATTTTCAAAAAGGAATGATAAAAAAATATATATTTGGATCTGATCTAATCTAAGGTTTTGTAGGATGTTATCTAGTTTCTATTGATAGTTAAGATTGAGGAGATATATTGCTTAGAAATTCATCATAATTGTGTCAGGATACTATAAATTTTAGAAAAGTATTTCAAAGATTCTATTGACCTTGACGCTGCGTAAACCGATATAATAGATCTATAGTTAGGAGGCGATAAAATGGAATACAGTATCAATCAGTTATCAAAATTATCCGGAATAAGCACGCGTACACTGCGATATTATGACGAGATAGCCCTTTTGATTCCATCTAGGAACAATGAGGCTGGATACCGTTTTTATGGTGAGGATGAGGTAAATTTGTTACAGCAAATATTGTTCTATAAAGAAAGAGGCTTATCCCTGGAAAACATCCGTTCTATACTCTATGACAAAAATTTTGATATGATGACCGCGCTTTGTGAACATTTGAGTGAGCTTGAAAAGCAGCAAAAAAGATTGACAAAACTAATAGATACAGTAAGAGACACTATATCATCTATGAAAGGAGAAATTACTATGTGTAACTCTGAGAAGTTTGAGGTTTTTAAAAAAGATATTGTAGATAAGTATGAAAATTTGTATGGTGCTGAAGCGCGAAAAAAATATGGTAATGTCGATGTTGATATGGCAATGAGTAAAGTTTTATCCTTATCACAAGAGGATTATGAAAGGTTTCAGCATCTGGGGAGAGAAGTAAAAGAAGCTCTAAAAAAGGCAGTATTATTGAGAATACAACCAGAAAGTGAAACAGGACGCAGTATAGCCACTTTGCATAAGGAATGGTTGGGCTATTCATGGAATGAATATACCGTTCAGAAGCATAAAGGAATGATAAATTTATATATGCAGGATGAAAGGTTTAAAAAATATTATGATGTAGAACAGGATGGATGTGCAGAGTTTCTCCTAAAAGCTGTGAGTTTTTGGGCAGAAAAAATATAAAAGGTATTGAAAGTATGAGAAATTTTAACATCATTATAGAACGATCGATTTGCAGGCTGGTATTTATTTTCATCAGTGTATACTTGTTTCGTTGAAAAGCTGTAAGTGTTAAAAAGAAATACCTAGATAGATATCTAAGTATTTCTTTATAAAAGGATTGATTTATTTCTGTGCTGCTTCGAAAGCCTGCTTTAAATCTGAGATGATATCGTCTGGATCTTCCAATCCCACAGAAAGTCGAATTAAACGATCAGAAAAACCAGCTGCTTCGATCTCTTCTTTACTGTACATGGAATGAGTCATAGAAGCAGGATGTTGGATTAATGTTTCGCAATCACCAAGACTTACAGCCAATGCACAAAGTTGAACATGGTTTAAGACTTTTTTTGCTGTTTCAAAGCTGTCCATTTCAAATGAAATCATACCGCCAAATTGAACGAGCTCTTTCTTTGCAACAGAGTAGCTTTCGTTATCTGGATTACCAGGAAAGAAGACCTTTTTAACATAAGTAGATTGATTTAAATACGCAACAACTTTTTGCGTATTGGAGCAAATTGCATCCATACGAACTTTTAAAGTTTTAAGACCTCTCAGAATTAGATAGGCTTCTTGAGGGCCAAGAACTGCTCCTGTAATGTCTTTTAAACCTATGTTGCGTATTTTTTTCATAATTTCTTTGCTAGATACAGAGAATCCTGCGATTACATCACCATGGCCATTTAAATATTTTGTTGCACTATGTACAACGATATCTGCTCCAAGAGATAGAGGTTTGGCCAAAAGCGGGGTGGCAAATGTGTTGTCTACAACAATAAGACAGTTTGGAGCAACTTTGTGTATATATTCAGAAATTGCTTGGATATCAATGACTTTCATACTTGGATTTGAAATTGTTTCAAAATATATTATTTTTGTATCTGGTTTTAAAGTGTTTTTAAGGATTTCTGAATCGGACATATCAATAGTGTCTACTTTAATGCCAAAACGAGGCAATGTTTCTGTAATCAGAGAGAATGTACAACCATAAAGTGTCTTATCTGCGATGATATGATCTCCTGCACTTAAAAGAGAAAGTAAAGTAGCAGAAATTGCTGCCATACCTGAGGAGGTAGCGATGCAGTCTTCACCATTTTCTAGAAGCGCAATTTTTTCTTCCAATTGGCGTGTTGTTGGGTTTCCAAGACGAGAGTAGATAAATCCGTCTTCTTGACCTGCAAAACGACGACCACCTTGCTCTGCAGAATCAAATACAAATGTAGAAGTTTGGAAGATTGGTGTTGCGAGTGATCCATTGGCATTTTTTACATGGTTTCCGTGAACAACGACAGTTGCAATTTTTGACTGCTTCATATTTTTCCCTCTTTCTTCTTGTTATATTGGATAGATAAAAAATTTTTTGTATCCATTATATCAAATGATAACAATAGTTAGAATTTTGAAAGCTTCTGTATAAACTGTTTTTAGGGGCAGTTAAGATTGGCTTTTTAGGAAGCTGTGTCAGCATCATAAAATTCTTTCAATTGTTTTTTCTTTTCCTCTACATTAGATTCTGAGCAATGATATTCCCAGTTCCACGGATTTTTGCGGCATACGCCGTCCGCAAAAGGAATAAATATTGAGATAATACCAAATAACCCTAATAACATAGGATACCACATATATGGAATAATGTTGATTGGTGTCACCCATGTTATGCCATAACTTGCCGCTAAAGTACAGGCAAGCAACGTTTGGCCTCCATGCGGCATAATACCTTGAACGGAACAAGAAAATAAATCTAAAAGAGAAGCAGTACGGCGAGGATCAATAGAATATTTTCGGCTGACGTCTTTTGCAATTGGATTAGAAATTAAAATTGCAACAGTATTACTTGTTGTAGCGGCGTCAAGAAGTCCTACCAAAGCGGCAATACTCAACTGAGCTGTTTTGTTATTCTTCATAACTTTGGACATGGTCCTAATGAGCCATTCTAAACCGCCATTTTCTTTCACCATTGCTCCGAGGCCAGCGATAAGAACAGCAAGATAGAAACTTTGGTCCATGTCAGTAATACCAGTCCAAATCGCTTCAGCAAATGCGATAATATCAAAAGAACTTGTAGCGATACCAATAATACCAGCTGATGCAATACCAATAATCATAACCAGCATAACATCCATGCCTACCATAGCTAAAACTAAAACAAGAACATAAGGTATCACTTTAATCAGGCTAAAAGAGAGATCTCCTAATGGTACAATTGTGTCTGGCTGACCTAATATACACAGTAAAATTAGCGTAATAATTGCAGCTGGTAAAGCAATCAAAAAATTTAATCGGAATTTATCTTTCATTTCTACTTCTTGCCCTCGAGCAGCAGCAATTGTTGTATCCGAGATCATGGAAAGATTATCGCCAAACATTGCTCCTCCTACGACAGCCCCTAACAGTACAACCATATTTAAATTGCTTTTTTCAGCGACACCTACAGCGATTGGAGTAATTGCAGCAATGGTTCCCATAGAGGTACCACAGGCTGTACTCATCAGCATAGCTATAATAAAACATCCAGCTACTAGAAATTGAGCAGGGACAAAAGATAGGCCTAAGTTTACGACGGAATCTCGCCCTCCCATAGCAGTTGCGACAGAAGAAAAAGCTCCAGATAAAGCAAATATGACCAACATAATAATGACGCCTTCATCAGCAACACCTCTAGCAAAAACAGAGAACTTCTCGCTAACTTTTTTTCTACTATAGAAAAAAGTCATGATACAGCCAAATAATGTGGCGGTAACAATAGGGAAACCGCATAAGAACAAAACTAATAATAAAATGAAAGGAAGTAGTGCAAAGCCGTTGGCTTTTATTGCTGTTTTTTTCTCCATAATATTCTCCCTCCTTAGATTGATCGCACATTATTACCTGTTTAATATTTGCCTTCCAAATACAGAGTGCCTATTTGGAAGGCAAATTATGATTTTTTTATAAAAAATTTTCAAAAAACTGTTTGATTATAAATTTTCAAAAGCTTGATTGAAATCTTGAATCAAATCTTCCACATCCTCTAACCCTACAGAGAAACGAAGCATACCATCAGAAATGCCAACTTGTTTTTGTACATCTTTTGGGACTTTAACATGTGTCATTGAAGCAGGATGCTGGATTAAAGTGTCTGGATCACCGAGAGAAACTGCGATGGCAGGAATTTTTAGGTTATTCATCAATTTTTTTGCGGCATCAAAAGCAGATAATCCATTGATACCATCTTTTAATACAAAAGAAATGATGGCAGAGTAAAGACCATTCATCTGTTTCTGCGCAATTTCATAGTCTTTTCCCATAGACTTTAAACCAGGATAATAAACTTTTTCAATATATGGAGATTTTTCTAGATATTCTGCCAAGACCATTGCGTTTTCACAATGGCGATGGACACGAAGCCCCAATGTTTTCATCCCACGAATAATCAGATAAGCACAGAAAGGCGTCAATGGTGTTCCACAGATTTTTCCCATGGCGCGGCTGCGAATTGTAGCAATATCATCTTTTTTTCCTATGACTACGCCACCAATAACGTCCCCATGACCGTTGATATATTTTGTGACAGAATGGACAACGATGTCTGCACCTAACTTTATAGGAAATTGAATTGGAGGTGGAGCAAAAGTATTATCTACAATGATACGAATATTGGAGTATTTAGACTTTAATTCAGCGATTGCTGCAATATCTGTGATATGCATTGTAGGGTTTGCTGGAGTCTCAAAGTATATTGCTTTGGTATTTTCTTGAATTGCCCCTTCGACTGCTTTTAAATCAGCTGTGTCCACAAAGGTAACTGTAATTCCAAGAGTAGGCAAAATTTCTCGCATAACAACATCCGTACATCCATAAACGGTATCGCCGCAAATCAAATGATCACCCATATGGAATAAACCTAGTAAAGTGGAGCTAATAGCTCCCATGCCCGAAGAAGCCGCTACAGCGTCCTCTCCGCATTCTAACATTGCAATTTTTTCTTCAAAAACTCTAACCGTAGGGTTTCCTGCACGAGTATAGTCATAGCCTGGAATTTCTCCGCTTAAAACCCCCATTGCTTGATCTGCATCCTGAAATGTAAATGTAGACGTCTGGTAGATTGGTGTTGCAAGAGCCCCATAATCACTATCCCGTTGATACCCAGCATGGATTGCCTTTGTGTTAAAGTGAACCTGATTCATGTCAATTTTACTCATACTCCTTAACCTCCTTAAAAATAATTTTTAATAAAATAATTATTTCTAATCAGATAATAGAGCAATTTCCGTGCCAGATCATTTTTTTACTTTATATTGATTTTTAATTGATTTTTTAATGACCTTTTTTTGTAAAAACTGGATAAAATGGGTTTTAACCTATTTTATCCAGTTTTTTAATATCTCTATACCTTTTTCAGTTATAAATGTACCAGCACGACCACATTCAGAATGGATCCATCCCTCTACTTTCATTTTTTCAAGTTGTTTTCTAAGGATTCCTTCGGTTATATGGTGACCTTTTTGATTTAATAACTCTAGTATTTGTTTTCGTCCTCTATTTTGATTTTCTAGTAGGGATAGAATGTCATATTCTAAATTATGATTTGACTGTTCGAAAGATGGTTTCCTTCTGACTAAAATTGTGATCGGAAGATTTTGAGGTTCAATAACAGGTAAATCCTGACATCCCATATATTCAATACAGTTTCTGAGCTCTCTAATATTACCAGGCCAATCATAGTGAAATAATATCATACGACTTTCTTCTGTCAAAATAAAATTCATACGTAATTGATTTTTGAAGTTTTCAATCAGAAGTGTCAGATCTTCTTTTCTTTCCCGCAAAGGTGGTATGTTTAATGGTAAGATACAGAGTCTGTAAAAAAGATCTTGGCGAAAGGCGCCTGTTTCCATTAAAGGCAGAAGATCTTGATTTGTTGCACTAATAATTCTGACATCGATAGGTATAATACGCTCGCCTCCTACACGGGTGATTTCTTTTTCTTGAATGACGCGCAATAGTTTTAACTGAATATTGAGGGACATACTCTCAATTTCATCCAGAAAAATGGTTCCATTATTCGCTCGTTCAAATAATCCAGTACGTCCGCCCTTACGTGCACCAGTAAAAGCTCCGTCTTCATATCCGAATAATTCACTTTCAAGCAAGCTTTCTGAAAGGGAGGCACAGTTGATAGCGACAAAAGGCTGATCAGAACGGCTGGAATTATTATGGATAGAATGTGCAAACAATTCTTTTCCAGTGCCGCTTTCACCAGTAATTAACACAGAAGATTCTGTTCTTGCCATTTTTTTAGCTAATTCAATTGTTTGAAGAATTTTAGGGCTGTGTCCACAAATATCTGAAAAACGATATTTGGCTTGATATCCATTTTCAAATTTTTTTCCTGGAATGCCACTGATCTTTTCAGAGGTGTCATCTGGGATGATTACATAGGCGCCTAAATAGCGATTATTTACTGTGACTGGAAAAAGATGTGCCCGCTCCCTTCTTTCATTGTGGGAGAGAGAAACGGGAATTTGTTGACTACGACAACGATCTAAAGCTTCTCGAGGGAAAAATCGCTCGGCAGGCTGATGAAGTAGCTCGGTAGGGGAGACATTCAGCGTATGAACAGCAGAAAAATTATACGTAAAAATCTGATCCATAGAATCAATGCCAATAATGCCATGGTCAAATATTTGGGTTAAAGTCGTTAGACGTTGCTCCAATAATATATTATCATTAAGTAAAACCTCCATGCCTCCAGAAGCATGACATTGTGTATTCATATAATTTAAGAAGCGTTGTGTTTTTAGAATGTATTCGCTGTTTAAGTGTGATGCAAGTTCAACCATAGTAATACTGTCAATAAGTCGTGCGCCTAAATCGATGCGTTCTGAAACGAAATCTGGTATCAGTTGGGATTCTCCAGGAGTAACAGCAAGAGAAAGCTTTGGTGCGTTACAGCCAGGATAATATGGATAAAAGTTAATATCGCTGTAACCAGCCTGATAGAGTTGGGCAATGGTTTCTTCTGCCATAAATTTTGTAACATTGACTAGGAGGGCTTCTGTTCCTCTTGGATAGCCATATAGCTGTTGTAAAGTATTCTGACGTAAAGCTAGATTTACTGTAATCAAGGACTTCCCGCTGAAATATTTTTTCTTCATTTCGGTAAATATAGGATTTGATGCCGCAGTGGTTAGTAAGATAGTATCGTTTTGTGTTCTATAAGCTTCTGGATTCTCCAGGGTGTAGGTTTTAATAGAAATGGTATCACCAAAAACCATTTGAATTTGTTGTATATAGTTGGTAACAGCTCTGTGGTTTTCAACAATCATTTTTATCGTCTTTTTCATCTTATTTTCTCCATCTCTATTATTATATTGTTATCTTCATCCTAACATATTGTAACTGCGGTCACAATTGTTTCAGAAATTTATTTTAGTCTATTCTTGACAGATTTAGTAAAATAAAATATAATGTAACACGAAAATGAAAAGGTCATATGAAATGGCCATATAAAAAATTTGATTTTGAATCGATGAAATAACCATGAAGGTAAATTTAGCTTGAAGCTAAGTTCTTTTATGGTTATTTTTTTTGCGAAAATTTATGGAAGGTGTTTGATAAAGGGATGAAGAAGACTAAATTTATTTTTAAGAGATTGCTTCAGGTAATACCGATGCTTTTTATTGTATCTATATTAGCGTTTGCTCTAAGTAATCTTTCAGCCGGTGATGCAGCGATAATTACGCTAAGAAACGACGGTGTAGAAATTACAGAAGAGAATGTCCAAGCTGTGAAAGAAGAGCTTGGATTAAATAAACCTCTGGTAGAACAATATGCAGATTGGCTGCAAAAGGTTCTTTGTCTTGATTTTGGGACATCTTTTCAGACACGCAAACCGGTTATCGAGGAAATTATGAGTCGTTTTCCAGCTACACTTGAGCTTGCATTAACTGCTACACTACTTTCAATTTTAATAGCGATACCGGCGGCTCTTGTGTCAGCAAGATATAAAAATAAATTTATCGATCATTTTATAAGAGTGTTAACTACAGCCGGTGCTACGATGCCAGATTTTTGGATTGGGTTGATGTTACTATACCTTTTGGCAGTTAAATTCAATATTTTTCCTGTAATATCAGGAAATAAAATACAAAATATTTTCCTTCCTGCCTTCACATTAAGTCTAGCTCATGCAGCAGCATATACAAGGCTTTTGAGAAATAATCTTGTGGAAATAAAAGGTTTCGATTATATGAAAGCTGCAAGAGCGAAAGGGTTAAGCCAAAGTGGAGCACTGGTGAAACACGGCCTAAAAAATGCAATTATCCCATGCCTTACATTGATGGGTACAAATTTCGGTACTCTCCTTTCTGGAAGTTTTGCCTGCGAGACTATATTTTCATGGAATGGTATTGGCAAGTTTGCAATTGAAAGTATTAAGCTAAAGGACTTTCCTGTCATTCAGTGTTACATTATGGTAGCTGCGGTAGCCTACATATTTTTAAATCTGATTTTAGATATTCTCTATGTTTATATAGACCCGAAAGTAAAACTGATATAAGAAGGTGATTTGATTTTGAAAATAAAAAGAAAATTTTGGAGAAATGTTTTTAGAACACTTTGTAGAGATAAGCTGGCAATGATAGGAGGTATTATAATAATAACTTTTCTATTTGCCGGTTTATTTGCTCCATTTATCGCTCCTCACGATCCTATTGCTATGGATGTGGAACAAAGTCTGCTTCCTCCATCTTTTGAATATCCTTTTGGAACAGATCAATTGGGAAGGTGTATTTTCTCAAGAATTATCTATGGTACAAGGACATCTTTGGCTAATGCGTTAGTAGTTTTAGCAGGAATATTGGCTGTTGGTGTACCTCTTGGAATTACGGCAGGATATGTTGGAGGATGGGTAGGCAATATGATTATGAGGTTATCGGATATTTCATCAACGTTTCCATCAAGTTTATTAGCTTTGGCTGTCGTAGGCATTACAGGGCCGAATATTCATAATATAATGATTGTTTTTATCCTTTTATGGTGGGCTCCCTTTGCAAGAATTATAAGAGGAATGGTTATTCAATTAAAAGAAAAAGATTTTGTGACAGCTGCGATAGCTGCCGGCAGTTCCAGGTTTACGATTATTACAAAACATATTCTCTTGAATGCAATATCTCCCATTATTGTCCTTTCCACATTAAAGGTGGCATCTATCATTATGCACCTTGCAAGTTTTTCGTTTATTGGTCTCGGAACACAGCCTCCAACTGCCGACTGGGGTGTCATGCTCAATGATAGCAGACAGTATATTACGACAGAACCTCTTTTAATGTTTTGGCCTGGAATTTCAATTATGCTTGTTATTTTTGGTCTTAACATGTTTGGTGAAGGATTAAACGAGGCTTTAAGGCCTGTTTCGGGAGAGTCGTTATATATGTCACAACAGGGGGAAGAAGACGAAAATGGATGATTTGCCGGTATTAGCCATAAAAAATTTAAAAACATATTTTAATCAGAAAAGAGGGGTCGTTAGAGCTGTTGATGATATATCCTTGGAGGCCTATAAAGGAGAGATTACTGCTATTGTAGGCGAGAGTGGAAGTGGAAAATCTGTAACTTCCATGTCTATTTTAAATTTGATTGAGGAACCAGGTAAAATACAGGATGGGAAAATTTTTTTAAACGGCAGAGATATTATGCTACTTCGAGAGAAAGAGCTTATGAAAATACGTGGAAAAGAAGTATCAATGATATTTCAAGACCCTTCAAGTGCTATGAATCCTATCATAAAGGTAAAAAAGCAATTGATTGAGTCGATGAGGATACATGATAAGAAGACAAAGAAGAGAATTCTTCTCGATCGCTGTGACCAGATGCTAAGAAAAGTCGGGCTGAGGGATACGCACAAAATTATGGAAAGCTATCCCTTTGAGTTAAGCGGAGGTATGTGCCAAAGAGTGATGATAGCCATGGCTCTGTTGTCAAAGCCGGACCTATTGATTGCCGATGAACCAACGACTGCTTTGGACTTAACGATACAGGCATCAATATTGGATGAGCTTGTCCGACTAAAAAATGAGGAAAAGATGGCCATTATATTAATTACTCATGATCTTGGGGTTGTAGCTCAGACAGCAGACAAGGTTTATGTTATGCATCATGGAAAGATTATGGAGCATGGGACAGTGTTTGAAGTTTTTGAAAATCCTCAACACTCGTATACAAAAGCATTGCTTGCCGCGGTTTATCAATAAGGGAGAGGTGAGAATATATGAATTTGATAGAGGCAAAGAACCTTTCCAAATGTTATAACATGAAAGCAAAAGATAAAATTTTTGCGGTTAATAACATAAATTTATCCATAGAAAAAGGAGAAATTGTAGGCTTGGTTGGAGAATCTGGATGTGGAAAGAGCACCCTGGGTAAAATGCTTTTAAAGCTTGAGAACGCTACAGAGGGAAATATTATCTTTCAGGGTGAAGATATCACAGCATATTCTTTTGATCGAATGCGTCCTATACGAAGAAATATGCAGATGATTTTCCAAAACAGTCTGAATGCGTTTAATCCTTATTATACAGTAAGTCAGATAGTGCAGGAACCACTGAGTAATTATTTTAAAATAAGTCCTGAAGAAAAAGAAAAGATGGTAGTCGATATCCTTGAAAAAGTAGGTCTTAGCAAGGAACATCTATCACGATATGGAAGCGAACTTAGCGGAGGTCAAAGGCAGAGAGTAGGTATTGCTAGAGCATTGATATTAAATCCTGAGTTTGTAGTCTGCGATGAACCAACATCAAGTGTTGATTATGCCATAAGAAATCAAATTCTTGAACTTCTTTTGGATTTAAAGGATCAGACAGGGCTTACCTATTTATTTATATCCCATGACATTTCAGCAGTAAATAGGATATGTAATCGGGTTGTGGTTATGTACCTTGGAAATATTGTGGAGATACTCCCAAGAATGAATCAGCATATTGTACATCCATATACCCAGGCTCTTATGGCAGCAACATTATCGGTTGATCCAAAAAAGAGAGGAAAAAAGAAAGTATTATTTAAAGAAAATGAGGAAAACACTGTTCCTAAATGTGGATGTGTGTTTCAGAATAGATGTCTGTACGCAGAGGAAATC
>JAGZLR010000105.1 GCA_018364635.1 Clostridiales bacterium | reverse complement strand
ATTAGAAGAGAAAATGTCTCTTCTAGTCTTTTTTAGTGAGAAAGTAGTTGGTGTGTTTGCTTTTGAAGCTATAAGAAGTATAGTAAAATTTGCACCGGAGGGAACGGGACACCGTGTTAAGATTAAACGATTTTAATTATTTAACTTAATGCAAATGTAAAGTTCTTATGTCGTTACCGATTCAAAAGGAACGCTTTGGAATGCACTTCAAGAAAAAAGGAAAGCACATGCTGGAGGAGCGTATGAAAAAATTAATTCGAGGTGAATGTAATAGAATAACTAGTAATTAAAAGGATTATAAGGTTTGGTATAAAGATTTGTATTGTAAATTGTGTGTACGTGATATATAATAAAAGTACTTGACAAAGAATTATTGTTGTGATATATTGCTATATTTTATAGGAGGTGCGTTAAATGAATAATATGTTAAGAAAAAGAATAAATGAATTAGCTTATGACATTTTAGCTGTATATGATATTGCCACTCCTATTGATAATATTGAATCTGTTGTCAAAAAAATCGGAGGACAAATTCAAGAAACTGATGAATTGGATTTTTTAACTGATGGAAAAGTAAAAAAAGATAGAGATTCATTTATTATAGCTGTACCAGAAAGTCAATCAAATAGTTTGAGACGTAATTTTACGATTGCTCATGAACTTGGTCATTTGTTCTTGCATATGGGATATCAGATAGATGAGGAGTTATGGAAAAATTCTGACAATATGATACTTAATAGGTTTGGTAATTCTGAGAGAGAATTAGAAGCTAATGAATTTGCAGCAGCTTTTTTAATGCCAGAGAAAGAGTATAAAAGAATTGCTGAAAAATATTCTGAAGGAAATACTGTTTTTATTAGGAAAGTTGCAGAGTATTTTAATGTTTCTGTTGAGGCTGCATCATACAGAGGAAAGTGGTTGGGATACTTACAATGGTAGAAAATAGTATTTTAAAGAAATATAAGGATATCACCATTGACATAGACAATCAACAAGAGTATATTTCCCAGGATAGTGAAGATGATGGCGAAAATGTACTCTTGTTTTTTTCGTTCGATATCGTCAATTCTTCCTTATATAAAACAGTTAATTATTACGGATGGTCGATTGTACTTGATTATATTTTAAGTTCTATAAGAGTAAATGTGAAAAGTAAAATAAAAAGTGCTGAAGTGTGGCGTGTATTAGGCGATGAAGTAATATTTATTGTGAAAATCTGCGATAAAGAGGTACTATTTGAATATATTGAAATAATCTATGATATCCTGACAACATATTGTGAGAAGATAGAAGATGGAACTCTATTCGAAGATATCGATGGCATTTCGGACGTTGTTACAGAACTAGTAAAACTTCAAGATGTTGTTTCGCTACAGAGTACAGCTTGGATTGCTAATGTTACTGATAAAAAATCAATTATGAGAAATAAGCTTAAGAACAAGTATGTAGAAAATGTTTTTGAAGAAATTGAGGAAAATCCACGTTATAAATTTTATGAATTTATGGGGATAGATATTGATATTGGTTTTAGACTTTCAAAAGAAACAAGAGCAGGAAGATTAACACTTAGTTTTGAATTAGCATATTTGATGGCGTTGGATTCTAAAAAGAAATATACAAAATTGCTTAATATCGTATCGTATCGTAGCTTGAAAGGTGTTTGGAACGAAGCGTCATATCCAATAATATGGTATTATGACAAGAGTAAACATAAGAATGTATCTTTCCAAAGAAGTATGCCATTTGATGCTGTTGAACAAGATGAAATCTATATTGAATATTTTGGGAAAAAAAGATTTGCAGAATATATGTATAAAGATGTAAAAAGTGCGTTGATAAAAGTATGCAAAGATAGGAAGTTAAAAAATAAGATTTCTAATATTGAACGGGTGATTCAGAAAGATGCCTCTGAGAACAAACAATATATAAATACTGCTAGGTTAGAATTACATTGTGTTGCTGTATGTTTTGATAAAAATGGCAATATTTTTTGTGTACAAAGAAATGATAACACACATATGCCGTTAAAATGGGAATTCGGTTGTGCCAAAGCCAATTATTCAGAACAGTTGGTTGATACTGTTATGCAACAATATAAAAGAGACTTTAATCTAGACATTACTTTGTATACAGATTCACATAGAAATGATGAGCAACCAGTCCCGATTGCAATTTATACAATCGATAAAAAGATAGAGATGCATAAAGGAATCATTTTTATTGCTTTGATGAAAACAAATGATGTTATAATTAAAAGTGGAAAATATGTTGATTATAAATTTGTTAGTAGGAAAGATTTAGTGACAATTAATGAAGATGATTATGTCCCAGATGCTTTGGATACAATGAAAAAGGCATTTGATTTGTATGAGGAGGTTTATGGTAATGAATGATAGAGTAGAATTCTATGAGAAAAATTTAGAACGAGTTAATTACTGGTTACAATTTGCAGAGGCAAAGAATGCTGCTATGATAGCATTTGTTGTTGCAATTTTAGCAGTCTTGAGTAGTTTTTTTGAAAAGCATCTAGTCATGTTGTTGGTAGTATCGATTGTGTATTTATGCGGAATGATTATTTCAATTTGCTCAATGTTTCCAAAGGGCAACATGAATGTAGATGAAAAGGACGGAGAGTATAAAGAAACAGACAATTTGTTGTATTGGAAAGATATTGCTAAATATTCAAAAACTGACTATGTTGAAACTGTTAATCAGAGATTATTTGCAAACGTTAATCAAAATACATTAAATGACTATGAAATCATGCTTGCCGAAGAAATAATTGCAAATGCAAGAATTGCTAATTACAAATATAGTAAGTTTGATTTGGCAAGCAAAGTTGTAATTGTGGGAACTGTGTTAGTTCCGATTTTTTTAATAATTATTGCTTAACGTTAAGCAATGAACAAAGAGCCATTATTTTGTCAGTTGTTTTTTCTATAGTATCTGCCGGGGGTGTATGGTAAAAAATCGATTTGTATTTGGAGGTACAGATTTTGAATTCTTAATTCAAACAGCAATAGTGGATAAGCGACCAGAACCTTGGATAATATTAGTGCTATTCATACCTTTGATGATTATTGGTTTTGTAAATATATGGAATCTTATTAAAGATAGAAAACTCACAGTCTAACCACAATTTAATATTCATAGTTTTACCGGGCAGGAAATCTGAATGATCTCCTGCTATTTTTATTTTGAAAATGATAGGTGCTTTTGATTTAGGAGGATGAATTCATCTGGAAATTAAGTTAAAAATATTTCACTTTTTATATTGACATTTGGAAATTAGAGTGATATATTTATAACATCAAAAGTGCGAAATATATAACATTGGAGGAAGAAACATGAATAAAAAAGTATCTTTAAGAGAAATTGTTGGAACAAAAATAATCTACGCAATCATTCTTGTATCTTACTACTGGATGTGGGCAAGAACGGATTGGAAAGACTGGTATCTAACTTTACAGCTTGTACTTGGCTGTTTCCTTGCTACTTTTTTTGCATTTCAGCAAATGAGAATTAAGAAATACAAAAAGGAAGGTGTTGATGAAATGGCCGAGCGAAACTTGAAACGATGTGACTCATGTTGCTTGAAGGTTTTTGTTGCTGTTATGGTTGTAGTTGCCTGGGGATGTGCTCTTTTGGGTCATGTTGATGATATCAATATGGGAGTAGTTGGGTGGATTATAGTTTTATCTATTTTGACTTTATCTATTATTAGAACATTGATGTTTGTGATTATAGATAGCAAGGGGGTATGATATGGCTCTTGTTACAAAAATTAAAGAATATCGTGAGCAGGCAGGATATAAGCAAAGCGAACTTGCAGAGCTTGTTGGTGCGAGACGAGAAACGATCGTTCATCTTGAAAATGGCAGATATAATCCGTCTCTTAAATTAGCTATGGATATTGCAAAAGTATTTCATGTTACAGTGGAGGAGTTATTTGAATTTGTAGAAGATGAAAAATAAAATTTAGACATTTTCTTACTAATAAATCTTTACATCTTGACTAAGCAGGAGATCCGAAAAAGACTCTTGCTTTTTTGTACCCAAAAATGAATATGGAATTCTAAGGTACTTGCTGTTTTCATTTTTAAAATGACAGGTGTTTTTGCTTTGGTAGGCAGGAAAACTTTTTCATTCTATAGGATGAAGAAGTATAATGTTAACAACAAATCCCAGCTTGTAGAACTGAAAAACACGGTAAGAAGATTTATAAAATATGCGACTGAGTAGGTAGGACTAAATACTCCTATGATTTCGATTTTGAAGTCATAGGGGTATTTTTTTATGCAGAAAAATAAAAAATTTCCTTTTTCACCCTGTATTTTCCCCTCTGAGCCTTTCGTTATATGAGAGCAAAAAAATAAAATTCCTTTTTTATTTGTAAAAACCCCTCTCTACGTTCTGATATATGAGGAACAAATTACATTTGCCTTAAAAGAATCGGGCCTGATTCAAGAACAAACAAAAAACGAAAAGAGAAAGGAGAAACCACATGAACAAAACAATCTTAATGG
>JAGZLR010000104.1 GCA_018364635.1 Clostridiales bacterium | reverse complement strand
GCAGATCTTCCATCTTTTCAAGAGACACCTTGACTCTATTTTCTTCTCTGCCTTCCGCTATGTTCCATGTAATATGATGGGAATATATTCCAACAACCTGAATGCTGTCATCCAAGGGAGATGCTGTCGTCAACACCTGATCCCAATCAATCGCATATAACTGGAATCTGCTAATCTTTTTGATTCGAGAAAAATTTTTACACCCCATCAACTGTGCTGTTCTTACAGTCTTTGGGTCAGCAAAAACCTCTTGGGGACTGCCTGTGGCTGCAACCATCCCATGATCTATCACCATTAGTTGTTCGCAAAGCTGATAGATCTCCTCTTTATCATGAGAAACATAAACAACACTGCCCTCATAGTCAGCTAAAAAATTTTTAAGCTCCTCTATCATTTGTTCTTTTTTAAAGCTGTCCAAAGCAGAAAATGGTTCATCCAGCAGCAATAAATTGGGCTTCTGTGCAAATATCCGAGCCAAAGCCACTCTTTGCTGCTGCCCGCCTGAAAGCTCCTGAGGCATTTTATCTGCAAGAAATTGGATAGAAAACCGATCTAGGAGTTCCTTTATTTTTTGCTGCTTATCAATTTTTTTTCCTGTTAAACTGATCCCGATATTTTCTCCAACAGTCATTGTTGGAAACAGCGCATAGTTTTGAAATAAATAGCCTGCGCTTCTTTTTTGCGGAGGAACATTGATTTTTTGTTGGGAATCATAAAAGGTAGTACCGCAATATGTAATTTTCCCTTGATCTGGCGTTATCAGCCCAGCAATCATTTTTAAAACCACAGACTTCCCCATGCCGGATCGACCTAAAATTCCTATCATCTTTTTTTGGCTGGAAAACGTTATATCAAGACTAAAATCTGGAAAAACTTTTTTTAAGTTTACAGTAAGTTCCAATCAAAAGCTCCTTTTCTACCACTTTTGTATTCGCTTCATTTGACGCAGCGCAATCAGATTGATGAAAAATATAAACACAAAAGCAATGACCAGTAAAATTATAACCCATACTCCTGCTGCCTCATAATTTTGTCCATTGACCTCTGTGGCAATTGCTACTGCCATTGTCTGTGTCTTTCCCCGCACACTTCCAGCTAACATACTGGTAGCGCCATATTCTCCTAACGCTCGGGCAAATGTCAGCACTGTGCCTGAAATAATACCAGGAAAAGCCATGGGGAACACAATTTTGTACCAAATCTTTTTTTCACTTAATCCTAATGTTCGGGCAGCATAGATATAATCTTTGTCAATTTGTTCAAAGGCTGCTCTGGTATTTCGGTACATAAGCGGAAAAGCAACAACAGTTGCAGCAATCACACATCCAGGCCAGCTTAAAACTGCCTTAAACCCAAATGTCTCCCACAAAAAAGACCCAAACGGCCGCTTTAAACTAAAAATAATCAACAGCAAAAAACCAACTACCGTCGGAGGCAATACCAAAGGCAAACTCAAAATACAGTCTAGAATTAGCCTCCCATATTGATTTAATTTCATAGCAAGTATCGCACAGAAAATACCACTGAAAAAAGCAATTCCTGTAGCTACAATTGCTGTCTTTACAGACAAATAGAGAGGGCTAATGTCTAACATAGGCATAAAATCACCTCATAACTCCACAGAAAACCCATAGGATTGAAAAATTTCCTTCGCCTCATCCCCTGTTAAATATCTCAAAAATTCTTGCGCAGCAGCAGTTTCGTCCTCCGTTGCTCCTTCATTATTCACAAGGGCAACTGGATAGGTCACAGGTGTTTTCAGTTCCTTTTCTGTTGCTTTTGCGATAATTTCTACCTGGTCCTCCAGAGACTGGGCATCTGTAGCATAGACAATACCAACCTCATTACTTTCCTCGGCAATTGCTGTCAGTACTGCTGTGACATCAGAGCATTCATTGATTTCCATAGCCATTACTTCCTCAAAATTGCCGATCGTAGTAAAAATTTCTCTTGCATATTGTCCCACCGGAACTGTATCAGCAGCAAGGGCCAAATTAGAAGCCAAGGAAATTGTGTCAAATCCAGTGACCTTTGTTACAGTATCTCTACTCTTAATTAAAACCACTTTATTTTCTAAAAGCGGTATCACATCTTCAGAGGCGACCAATCCTTTTTCCACCAATGCGTCCATCTGCTTTTGTCCAGCAGAAAAGAAAATATCACATTCTCCGCCTTCTTCAATTTGTGTCTGCAATTTTCCTGAACTTCCAATATTATAAGAAATCGCTAAATTGGGATTGATCTTTTGATAATTAGCCGCTATCTCCTCCATCGTATTTTTCAAACTGGCTGCAATATAGACTTGAATGGAGACAGCCTCTCTCTGCTTGTCTGTTGCCGCGCTGCACCCGCTCATCCCAAGCACACAAGCAAAGAGACAAAATAAACTGATCAATCTAAGCTTCTTATTTTTCATAATCGAACCTCGATTCTCTCTTTTGGTCTTTTTAAAAAATTATAGCAAAGGATTGGATTCTTGTCGATTGAAAAATATATGTTTCCCATAGAAAAAGCCTCCGGCTTGATGTCAAAATACTTGCCGGAAGCGAAACAATATTTTTATATTCTCCCATACCTCGCGGAGTCATATAATTCTTCTTCAATTCGTAATAAACGGTTGTACTTTGCCAGTCGTTCCCCTCTGCAAGGCGCACCGCATTTTATAAAATCCGCGCCAAAAGCGACAGCAAAATCTGCTAGCCATGTATCTTCTGTCTCACCGCTGCGATGAGACACCACGGTGCGATAACCAGACCTTTGGGCTAACTCCACTGCCTCCACAGCTTCTGTCAGTGTACCAATCTGGTTTAGTTTTACTAACAATGCATTGGCCGCGTTACAGGAAATGCCTTTTTTCAAACGTTTCGGATTTGTCGCAAATAAATCGTCTCCCACCAACTGAATGGAAAGACGCCGTGTCATAATTTCCCAATTCTTCCAATCTTCCTCGTCAAGGCCATCTTCTATGGAAATAATCGGATACTTTTGAATCAAAGACTCATAATATCCAATCATTTCATCTGCGGTGTATCTATTGCCCGATCCTTTTAACACATATTGCCCGTCTGAATCCTTTAATTCACTTGCTGCTATATCCAACGCAAATGTAATTTCTCTTCCAGCCTCATAGCCTGCCATTTCCACCGCAGCCACCATCAAATCCAGTGCTTCTTCGGCAGTTCCTATATCAGGTGCAAAACCGCCTTCATCTCCCACAGCAGTTAAAAATTTTTTCTGTTCCAGTATTTTTTTCAGGCAGTGATAAACTTTCGAGCCCATTTGCAGAGCCTCTGAAAATGTCGGAGCACCTGTGGGTAAAATCATAAATTCTTGAAAATCCAAACAATTATTGGCATGCCGTCCCCCATTTAGAATATTCATCATTGGAACGGGGAGGGTTCTTGCATACATTCCTCCGAGATACTGATAGAATGGAATCTCCAACGCTTTTGCAGCTGCTTTGGCACAGGCCAGAGAGACAGATAAAATACTGTTAGCACCTAAATGCTCTTTTTTCTCAGACCCATCTGCATCTATCATCGATTGGTCAATTTCTACCTGGTCCAATACATTTCGGCCTATTAAAAGTTCCGATAAAACGTCTTTGACAATTCCAACCGCTTTTTGTGTTCCTCTGCCATGATACCGTTCCCCTCCGTCCCTCAGCTCTCTTGCTTCCGCACTTCCTGTAGAAGCACCCGAAGGGACAGAAGCGCAGGCAGTGATAGAATCTTCCACAACTACTTCCGCCTCAATTGTTGGATTTCCTCTGGAATCCAAAATTTCACGTGCAGTAATATCAGTAATCCCAAAAAAACTTTTCATGTCATTCTCCTTTTGGTTTTGGAATATAAGTTACCGTTGGATTTTTTACAATAAAATTTTTCTTTGGCATAAATTCTTTTGCAGTACCTTCTGTTGTAATTTCACCTTTTTGATTTTTACACCAACAATCAAACTCCGCAAGATAACCGGTTCTTTTTTCTGTAATTTTAGTGACTTCAATATGTGCAGTAATGGTATCGCCAAAAAACACCGGATTTGGAAATTTCATATTGTACTCTGCAAGAATTGTTCCTGGGCCTGGAAGAATTGTGCCCATAATGGTAGAAGGGAAGCTCGCGCCAATCAGCCCGTGAGCTACTCTTTGACCAAAATGTCCATTTTTTGCATATTCTGCATCTATATGCATTCGTCCAAAATCTCCTGTGCATCCTGCAAAGGTATAAACGTCATATTCTGTAATTGTCTTAGAAAATTCAGCTGTATCGCCGACTTCCACTTGTCTTTTTTCAATATTCTCCTCTTCCATCCTTCTCTCCTCCTTATTTACTAATTAACAGTGATTCGCCTGTCATATCTTTCGGTTTTGGAAGGTTCATCATTTGAAGCAATGTCGGCGCAATGTCGGCCAGCTTGCCTCCTTCTCTCAGTTCCACACCGTCACTATAGTTAATCAAAATAAAAGGCACTGGATTTGTCGTATGGGCAGTAAAAGGAGCGCCTGTCTTATAATCCGTCATCTGGTCGCTGTTTCCATGATC
>JAGZLR010000103.1 GCA_018364635.1 Clostridiales bacterium | reverse complement strand
ATGGCTGCCGCCCTTAACCTGCTAAGGGCTTTGCCCCTTAACCCCAGCAAGGTGTTGCCACCCTTTGCATTCCTGGCACAAAGGACTTCCAGCCCTCTGTACTCCCGGCAGACAAAACGAAACTCCTGCCGCTGTCCCTTCGACAAAATTTCCGTTCCGTCTGTTTTTCAAAAATCCTCTGAATCGGATTTTGTGAAAATAAAAAAGCCGACGCAATTTCAACTTTTACAAAAGTCCAAAATACATCGGCTCAATCCTTTGACCTGATCGGTCATTATTCATTTTTTCTGGCTGGCTCATACAGTCCATTTTTAATAATGAGCAAAACAAAAGGCACTAACTTTTTTACGGTTAATGCCCTTTGGGTTAATCATTATTATATTCCATATTTATTCACTTTATTTTCCATGGTATAATATACGTATTGTATATTTTAGGAGGTATTATCATGCTGGCAATGTCTGATATAAACATTGAACAATTTTTCCCTATTTTCGCCAATACTGGAACTCCTGTTGCTTTTCTCGTTCCTACTCCAACTGGATATGGAAAATCTATAATGGACGCTACAGGTCCAGTTCGTGAATTATTTAAAAATTCAAATCTCCACGATTATGAATATCAGCGTCAAGGTCAAGAAGCAAAAGCCCGTATCGAAAGCTATTTCGTCCATTTTGACCATTTAGAAGAAACTTCTGCTTCTCTCTATCGTCCTATGACTAAAAAGGGAGATCCTCGCATATGGTTCGATAATCTTAGACGTTATTGTCAACCTTGCAATCTTTTGGCTCTTATTGTCATCAACCATTGCATTTATGTTATCAATTTATCCGATCCTCTCGTATCCTCATCATTATGGGATCATGGATATGTCTATGATCTTCTTTTGGAGGCTGCATATAAAGAACGTATGATAGCTAATGAACTTCTAAATAAAATTCAAGCTATCCATAATCAAGGATTTATTCCCTCCATTACTTTCGGAGATCCTGGAGTAGGAGATACTCTTGAACACGCCTTAGGAATAGAACGTAATAATTCAAAAGCTCCAGATTACAAAGGTATTGAATTAAAAGCCACTCGCTTAACGCGAAATGGATCGTCACGTCATACAACCCGATCCACATTATTCACTCGTGTTCCTGATGAAGGTATGTCATATCGTGAAATTGTAGATCATTTTGGAAAAGTCCAAACTCCACGAGGTTCCACTCTTGCTCGATTACAATTATATGAAACCCTAAGGGTATCACGTCCTAATGCTTATGATCTTATTCTTGAAGTGGACAACAATAATGATAAACTTGAAATTCTTCATCAAGAAAATAGAACACGGCATTATGTCTCTGCTTGGAGGCTTCAGAACCTTCGTCAAGCATTGCTGACCAAACATCATGAAACATTTTGGGTTAAAGCACTATCTGAAACTATAAATGGACAAGAGTACTTTAGATATGACAAAATTTTGCATACGAAAAATCCAAATACATCATTGCTCGCTCCATTGCTTGAAGCCGATAAAATCACCATTGATTTAGCTGCCCACTATAAACCAGATGGAAAATGGAGAGACCATGGCGTATTGTTTAAAATGCTTCCTCAAGATTTACCTTTATTACTTGGTGATCCAATAGAATATGATTTAACAAGTTTTTAATAAAAGGGCGGATCAATACCGCCCTTTTATCACTTAAAGTACTTTTTTTATTTCTAACGCAACAGCTCTCGCTAATAACGGTGGAACAGCATTTCCAACTTGTGTATATTGAGGAACCTCTTTTCTTCTTAATAATCCTCCAGTAGTTCTTTTTCCTAAAAACTCAAAAGAATCATCAAACGACTGACATCTTGCCATTTCTCTTACACTAAAAGTTCTTGGTTCCCATGGGCTAATATAATCATCTGCAATAGTAACTACTGTCGCTGACGGTTGTTCTGGTGAAAAGCGTTGCCTTATATTCTTCTTTGTAAGTAATATTTCAGTTTGTTCTTTAGTTGCTCCTGGGTTTTTAAAAAGACTGACAACTTCTTCTTTCGTCATTTTTAATTTAGTGGCACAAAGTTCAATTAATGCTGGTTTGTCTGAAATATCTATTCCCTGTTCCATTACCCTTTTTTTTAAGTTTGTCCCTGTTTCTCCTTGCTCAAACAATTCAAAACGTTCTTTCACAATCTCTGTCTGACGTGAGAGTTCTGTATTATATTGTTTTTTTACAGGAATTGGTTTTCCATCAATTCCTGGTGTTCTTCCATTCCTGCTATCAATTTGAAATTGCGATAATTTTTTATTGACTTTTCTTTTAATTTGGGGATCTGTAATAAGATCACTAATAGCATCAAGTAATGATAATTGCTCGTTTGGCTGTACTGTTGGTTCTGGATACTTTGGTGCTTTTAAACCTTTTCTATATCCTATAAAAATAATGCGATTTCGTCTTTGTGGAACACCATAATCAGCAGCATTAAGGATTTTAGGTTCGAGTGTATCATATCCGATTTCATTTAATTCATTTTGTAAAATATTTGGTGTCACACTACCATCTGGATATTCAATTCCTGTGATTCCTTTATATCCTATGAATTGCATATCAACAAAGCCTTCGACATTTTCAAGTACAATATATTTGGGACGTATTTCATTTATTACACGAACATATTCCCCAAATAACATATTTCTAGGGTCTGCTTTGTCACGTCTTCCAGCTCTTGAGAACCCCTGGCAGCTCGGTCCGCCTATCATTAAATCTATCTCAGGCATATCTTTTCCTTCAAAGATTTTTAGATTTTTAATATGGGTGCAAATATCTTTCCCTGTCAAATCTTTAATATCAGCTCTTTCAAACCATGTATTTTCACCCTGAATCAATCCTAATTGCTCATGTCTATGTTTATAGGTTACTTCAACCATGTCACTAATATCAGAACTGAACAAAATATGAAACCCTGCTTGAATCAATCCTTCTGAACAACCACCTGCCCCACAGAATAAATCAATCGCATATGGCATATACACATACTCCTTTCGTACATTTCGCAAATAATAATATCATATTCGCCACCAAAAATCCAGGCTTTTTATGATAGTAATTTCATACAAAACATTTTATCATTCTAACCATTAAAAGTCCAGGCTTTTTTACATATCATAAGCTCTATTATATATCACTCCATTAATGCGTCCAGCATAACCTGAATTACTGCTTTTAACATCAATCCATCTCTTAATCCCATGCGGTAATAGAATTCATTCAGGTCACTGCATTTATTTGATGTTTCAGTCATGTAATCAAATAAAATTGTTCTCTGTTTATCTGAAAGTTTCTGAAATATCTTTTGCAATTTCATTTCCAATTTTTCATTAAATGGATCATATTGCTGTCCGTTTTTTTCTTGATAGACCTGCTCCATTCTTTCTCCGATAAGATCATTCATAAATTCTTCCATTTTTCCTGTTAATTCCATCTTTTTAATCTCCTATCAATCTGATTTTTATTGCTTCCAGCCACACAACGAACCAACTTGCAATGATAGGCAACACGTACAGTACGAACCCCACCACAAGCATTCTAATCGTCTCTGTGCCTGTTTCCTGCCCGAATCCATACCCTAATATAGCTGTAATACAAATAATCCCAGACAGGATATGAAATACAGTTGCAGACAGCCATGTAATGAACATGACCATCAACTGTACGATTGTCAGGCTTATACGCACTGGCAATAACAGGATCCTTATAATGAGTTTTACAATTACCATGACTGTCCACCCCTTTCACTGTTTCAGATAACTGCGATAGCTGTCTATCACAGAATCTGTAACACCGTTTTTGTACACTTTACGGATATCAACAACTTTTTCATCTTTTAATGTTTTCAACCAATCCAACAAATCTTTTCTGCTGTTTGCAAAATTACAGCATCTTCCGTCTGCATATTCAATCCGGTATCTCATAAGCCCCTCCTACACATAAACCAATTCACTTAAAATGATTTCATTTACCCGGCTTCTCACATTGTTTGCCTGGCGGACCCATTCCATTTGATCTCTGCTTTTCAATTCCTCTGTAATGCCTTCCTGCTTCATAATCTGATTCGTGAGAAAATCTCTGCGTTCTACACACTGCTCATTTAAGTCTGCAAGGTAAGTCCAGAGTTTCCCACTCAATGTCAGATAAGAATATAAGCCACCTTTATAGTCTTTCAGATAGTTTCTGTGAAGGATTCCATAAAAGCCAATATCACGCTTTTCTTCCGGTACAGCGATCAGTGGCAGATAGATTTCCCCGACAAGGATATAATCCAGACCATTGCTGTCATCGTGAATGATTCTTTCTAATTCGCTCATGCTGATGCAACTCCTTTCTTCGGTTCTGCTGGTGGAAGCAGTGATACCGGAACGAACACACCCTTTGCAATATCTTCCTGACGGATTTCCTCTTTTTTAGCGTCCATCTCAGCTTTCTTTTTTGCCTTTGTCCGCTCATAGTATTCTTGCTGCTTGCCATTTGCTTTCCTTTTCAAGTAATTCTGATGAAGCCTGTCTTTTCTGGCTTCCCGCTTCTTCATTTCTTCAATTTCT
>JAGZLR010000022.1 GCA_018364635.1 Clostridiales bacterium | reverse complement strand
GGAAAACGTACTCAGATATCTTATTGTTCGTAAGGAAGGCTGATCGGAGGGATTGATATGAATAAAGTCATATTAATGGGAAGATTGGCAAGAGATCCTGAGGTTCGCTACTCTCAAGGCAATGAACCAATTGCTGTTGCAAGATATGCAATCGCTGTCAATAGGCGATTTAAAAGAGAAGGAGAACCAGATGCAGATTTTATCAACTGTGTAGCCTTTGGTAAAGCAGGAGAATTTGCAGAAAAATATTTCAAAAAAGGTCAAATGATTAGTATAGTCGGAAGACTTCAGGTTCGTTCCTGGGATGATACTGATGGAAAGAAGCGTTGGTCTACGGATGTTGTTGTGGAAGAGCAATATTTTGCAGAAAGCAAAGCATCTTTTGAGTCGCATAAAGCGCAGGATTCTTCTGCGTCAATGGATTCCAGACAAATGGAATCAAAACCAAAACCAGCGGCTCCTCAGCCTGACGGTTTCTATCCAATCGATCAGAGTATTGAAGATGACGATTTGCCCTTTTAATCATGCGTTTTTAGATGACGCATATTTTCAGATATGATAGATTTGAAACTAGTTATTAAAAGGAGGTTTTTGGAATGATTCAGAAAAAACGCGGCCGTAGAAAAAAACGTGTTTGCGCTGCATGTGCGGATAAGCTGACAGTGATTGATTTCAAGGATATCAGCAAGTTAAGAAGATATGTTTCTGAAAGAGGTAAAATTTTGCCTAGAAGAATCACTGGCAACTGTGCAAAACATCAAAGAGCATTAACAACAGCAATTAAGAGAGCTAGACATATTGCTCTTATGCCATATACACAGGATTAATCAATGTATAAATAAAAGGTCACTGCTTTTAAAGCAGTGACCTTTTATAATTTAAGTTTATATAAAAAATGAGCAATTTTTGTCTTTCAGGAGAAGATTATTCCCATTCTTCTGTCGTTATATAGATAGGTACGATAAATTTATGATATAGTTGATTGAGGAGTAGGCTGATGAATAAAGCGCTAAAAACTCCCAAGATGTTCTGGATAAAACGTGCAAATAATGCAGTTCCAAATCCATAAGTT
Source organism: Clostridiales bacterium (assembly GCA_018364635.1). Taxonomy (GTDB): domain Bacteria; phylum Bacillota; class Clostridia; order Lachnospirales; family Anaerotignaceae; genus JAGZLR01. The sequence continues at coordinate 32,393 of JAGZLR010000022.1, read as the reverse complement.
CCAACAGCGACACATAGACCGCTACAAGTATTTAATGGAACTTTAGACATATATTTTGTACAAAATCCAAGGAAAAAACCACCAATAGTACCAATGAAACTGTAAAGATTTGCAGGAAGAAACAAAGAAACTACAAAAAATACACCTATCCCTAAGATTGTCCCTGTAATTCTCTCATAAGATCTCACTTTTACTTCTTGTGTAAACGGAACTAATACAGACATTGCTGCAATTCCAGCCCACATAGTGTTGGGTAGTCTTAAAATTTCACCCAATAAAATGCCAGCTGAAATAGCAAGTGCGGATTTAATCTGCCATTGGGAACGATGCGTTTTAATGTGAAATTCCTTTAGGAGATCAATAATTTTTCTTGTATTTTGAACCTGATAATGTTTATGAAAAAATACTAGACATGTAAGAACAGCACCCATTAAGATGGATAGAATTCTAAGATGATATAGTTCTCCTGAGACAGGATAGCCATATACCAACAAATATCCAAGGGCTAAGGTACAGTGATTAAAATATTCGACTTTGGTACACCCCAATAAATAGATAATAAAAATACCAAAGAAATTGAGAACAAAACCTAAGAGAGGATTTACATGTTGAATGATAGCTGGTAAGAAGGCGAGAATTAAAAAGTAAGCAAAAAATATAAATAGAGAATCCCATAAAGAGACATCGAAATCTGTAGATTGAAATGTCATAAGGAACAATAAAATGGCAACACCAACTGCACTGTTTTCTTTCCCAAATAGAAAAGAGTAGAGGACAATAAAAGCAATGCAAAATAGTAAAGTGAAAAGTACTTTTGCTATAAGTACTAAGCTATAATGAATTCGTGTCGATGCTGAGCTAGAGATTAAGTTTTTAAGTTCTGCTGTGCTTAATTGAAGTTCGCGATAGAAATTCAATATGTTCACTTCCCTTTCTTAAAATACTGTATTAAGACATAGTAAAATATAAAATATCATTTTTTACATGTTTTGTCAAATGAGTGACTAATTTTTTACATTTTTGATTTTGTCAGTTGACAACATAATATATTCTATTTCAATTTATTTTTAGATAAAAGTTTATTTGGTATTTTATAAGGAGTGTTATTTTTTATGGATTTGGCCATAGGGTTTGGTATATTTTTATTCTTTTTGATTGTTGCGGCAATTTTCTATATTCCCACAATATGGGCTGTGGCCGCAGGCATGGTGTGCTTTTCTATTCTTGCGAGAAAGAGAGGATTTTCCTATATAAATATTCTAAAAATGTACTGGAAGGGAATAAAAAAATCTGCTCCAGTGCTTGGAGTCTTTGTGCTAATTGGCATTATGACAGGAGTTTGGCGGGCATCAGGGACAATTGCTTTTTTTATGTATTATGGCGTAAAGTTTTCATTTCCGCATATTTTTATACTGACAGTTTTTCTGCTGTCATCTTTTATTTCTTACACAATTGGCACAAGTTTTGGAACTGCGGCTACATTGGGTGTTGTACTTATGTTGATTGCAGAAAGTGGCGGTGTTAGTATTCCAATCACTGCGGGAGCAATTATAAGTGGTGCATATTTTGGTGATAGAGGGGCGCCGACGTCTTCTTCTGCAAATTTAGTGGCTGTTTTGACGAGAACTGATTTATATGGTAATGTCAAACGAATGATGAAATTTACAGTGATTCCTTTTCTGCTTACTTGTTTGATATTTTTAATTTTTTCTATAATTGATCCATTAGAAAGTATGCCACCACAGTTAGATAGTGAACTTACTGAAATATTTCAGATGTCATGGGTCGTCTTTTTACCTGCTGCCGCTGTGCTGATTTTGCCTCTATTTAGAATGGGGGTAAAAAAGGCAATGGGTATTAGCATCATACTTTCAGCTCTGATTGCATATTTTGTACAGGGGATCTGTATTTCTGATCTTTTAAATACAGCACTTTTTGGTTTTGAATTGGAGGGCCCATTGGGAAATTTATTAAGTGGTGGTGGGTTATCTTCCATGGTATCTGTCATGCTGTTTGTTCTGGTTTCTTCTACCTATTCTGGTATTTTTGAGGAGACACAAATGCTGAAGGGGATAGAATGTTATGTAGAAAAGATATCAACTAAAATTGGAGAGTATTCTACTACTGTTTTTATTTCTTCTCTGACTAGTTTAATCGCTTGTAATCAAACGCTTGTAATTATGATGACTGAAGAAATTATGGAGCCTATCTATCGCAGACACAATAAGAGTATGGAGCAGTTGGCCTTAGACATTGAGAATACTGCGGTGACAATTGCTGGACTAGTGCCATGGAGCATTGCCTGTGCTGTGCCTCTTGCTATGGTTGGGGCGAAAAGTAATGCAGTTTTTTATTGTTGCTATCTGTATATTTTACCAATATATGGGATATTTTTTCGAAGAAGAGAGAAAAGCGCTTCTGTTTCAGTTACAATATAACAAAACAATTTGTAAAGAGAATAGATAAAAAAATCGGCATACATGCCGATTTTTTTATTAAAACATAAAATTATTTTCTGTTTCTTCCTTCGGATTCGGACCATATGTATTTGTACCGGCTTGGCTGTCTAGGCACATAAAAACCAATAGAATAATTGAACCGATAATAGGAATAAACGAAACCAATAACCAAAAACCACTTTTCCCTATGTCATGCAATCTTCGTACACTGACAGCAATGCCTGGAAGAATGACTGCTAGAAGATAGAGAGTACTAATAGAAGCACTAATGTAAGATAACACAAAGGAGATAATGAAGTTAAAAAGTACAAACATCCAATATTCCTTTCTTCTTGCACGGCCCTCAAATACAGCATACTTTTTTAATACACCTAAATACCAACTCATTTGTTTCACCCCTCTCTATAATCTATCATATATTATTTCCCCCAATTTTGCAATTTAAAAGTCATTTTTAAATAGAGCCCTATGTTTCTTGTAGTGGGAGAAAAAATATTCTATATGTAAATTATACACAAAAATAAAATGATTGAATGACAAAATATAATTTTTGTATAAGTGTATTGAAGTATATTTGTAATATTTCTATATTGTAAAAAGGGTTAGGTTCTATTATTATTAACTTGTAGGACGACATACCACAGACGATGATCTTTTTATAAAAGAAGGAGGACTGAGTTAGATCTTTGAGATACTGGGATTGGTTTTGCTGGTTGTACAACTTATTTTTCAACGCTAGGAGGGAAGAATGGAATTAAATTAATTCTGCAAACCAATGTAAGTAGCGTTTTATGGGCAACAGTTGAAGTAGTTATTTCAGAACTTATTTCGGATGGATTTATTGAAACATGTATGGCATGTATAGTTTCATTTATATTATGTATGCATAGTAAATTTAAAAATTTTCATGTATACCAGGTGCATTTATTGGCTGCTTTTCAGTATTTGCCATAGAAGAAAATTTCTGAAAATATTTATTTCTTTAATCTCTGGAATAATTTTTGGATATCTATGTGATTTATGCGGAAAGAGTTTGTTTGAATTTATGAAAAATAAAGGAGGCAAATTTTATGGCAGAAACAAATGTAACTAAAAGAAATCAAGATTTTACTACGTCAGAATACTCCAAAGGAAAAATGGGAAAAGCTGATTTACTTTCTCTTTCCCTCGGATATGTAATAGGCGCAGGGATTATTACTCTCGTAGGACAAGCAATTGGTGTAACTGGAAGATCTGCTTGGCTTGCTTATTTCATAGCAATTTGTTTAGGTTTTTTTATCAATATCCCATATATTTTTCTTTCAAAGACAGCTCGTTTTAGTGGTGGACCATATAATCTTATTTCATCTTTAGCAAGTGAAAAACTTGGTGGTATCTATGTTACAGCGTTTATTGCCCAATGTATTGGTTTGTCTTTGTATGGCGTATCTTTTGGTGTATATGCAAAATCATTATGGCCAAACGTAAATGCAACTGTTGTTTCAATTATATTTGTTGCGGTTATTTATTTAATAAATTTACTGGGTGTTGGTGCTATGGCAAAACTGCAAAATATAATGACAGCCATACTTGCAGTAGCTTTATTAATGTTTATTATTTTTGGTATTCCGCATATAGATCCTGTTGTATTTGATTTTACCAGTCCTGAATTTATGACAAATGGTTTTGATGGACTCATAACAGCTGTATTTTTACTTATTTTTACAGCTACAGCATATAACATGACAATCAACTTCGGACGGGAAGCTAAAGATGGTAAAAAGGATATTCCTTGGGTAATTGTCATGACAGTACCAGTGATAATGGTTTTATATGTTGGTGTTGCTATCATAAATGCTGGTGTTTTACCTGTAGATCAAACAGCGAATCAGCCTTTAACTTTAGTTGCCCAAAAAATTCTTCCAGCACCTTTATTTTATTTCTTCATGATCGGTGGACCTCTTATGGCTTTGTCAACAACACTTAATTCTTGTATGGGAGGTTTCTCTACACCTTTTATTCAAGCAGCCAAAGATGGTTGGTTCCCAAAGTGGATTGCCAATACAAACAGATTTGGAGCGCATTATGTAATACTTACAATTTTATTTTTTATAAGTCTTATTCCTATATTATTAGGATTTGATATTAAGACAATTACAAATAATATTATGCTTGTTCAGTACATCCTGGCAATTCTCATTTACTATTCAATTTGGCAAATGCCTAAGAAGTTCCCAGAACAATGGAAAAATTCAAAGGGCTATGTACCAAGTGGAGTTTATAATTTATTCATGGTTCTTGCTGTCATCGTTCAAGGCGCTATTATTTTCTATGCAATAAAAGGACTAACAATTCAAATAGTTGTTGCTAGCTTATCCGTAATGGCAATATGTGCTATTTACGCTGTAAATAGATATAAAAAAGGTTATGTAAAAATGAAAACCGGCGTATGGTTTGACTAACATATTACAAAGAGGTGAAAAAATGAAAGCAGTAAAAGTTGAAACAGTTTTTATACCTAAAGATATGAAAAGCGATTCTTCCTCTGTATGTATCGTCGTTGATGCGATCAGAGCAAGTTGTACAGTAGTTTCGCTTATGGAAAAAGGTTATACGAACATACTTTTAACTGCAAGTGAAAAAAAATCAATAGAATGGAATCCAGAATTTAAAAGTGATAGTTATATGATATGTGCAGAAGCTGTTGAAGGTACAAAAGCTCCTCTTGCAGACATAAGTCCTTCCTTAATTGAAATCAATGATTTAGAATTTAATCATAATAATAAAAATGTTCTTTTCAGAACAACAAATGGCACCGTAAGTGTTCATACGTTAATGGATACTGGCATACATGAAATTTTTATTGGTTCTATGCTTAACCTGGATGCTGTAGCAAAGGCTGCATTAGCAAAGGCGATAGAAAATGAGATGGGTATTTGTGTTGTTTGTGCGGGAAGAGAAAATGGACAAATCTATTGTATTGATGACACATATTGCAGTGCTAAAATATTAAATAAAATAATTGATATTGCAAAAAAACATAATATCAATATTAACATCCAAGATTCTGCCAAAATTGCAATAAAAATGGCTGAAGGTTATCAAGATGCTTTTGATGCATTTAACAATTCAGCCACAGGAAATATTATGCGAAATGCAAATACAGAAGAAGATATTAAACTTTGTTCAAAAGATAATATTTCTAAAATTGTACCTAAAGTTGTAGGTGTAGATAAATACGGACACATTATTATCAATAAATACAAATATTGAAAGGGGATTTTATCTATGGAAAACAAATTATGGAACTCTGAAGCAACCAGACCTGTTATGGATGGAGGTCTTCAGTATCATATTCGCTGTGGAAACGGAGATATTGAAAGATATTGTCTTCTTCCAGGCGATCCTGAAAGAGTAGATCTTATCGCATCCATGTGGGATGAAAGCAGGTTTGTCGCTAATTATAGAGAACATAGAACCTTTTCTGGAAAAATAGGAGATGTAGGAATTAGCTGCTGTTCCACTGGTGCAGGCAGCGGTTCTGCATCAAGTGCTATTGAAGAGGTTGCGGCTCTCGGTGCGGATACTTTAATACGAGTTGGTTCCTGTGGAGCGATTCAAGATTATATTGATTGTGGAGACGTTATTATTCATACTGGTGGTGTACGCCATGATGGCACAAGCAATCTTTATGTTGATATTGCTTATCCAGCTGTAGGTGACTATATGGTAACGGCAGCTCTTGTTGAAGCCGCTGAACAATTAGGCTTTCCTTATCATGTAGGTGTTACTTGTTCAACAGGTTCATGGTATTGTGGCCAAGGAAGACCAGGGTTTAAAGGCTATACCCAATCCTTTTTTGAAAACAAAGTTAAGGATTTAGAAAAAGCAGGAGTTCTTAATTTTGAAATGGAAACATCAGCGCTTTTCACCTTATGCGGAATTTATGGGTTAAGAAGCGGTAGCGTTTGTACAGCATTTGCAAATAGAAATAAAGATAAGTTTGCATATGGTGGTATCGAAAGAAGTGTCCAAGTTGCAAATCTTGCTGTTAAGATACTTGCTAAATGGGATGCAAAAATGAAAGAAAAAGGCAAAAAATTCTGGTATCCATCAATTATGGAAGATTAATTTAATCCATCTAAAGTATTGATTGAGGTGATGCAATGAATAGTTTTAAATATTTTATGCCTACTAAAATATTTGCAGGTGAAGGTTGTATTGACAAAAATAAAGAGGAATTAAAAAAATTAGGAGAAAAGGCTCTTATCATAACGGGAAAAGGTTCTGCGAAACGTAATGGTTCTTTAAACGATGTAGAATCTGCGCTTGATGCTTTAAATTTAAAATATGTTCTTTTTGATGAAATCCAAGAAAATCCAACGGTAGAAATGATCATCAATGCCTCAGATTTAGGAAAAAAAGAAAAAGTTGACTTTGTAATTGGCATAGGTGGAGGGTCACCTATGGATTCAGCTAAGGCTGCGGCTTTTATGATTGCTAATCCTAAAAAAGAAATTGATTTTCTTTTTGAACTTGGAGATTTTAAAGCCATTCCTATTGTAGAGATACCTACAACTGCAGGAACTGGTTCAGAAGCTACACCTTACTCTGTTTTGACTTGGGAAGAAAAGAAAATAAAAACAGGTATCACGCAAAGAACTTTTGCTAGTATAGCATTTTTGGATGCAAAATATATGATGGATATGCCGAATAGAGTGACAATCAATACTGCAGTTGATGCATTAACACATCTTATAGAAGCATATTTATGTGCTGACGCTAATTTTTTAAGTGATAAACTTGCAGAGGTAGGATTGTCGGTATTTAGTGAATGTATAACTGATATAAAGAATAAAAATTTTACATATGAAATTCGTGAAAAACTTTTACTTACTTCTACAATTGCTGGTATCGTTATTTCACAGTCACAAACTTCTCTGCCCCATGCGTTGGGTTATTATCTTACATTTAACAAGCATATCCCTCATGGTCGTGCAAATGCAATTTTCATTCCTGAATACTTAAAAATGTTTCATGATAAAACAAAAATTAATTTTATGTTAGATTTGATAGGATTTCACTCAATAGAAGATTTAGATTTATATTTTAAAGAAGTTTTAGATCCTAGAGAAGTTTTTACTGAAAAGGATGTAAAAGATTATACAAAAGAAATGATGAAAGTAACTTCAAAAATTGCTACCTTCCCACAAGAAATTAGTGAACATGATATTTATCAATTAGTTTATAATAGTCTTTTAAAATAAAGAAATGCCCTTGGGGCATTTCTTTATTTTTTAAGTTATTCAGTTCTTCTTATGATATTAAAATTAAACTTATCGCTGATATAGTAACTGTCGGAATAAAATATACTTTGTCCTTTATTTGAAAAATGGGTTTGTTCAAGCAGCAATAAAGCTTTACTTTCTTTAAGCATCAATTTATGCTCTATTTGCTTATCACTTATTACTGCTTTGATTCCACAGACAGCATATGAAATTGATATATTATAGTTTTTTAAAAAGTCTAATATAGATTCTGGTTTCGTTTGTGCATAAACTTTTTCCATATCATCTTCATAGACAAAATAGTCTAAAACTAGAATAACAGGTTCATTGTCAGCTGTACGAACTCTCTCAACATAAAAAATTTTGTCGCCTTTATTTATACCAAGAATGGAAGATATCCTTTCATCAGCCTTTTGTACCTCACAATATACATTTAATGTTCCTGGTGCATATCCGTGATCGGTAATTATTTTCGTTGAGCTTTCAAGAGTATTTATATTTGTAGTAAGACTTTGTGGGCTTTTAACAATAAAAGTACCTACTCCATGACGTGAATAAATAATACCTTCTCGTTCAAGTATTCTGAGAGCTTCTCTTATTGTGCTTCTGCTTACACCCATCATATCTGCCATATCTTGTTCAGAAGGAAGCTTTTCAATATTTTCTTTATTGTTATTTATATATTCGACAATAGCTTCTTTTGCATATTGATACATACTTTTGGTTTCTATTTTCATATTTGACTCCTTATAGAATAGCGGACTATCTTTTACGAAAATTATAAATATTTAAAGTTATAAAGTCAACTGATTATTAGTTTGAAAAGTATATAGGAAAGAATATGTACCTGGCAAACCTTTTTATAAAAAGCCTGAATAGGACTCAATATAGAGATTGTTATGTTGGACATAATCACTATTTATCTCTACAATGATAAGGCGGCATAATATATTAAAAAAAGATATGTCAGACATAACTATATTTGACACGAATGGTTTTATTTCTTTTAAACAGTAGCCTTTTTCAAACAGATAAAAGAAGTAATAACTATCAGGCAAGTATTATATGAAGATAATTTTTAAACCCTCTGAATGTCGATAAGAACCTTATTAAGCGAAGTATTCAAATAAAAAAACAATTTGTTTTAGAAAAGTTTCTGGAAGTTGGTTTCCTATTTAGGAGTTATTCGTTTGATGATATAATTTTCTTGATCCCTTTTTCTAGCTTTGTTCGTGGCAGCATAACAAGTCGGCCACAGGTAGTACAACGTATTTTAAAGTCGGCGCCTGCCCGTAAAATTTCCCATTGATTTCCACCACAGGGATGTGTCTTTTTCATTTGAATAATATCATTTACCTTTAAGTCCATTTTTTTCCTCCTGTTCTGATTTTCGAAGCGAAAACATTAAGCTGTAAAAAAAGATACTGTTGAATGTGCTAGATTAAAGTTAGAAATATTATAAAATTTTATGGAACTAATTGGATATTACACTTACAATTTTATTATTATACCATAAATAGAATAAAAAAAAGATGGGAAAATAATGCCTAAAATAAAGTTTTATTGGGTACTATGAATAAAATACCTTTGTTTGTATTGTAGAATAACTAAAATTTATGATATGATACAAATAATTTTAAATTATGTTATTTACCTGTATAATAGAAGTGGAGATGAACACTAGTGGAGTGTATTGGAATTATAGGTGCAATGGATGAAGAAATTGAGCTGCTTCGGGAAAAAATGCAGATGGATAAAGAAAGTAGCGTTGCAGGTTTAAAGTTTTACGAGGGCGCTATATGTGAAAAAAAAGTGGTGCTTGTCAAAAGTGGAATCGGCAAGGTTAACGCAGCTATTTGTGCACAAGTTTTGGTCAGTATGTACCATGTGGATTGTGTCATTAACGTTGGAGTTGCCGGGGCTATTTTTTCAGAATTGAAAATTGGTGATATTGTTATATCATCTGATGCTGTACAGCATGATATGGATTGTACAGTATTTGGAGATGCATTAGGGGTTATACCGCGAATGGAAGTAAGTTTCTTTCCCGCAGACCGTCATTTGATTGAAGTAGCGGCGTTAGCAGAAGAAAGATTGAACACTGGAAATAAAGTATATATTGGTCGTGTTGCTAGTGGAGATCAATTTATTAGTTCAAAAGAGAAGAAAGATATGCTCTGGAAAGAATTTCAAGCATATTGTACAGAGATGGAAGGAGCTGCGATCGCACATGTCTGCTATTTGAATCGTGTGCCATTTGCAGTGATTCGTTCCATCTCAGATACCGCAGATGGTAGTGCTGATATGGACTTTACGGAATTTACCACAATTGCTGCAAGAAATTCCAGCAGCCTTGTGGAAAAAATATTAGAGGCAATGTAAGGGGAGACGATTTGAATGTCAACAAAAGCAAGTTATCAATGGAGCGAGGTATCCTCGTCTAATCCTATTTTCTCAATGGCTAGAACAACAATAGAATCAGCTTTTTATGGGAATAATGTAGAAAAGATTGAATCGTTAAAAGAGGCATATTGTTTTGCTGCCAAGTCACCTGGGACAATTGTTACAGACTTGCCTGTAGAACGTCCAGAAGAAATTGGGCTGGAAAAGGGCGCCAAAGTTTTATTATTTAATGATGGGGCTGTCACAGGCAGAACAGCAGCAGCTAGAAGAATTGCTGGGGAGCCAGGGATAGATGTTAAGTCCCTGTGTGGAAAAGTAAGAGAAGCAGTTTATGGAACAAGACACAGAAAAATGTATCATGCACAGACATATATTGGTCTTGACCCTGAATTTATGGTAAAAGCGCATCTTCTTTTACCGGAAGGCGAAGAAAACTTGCTTTACAATTGGATGCTCAACTTTCAGTATATCAATGAAGAATACCAAAAAATGTATGAACAGTCAAAACCAATGGATCATGAAGGTGATATCTATATTTTTGCAGATCCTAATTGGTCCCATCCAGAGCATCCATTAGGGCTTGCATTTTTTGATCCGGCTCATAACTGTGCGGCGGTACTTGGTATGAGATATTTTGGTGAGCTTAAAAAGGGAACGCTTACATTAGCATGGGGAATTGCAAGTAGAAATGGTTTTGCTTCTTGCCATGGAGGGCAGAAAAGATATAATCTGCCCGATGGAAGAAAATTCGTAGCTGGTGTCTTTGGCCTTTCAGGTTCTGGAAAATCTACAATTACACATGCAAAACATGGCGGAAAATATGACGTGACAGTACTTCATGATGATGCTTTTGTAATATCTACAAAGGATGGCGGTTCTGTAGCTTTGGAACCTTCCTACTTTGATAAAACACAGGATTATCCGTTAGAAAGTGAAGATAATAAATATTTAATTTCAGTGCAAAATGTCGGTGCGACGATAGATACAGACGGTAAAATTGTTCTGGTAACAGAGGATATCAGAAATGGTAATGGTAGAGCAATTAAGTCAAAATTGTGGTCTCCAAATCGTGTGGATCGCTTTGAGGAACCAGTCAATGCAATTTTTTGGCTGATGAAAGATCCAACGATGCCTCCAATGCTAAAGGTAGATGGACCAGCATTAGCCTCTGTGATGGGTGCTGCGTTAGCTACAAAGCGTTCTACTGCAGAACGGCTAGCACCTGGAGTGGATCCAGATGCGCTTGTATTTGAACCTTATGCAAATCCATTCCGTACTTATCCATTAGCTCAGGATTATGAAAAGTTTAAGGCATTGTTTGCGGAAAGAAATGTTGATTGTTACATTTTAAACACAGGCTTTTTGATGGAGAAGAAGATACCAAAAGAAGTGACATTACACTGTTTGGAGGCTGTTGTTGATGGCACGGCAGTATTTAAAAAGTGGGGACACTTTTCAAATCTGGAGATTATGGAGATTGATGGATTTATTCCAGATTTAAATGATGATACTTACAAACTTCAGCTTTACGCGAGACTGAATGACCGATTGACATTTTTGGAGTCTAGGGCAGAAGCTAAGGGCGGTTTTGATAAAATGCCAGAAGAGGCGATCGAAATTATGAGAAGAGTCATTTCAGAAGTCTAATATTAGAAAAAATCTCACATCTTGATGTGGGATTTTTTTGTGACGTTTAGAAGGCAGCAAGAAATAACTTTCAATGATAGGAAAAGATAGACGATATCTCTGTATCATGGCCTTTCCATAGAAGTATGTCTCTTTGGTTGGGTTTGTAGGTTTGGTTTGTGAAAGGGAAGGGATAACATATGAATATTGCAGAAAAACTTCAAAAAGAATTTTCAATTAAGGCTTTTCAGGTAGAAAATACGATTCAACTAATCGATGAGGGAAATACGATTCCATTTATTGCTCGTTACAGAAAGGAAATGACAGGTTCTCTAGACGATCAGCTTTTAAGAGCTCTTTCTGAACGGTTGCAATATTTAAGAAATTTAGAGGAAAAAAGAGGGCAGATTCAAAAAAGTATTGAGGAACAAGGAAAATTAACAGAAGAAATTAGTATGTCATTAAAATTAGCAGAGACAATGACAGAATTAGAGGATATTTATCGACCATATCGTCCGAAACGTAGGACAAGGGCTTCTATTGCCCGCGAGAAAGGTTTAGAAACGTTAGCAGAGCTTATTTGGGGGCAACGATTATTAAAGTCACTAGAAGATCATGCAAAGCCTTTTATAGATGAGGAGAAAGGTGTCAATAGTATCCAGGAAGCATTGCAGGGTGCCAAAGACATTTTGGCAGAACAAATTTCTGACGATGCTGATATTAGAAAGTGGATTCGTCAACAGACTAAAAAGAAAGGGAAGATGGTATCGAAGCAGACAAAGGAGGAGCCATCTGTTTATGAGATGTACTATGATTATAGTGAGCCTTTAAGAAGTATTGCATCTCACAGAATTTTAGCATTGAATCGCGGAGAAAAAGAAGGATTTCTCTCAGTAAAAATAGAATTTGAAGAAAATGAAATTTTCGAATATCTTTCAAAAAAAATTATAAAAAAAGATAGCCAGACTGAGGAGGTATTGTCTGAGGTAATTGCAGACAGTCTAAAAAGATTGATTTATCCTGCAATTGAACGAGAGATTAGAAATGATTTTACTGAAACGGCAGAAGAAAAAGCAATCACAGTTTTTGCTGAAAATTTAAAGCAACTTTTGTTACAACCCCCTCTAAAGGATAAAGTTGTTTTGGCATTGGATCCTGCTTACCGAACAGGCTGTAAAATTGCTGTAATCGACCAGACAGGAAAAACTCTTGATACGACAGTTGTATATCCTACTCCTCCACAGAAAAAAATAGAGGAAGCAAAAGAAAAATTAAAACAGCTGATTGAAACTTATAAGGTTGAATTGATCGCTATTGGTAATGGCACTGCTAGCAGGGAATCAGAACTTTTTGTCGCCGATATGATGAAAGAAATAGAACGGAAAGTCTCTTATGTTATCGTAAATGAAGCAGGAGCGTCTGTGTATTCGGCATCAAAGTTAGGGGCAGAGGAGTTTCCTGAGTTTGATGTAGCTTTAAGAAGTGCGGTATCTATTGGAAGAAGACTGCAAGATCCATTAGCTGAGTTAGTTAAGATCGATCCAGAGTCTATTGGTGTAGGGCAATATCAACATGACATGAACCAAAAAAGATTGAAGGAAGCTCTTTCAGGCGTTGTGGAGGACTGTGTAAATAAAGTTGGTGTGGATTTAAATACAGCTTCGCCTTCACTATTAAATTATGTTTCTGGAATCAGTACAACAGTATCAAAAAACATTGTTAAATTTAGAGAAGAGAATGGAAAGTTTATGTCTAGGGAGGAGTTATTGAAAGTGCCAAAGCTGGGAAATAAGGCTTTCCAGCAATGTGCAGGATTTTTACGAATACCAGAGAGTTCAAATCCATTCGATCATACAGGGGTTCACCCTGAATCCTATGGTGCGGCAGAAAACCTACTAAAACTGCTTCATATTTCCATGGATGACATTAAAGGACAACGTGTTGGTAAAATCAGCAATAAAGTGATTTCTTTGGAACAGACAGCAAAAGAATTGGGAATTGGCATACCTACATTAAAAGATATGATTGATGAGTTAGAAAAACCAGGCAGAGATCCTAGGGATCAAATGCCTTTGCCAATTTTACGTCAGGATGTGCTTGCAATGGAAGATTTAAAGGAAGGAATGGTTCTGACAGGAACAGTTAGAAATGTTATAGATTTTGGTGTATTTGTAGATATTGGCGTACACCAGGATGGCTTGGTCCATATCTCTCAGATTACAGATAGATTTATTAAACACCCATTAGATGTGGTGAAAGTGGGTGACATCGTGAATGTAAAAGTGTTGGAAGTTAATATGGAAAAGAAACGTATTTCTTTGACTATGAAAATTTAAGTTTAGTTATAAAAAATGCCATACAGATTCTGTATGGCATTTTTGGGGTTTAGACGTGATTACATGCTCTCATAACAGAGATTTCAGTAAATCCAAGTGCTTCTGCCTTTGTTAATTTACCGTTTACAGTATCCACTACCATGTTAAAGATATTGTCTGTCAATTCTTCCATTGTTTCTGGACCATAGATAACAGGGCTTGCATCAAAGTCAATGTTATCTTCCATTGCAGCAAATGTCAGTTTGTTTCCAGTAATTTTAATTACTGGTGCAATTGGATTACCAGTAGGTGTTCCACGTCCAGAGGAGAAGATGACTACTTGACATCCACCGGCAACCATTCCTGCTACAGAAGCAGGATCGAAACCTGGAGTATCCATAATAACTAATCCTTTTTCTGTCAAAGGTTTTGCATAGTCATAAACCGCTTGAATTGTTCTATGTCCACCTTTATGGATACAGCCCAGAGATTTTTCTTCCAAAGTTGTGATACCACCAGCCTTATTTCCAGGAGATGGATTTCCATCACGAACTTCTTCGCCAACCATGTGGAGGTGATCTTCATATCTATGTACAATATCTAGGATACGATCATGTACCTCCTGATTTTTTGCACGTCTGGCCAAAATATGTTCTGCACCAATAAATTCTGTAGTTTCGCTTAATACAGCAGTTGCACCCATGTCAACTAGTTTATCACATAATTCACCAATTAATGGGTTAGCAGCAAGGCCGCTTGTAGGATCAGAGCCACCACATTCAGTTCCAAGAATAAGTTCAGAGATTGGGAAAGGCTCTCTTTGTAGCATGGAAGCTTCTGCAACCATTTGTCTAGCAGCACGTACAGCTTTTTCAACGGTTTTAATTGTGCCGCCTTCTTCCTGAATAATGAAGGTAGCCAAAGGTTTATTTGTCTGTTCTTTGATTGCTTTCACAACTAAGTCCATTTGGCAGTTTTCGCAACCTAAGGAAACAACAACTGTACCATATACGTTTGGATTTGCAGCAAAACCAGCCATAATATCCATAATATATTGTTGGTCACAGGCTACTTGTGCACAGCCAACCTGATTATTAAATGTAACAGCGCCTTCTACTTGAGAAGCGATGATTCTAGTTGTATCTGATGCACAGATGCTGGCTGGTAAAATCAATACGTGATTTCTGACGCCAACTTTTCCGTCAGGTCTTTTATAACCTAAAAAGTTCATGATAGGATCCTCCTTTAGTTCTGACAATTTTTTATAAAATCAAGCATCTAAATTTTCTCTGTGGCTCTCAACATTATGTACATGCACGTGCATGCCGGTTTTGATATCACAAGCAGCAATACCAATATGTTCGCCGTATTTTGTCACAGGCTCACCTTTGGAAATATCTTTGCAGGCTAATTTGTGATAGATTGTGATATCCTCTAAAGCTTTTACTGTTTTTTGCGTACCGTCTTTTGCGATGTAGGTAACATCATCGCCTACGGCAATTGGTTCGATGGCTACAATTACATTGTCTTTGTCATCAATAATTAGCGCATTTATCATCTTATTTTCTTCCTTTCTTCTATTGGATTTTAAATGAAACCCACTTTAAGTATAACATGTATTTTACTTTGGTCAATGGATTTTTTTACTTGTGTTTGAGTGAGGAAACTGTATTTACAAGCTGCCGAATTGCATAAGGAATGCTGGTGTAGACTTTAGCTTTTTTGTTTTGGTCTACGTATTCCAAGGAGTCTGCCATAGATGCCTGAGCGAGAAAGATAGAATCATATTCATCTGCAATGGCATTTATTTTTGCAGCGATGTATTTATCATGGCTAATTTTGTCACCAGAGGCATTGAGGAGAGCGGCTTCCTCAAGCCAAAGTGTATCTACTTTTGCATTTTCGCTTACTTTAGAATTTACTAAGTCTGTTGAAGGGGTTAAGGTAGTTTTTGCAGTAGCTAAAATAGCAATGTGGTTAGCATTATCACAGACAGCATTGGTAACTGCATCATCGATTCGGATAAGAGGTGTGTGCAGCTTTCCTGTTGCATAAGTGCTGAATGCGCCGATTGTAGAACAAGCATTGATAATAATATCAACATGCTGACGTTCTGCGAACTGTGCATAACAAAGCACTTTTTCTAAGCAATAAGTGAGATTACGTTCATCTTGTGCAATCAGGCCCAAAATAGAGTCATCTACAAAATTAATAATTTTAGCATTTGGAAGTGCATCTAATATGTTCTTCTTCATCATAGGAAGCGTTGCGGCTGTTGTGTGAAGAACTGCGATTGTTCCGCAGAAAGAATCATTCTTAGGAATTGTAATATTCATTGAAAACCACCACCTATTTATAATTTTAATGTATAAATTATACCAAATAACTGTAAAGAAGGAAATAGAAACATTGTTAAATGATAAAGAAAAACACAGTGTTTTTTATAAAACACTGTGTTTTTCTTATACTTTCATGAAAAGAAACCAACAAAAAGTATGGGCTAACAGTCCAAATGCATAAACCAAATAGAAATAGAATTTTCTAGTTTTATGGTGAAAAACAAACATACCTATAAATCCGCCGATACTTCCACCCATAAGAGCGAAAGCGAAAAGAGTAACTTCTGGTATTCGCCACTGTCGATGAATCGCTTTCAGTTTATCAATTCCCATAGACAAAAATAAAGTTAGATTGATAGCTATATAATAAATAATTTGTATTTTTTGTAATGATGGCATATTATTTAACTACATTTCTCCAATCAAGATCACCACGGTTTAATGCAAGAAGCAGGATTTCAGCTGTAGCTAAATTGCTTGCTAAAGGTATATTATGAACATCACAAAGGCGCATGATGCTATTGATATCTGGTTCATAATTTTTTTGTGAAATCGGGTCTCGCAAGAAGATAACAAGATCGATATCATTACTTGCCACTTGTGCTCCTAACTGTTGTTCTCCGCCTAGATGCCCAGCAAGGTATTTATGAATTGTGAGATTCGCCGTCTCCTCTATGAGGCGGCCTGTAGTACCTGTAGCAAAAAGATTATGTTTACATAAAATATGTCGATATGCAATGCAGAGGTTCTCCATCAATTTTTTCTTGTTATCATGTGCGATAAGTGCAATATTCATAATTTACGCCCCCTCAAATAGTGATTTTGACCTTTGCAGGCCTATATTTAGTACTAACCCGATCGCTATCATATTTGTCCACATGGAACTTCCACCATAACTGACAAAAGGCAAGCTCATTCCAGTATTTGGCAGAAGTCCTGTTGTTACGCCAACATTAACAAATGTTTGAAATGCTATCATACCAGCAACGCCAGAAGCAATCAGCTGGCTAAAAAAATCTCTGGATGATAATGCAATCATGGTACAGCGAAATACGATAAAAAGCAATAAGAGTAAAACTAAAATGCAGCCGATATAACCAAATTCTTCTCCAATAACAGAAAAGATGAAATCATTGTGTGGTTCCGGCAAATAACTTAATTGATTTAATGTGCCCTGAAATAATCCTTTTCCATTTAACTGTCCTGAACCAATCGCATTAATTGATTTTAAGGTCTGGTAATAAGTATCAGGATCGCTTGATGGATTGATAAAAGAAAGAATTCGTTTCATTTGGTAGGAAGTAAAAATTTTATCTGCCAAAAAAGGCGTTTCTTTCTGAATATCCCAAATGAGAAATCCGCCAATGGGCAACAAAACAGCTAATGTTCGTATAATATATTTATAGTTTAAACCAGCTACAAATAACAGCGTAATTAGTATGACAATGATGACTAAACTTGCTGACAAACTAGGCTGCATTTGGATTAACAAAACTGGAACTAAAGTATAAGCAAAAATAAACAAAAGCACACTTATATTATTGATCGATTTCCTTTTTTTGTCAATTAGTTTTGAAAGGCAAAATAGCATAATTATTTTAGCAAATTCTGATGGTTGGATACCGACAGGGCCAAATCGAATCCAACGAGTAGCGCCATTGGCATTTTTGCCTAAAAAAAGTACTGCAATCAGAAGAAAAAGATTGATGCCATAAAGAATGTAATGGAACCTAGACGCAGAAGCAAGATCAATTTTAAGAGTTAGACATAGCAAAAAAAGTCCAATGACGAACCATACCATCTGTGAATAAAATTGACTTTTACTTTCTCCTAAATTAATATGTGTAGCACTACCAATGCAAATAATACCAAAGATAGAAAGAGCACTTACTGCGGCTAAGAGCCAATAGTCAAAGTTTGCAAGTTTTTTTCTACTAATCATGTTATTACCTCGTTAATCAACATTGTGAAAAATCAAAACAATAAAGATAGGGACAGAAAACAGACTTTTCCCATTATGAAAAAGCCGTTTTTTCTGCCCCTTATTTATTATAAGATTCCCCCCAAATTACTTGTCTTCATTTACTTTACGCATACTTTTAATTGGAATATTAGCGTAAAGCACAGGTACGGTTCCGTGTTTTTCTTCGGACTCAGTTTGTGTGATTTGGATATCAAGTTCTTCTTCATCAATCTCCATATAGTTAGAAATTACTTTAATGATATCTGTTTTTAACATTTCCAGAAGTTGAGAAGAGCAGTTGGTCCGATCATGTACCAATACCAATTTTAACCTATCTTTTGCAACTTGGCTTGTATTGCCTTTTTTCTTAAAAAAACTAAAGAAATCCATTATTTACACGCCCTTTCAGCTTCTGTGGAATATTTTTTTCAGTTTGTCAAAGATGGATTCCTGCACTGACAGATCTAAAAGAGGCACATCTTCCCCCATAATCCGTCTTGTTATATTACGATAGGCCTGTCCTGCTAGAGAGTCTTCTACCATAACTGCTGGCTCTCCCTTATTTGATGCAACAACAATAGACTCATCATCTGGAACAACACCTAAAATATCAATTGCCAGTATTTCAGTTACATCATCGATGGACATCATATCGCCATTCTTAACCATATCTGGACGCATACGATTTAAAACTAACATTGGGTTATTTAAATTGTTTGCTTCTAACAACCCAATGATTCTATCAGCATCTCTGACAGAGCTCACCTCAGGGGTAGCGATAACAATGGCTCGATCTGCACCTGCAATTGCGTTTTTAAATCCTTGTTCAATTCCGGCAGGGCAGTCTAGAATTATGTAATCAAAGCCGTCTTCCTTTAGGCTTTCACAAAGCTTTTGCATCTGTTCTGGGCTAACAGCATTTTTATCCCGTGTTTGGGCTGCGGGAAGCAGATATAGTCCGGAAAAACGCTTATCTTTAATTAGTGCTTGTTTCAGCCGGCAAGTACCTTCCACAACATCCACTAAATCGTATACGATTCGGTTTTCCAACCCAAGGACAACATCAAGGTTTCTCAGTCCAATATCTGTATCAACAAGAGCGACTTTTTTGCCCTGAGCTGCAAGGCCGGTACCGATATTTGCTGTGGTCGTTGTCTTCCCTACGCCGCCTTTTCCGCTTGTTATAACAATTACTTCACTCATTTGTGTTCCTCCCAACAACAATTTTGGTGACCGTACAAAATCTATGCAAAAATATGAAACAGACATAATCTTTTGCAGTTTTTGCCAATCTTCTATCTTCTATATTATCAAAAATATACTTAAATTGCATCCTTTTTTTTTAGCAAATTCATTTATATTTTTACATATCCTTACATCAGAGGCACAACATAGATTTGATTATCCTCAATATAGGCGTATTCTGGCATTTTATCTGTTTTGAGAATTTCCTCCTCAGGGAATCGAGTAATGATATCTGCAATTCTCAATTGAACAGGTGCCATAGTAAGCGCAGACACAAAAGCATCTGTCATTCCTTTGTATCCGGCATGTGCTAGGCCTTTTAATGCTCCAAGAACAATAATGTTTCCTGTAGCTCTAACTTCGGCTCCTGGATTTACATCCCCGATAATGACAATGCTACCATCAAATTCAATCGATTGTCCAGATCGAATGGCCCCTTTGTAAAATTTAGTTAAATTGTGTTGAGCCAGTTGATTTTTTTGAATGGAAGTCATTGGTTTAGACTCACTTTCCTTTGTTTTTACAAAGGTGATGTTCATATTACTTTTTTCTACGATAATGGAAGTGAGCTCTTTTACTTGTTCCTCTGTCAGATCTTTTCCTTTAAATGTAATGCTCATTTTTACACCATCAAAGAATCGAGAAGCAGCTTCTAATTTTTTGCCAAGTTGAAATTTTAGTGTGTCATATTCTACTTCTGGTGAGAGAAAGACGGTAAGCCCGTCTTTTCCACCTTTAAAAATAACATGATTTTCTGAATTCATACCGTGTTTATCCCCCTTCATGGTTTATTCGGCAAGTTCATTTTTCATATAGGAATTTTCGGGCTCGTAATTTAGTCCCATATACTCAGCTATAACGTCCTTGGCAACTTGAGCAGCTGGAGAGGTGGAGCACTCGCCAAAAGGTATCATTACAGTGACAGAAATCTGTGGTTTCTCATAAGGTGCAAAACCGACAAACCAAGTATGACTACTTTTATTTAGATTTTCTTGGGCAGTACCGCTTTTGGCAGCTACTGTCACTGGAAAATCATGAAAGACTTTTTTTAATGTCCCTTTTTCACCACTAGTAACCAATCTCATGCCTTCAAAAACGGCTTCTAGATTTTCTTCTTGAAGCTCTAAAATATTTTCCACAACAGGAGCAGATTGTTGATCCAGAGTACCATCTGCGTTTTCTACTTTATCTAATAAATGCATGGAATACCTTGTACCACCATTTGCGAGTGTTGCCACATATTTATTCATATGAATTGGAGCATAGTTATTGACGGATTGCCCAATTGCAGCTCGAATTGTGTCTCCATCTGTCCAGCGTGTTTGGCTGACAGTGGCATCAGGATTTTGCAGTTTGATTACTTCCTCTTTATATTGAGGGGAGGCCATACATGGATCAGCCTCGCCAATTTCAATGCCGGAAGGGCTATTGAGACCAAATGCCGCCATGTAATCATTTAGAGTAGTAATGCCCTCCAAAGTGGAGTCCTCTGTGCTGTTTCCAAGACGATAGGCCAACTCGTAGAAAAAGTAGTTGCAGGATACTTCTAAGGCATGGGATACATTGATATAACCATGAGACCCACGACCGGATCCAATCCAACATCTTGCATAAGGAATGCCTGCTTTTGTAAATGTACCTTGGTCTTTAATGAGAGTGGTATCTGTGATTGTACCAGTTTCTAAACCTGCAAGTGCTGTAACCATTTTTAAGGTAGATCCAGGTGCTTTCCGTTCAACCAGAGGACGATTGACTAAGGGAGAAGTTGTGTCTAACAGCAAAGAATTATAGTACTCGTTATTAAAATTGTTGACGAATTCATTATTGTCATAAGATGGATAACTAACTAACGCTAAAACACTCCCTGTATTTACATCTGATACAACAACTGATCCTGTACAAGGGTCTATTTTTGTATCACTAGGTTTCAATTCACCGCTGTCGAGTTTTTGAAGAATTACACTAAGTGGGGATAAACGGCCTGAACGAATAGAGTTTAGATATTCTTCGTCTCCGCTTAACTTTTCCTGTTCAAATAAAGTTAGTACCATCTGAGTAGAAGTAATGGAACCATCATCAATGCCGTTCATGACAATTTGTTTTGCTTCTTTCAAATCGTCTGCATTGGAATAATCTAGAGATGGGTTTTGAGATCTCACATAATCTAAGATCTCCTTTTGTACACCATCAGAAGCAGAACAAATTTTTTTTACAGAAATAAATTCGCCGTTAACCATGGCGGAAAACAGTTGCTTTAGTGTAATTGGATGGTCACTTTTTGCAGAACCTGTTAGCTTTAGTTTAATAACATCTTTTAAGGCGTTTTCTAGAGAATCATAAGCTGCCTGCTGTAAGTCTTTATCCAAAGTTAAAAAGACATTTTTTCCAGAGACAGGGGCTTTTGTCTCAATGGTATTGATCCTTCGCCCGACAGAATCTACTTCTACTAACATTTCTCCATCTGTTCCACGCAGATCAAATTCCTTCACTTTCTCAATACCACTTTTTCCAAATAAGTCAGACTGTGTATATCCCTTATCTTTGTTTTCTGTGTATTCCTCATCAGAAATTTTTCGAATATATCCCAAAATATGGGAGAAGTATTTGCCTGAATTATAGTATCGAAGGGAGTCTGTATCAATCGTAACTCCAGGAAAATAGGATTGATTTTCTTCAATATTTGCTACAGTCTTGTCACTGATATCTAAAGCTACAGTAACAGGTTGATATTTTCTATAACGCTCTAGATAAAGAGCGTATCGAATAGCAATTAAGTTTCTTTGATAACTGTCAGAGATACAGGATGGGATATCAAACAAATCTTTTAGATAGGTCAACGCCTGCTCCGCAGAACAGCCATATTGTGTCTCCTTCATAGAAATAGACTTTTTCCACTCAATTTCTTTATTTTTATTTCCATCAAACAGGAAATCACTTGGCTCTGTTTGAGAAATAGGTAAATCGTCAACAATGGTTTCTCCATTGGATCGAAGAATTTCTATTAAGGACAGAAGCATTAAATTTTTATCAGTTGTAGATATACCTAAAGAAACGATTTTACGTTTGTCTGATTCAGAAAGGGTATCAGAAACTTGGTATTTTTTATACAGATAATTTAGGGTTTCCTCAGCAGAAAATTCAAGCTCCTTTTTGCTCATACCAATAGATTCTTTCCACTTTTTTTCTTCCTCTGCATTGATTGTAAATTTATAAGGCATGGAAGATGTGATGGGTAATGTATCCTGCACCTCGTTTTCTGTACCATTTAAGTTGGTTATGAGGGAGGACAGTATATCGCCGCGGTTAGAGCTAAAATCAGTTTTAATACTGTCATCAATTTTAACTGAAAATGCAACCAAATTTGTTGCAAGAGGCCTTCCATATCGGTCGTAAATATTGCCACGGGATGCTGGTATTGTCAGTTTTCGCATGATACTAGTAGTCAGCTCCTGCTGGTATGTTTCGCCATTAACGATTTGAAGAGAAAAAAGACGAAATGCTAATATGGAAAAAAGCAGAGCAACAAAAATGAAAAGAAGCAATACTCTGCTTTTTAATAGTTCTAAAATTCGTTCCGAGAACTTTTGCATGGTTTTCTCCTTGCTACATAGATACCTATCAATTAAAAGAGTTTACGATGATGCCTTTCTCTTTCCTCTAGAGATTCGTTGATGCCAAACAAAATTCGATAGATTGGAAGAGATAAGACTGCTGTATAAACAACTTCAGGCAGAATTAAACTGCTGAAAAAGTAGAGATAATTTAAGTCCCCTCGAAAGAAAAAGCCTGTAATATAGACAATTGTTTCATAGATCCACGTGGACAGGGCACAGAGAAGTAAAGGAAGAAGATAGTTTTCCCGATAAAAATTATGATTTGCTCTGCCGCAGAAAAAGCCTGTCAAGAAGCCTAAGAATCCATAAAATCCAATAGAAGTACCAAAAAACATGTCTTGCAATAGACCAGCAACAAGCCCTGTCAAAGCACCTTCTGTCCTGCCGCGTAGAAGAGAAACTGATACAACAATAACAATGGCTGTATTAGGAATAATACCACGAATGCGTATCAGCTGAAATAACGTGGATTGCAGGATTAGATTGCCAAGAAGAATAAGAAAAAGTGTCAGACATCTGCGTACCATGATTTATTATTCTCCTTCCGAGTTATCGCTAACAGCAGTATTTTGACTGTTAGAAGTTAAGGAATCTGTAGGTGCGACAGGGGTGTTTTTATCAATCACAAGCAATGTATCTAGATGTTTGAAGTCAACTTGTGGCTGAATAATAGCATATTTTGTCAGTCCATTACTGTCTTGCTGGATTTCTTTGACATATCCAATACTAATTCCAGGAGGATAAACATCACTAAGATGAGAGGTGACAATTTCGTCTCCTTCCATAATGTCTGCTTCTGTATCAATATATTCCATTCGGCAAAGGCCGCTGTTCATGAGGGTATAATCACCTTTCACTACGCCTAAATCTCCTGTACGCAGGCTCATAGCTGAAACAGAACTGCGGCTATCGATGATCGTTTCTGCTTTGGATGATGAGATGCCGCAATCGATTACTCTGCCCACTAGACCTCCCGAGGTGGTAAGGACCATGTCATTGTCAACACCATCTTTTGTACCTTTATCAATGAGGAAAGTATTATACCAATTCCCTGGATCTTTTCCAATAATCTGTGTACCAAAGGTATGATATGCAGAATATTTTTGAGAAATATTCAATAGATCTGACAGCAAGCGGTTTTGTTCTTCATAAAGGGAAAGTCGTTTATTATCCGTTTCCAGTTGAGCGATTTTTTCTTTCAACTGCTTATTTTCTTCCTCCAAGTTGAGATCAGAAAAAATCCAGCTAATTTTTTCGCTGATCCAATTTTCGCAACTTGTAATTACCTTCTCTACAGGTGCAATAACTACGCCAATGGTATTTTGAATCAGCGGAATACGGCTATTTTTTCCGGCAGTAAAAAGTGCGCAAATTGCCAGGAATACAGCAATCAAAATTAGTATTTGTTTTTTATATGTTTTCAAAAACTCAAGCAAAGTTAAACTCTCCCAGCTTACATTCTTAATTTTCTAGGGGAAATGAGCAC
This sequence comes from Clostridiales bacterium, assembly GCA_018364635.1. GTDB lineage: Bacteria > Bacillota > Clostridia > Lachnospirales > Anaerotignaceae > JAGZLR01. Next base: position 7,676 of record JAGZLR010000022.1, on the reverse strand, counting down.
TGATTTTAGTGTATCTAAGTGCTCTAACACAAGACCTGTTCCCATAACTACACAGTTTAAAGGCTCGTTACCTATGTTGACTGGAATTCCAGTTTCTTTTGTAATTAGTTGATCAAGACCGGAAAGATTAGCACCACCTCCAGTTAGAGTAATGCCACATTCCATAATATCACTAGCAAGCTCTGGGGGAGTGGCCTCCAAAGTCTGTTTAATTGTATCAATAATGGAATATACTGGTTCATGGAGGGCTTCCAAGATTTCTGAAGAATTGATGGTGATAGTTTTTGGAAGACCCATAATTAAATCTCTTCCGCGGATTTCCATAGTTTCTTCTGAATCTTTTGGGAAAGCGCAACCAATTTTAATCTTAATTTCTTCTGCTGTACGGTCGCCAATAGCGAGAGAATACTCTTTTTTAATATAACTAACAATACAGTTATCCAGTTCGTCTCCAGCTACACGCAGAGAAGTGCTTGTGACAATACCCCCTAAAGAGATGACTGCTACTTCGCTAGTTCCGCCACCAATATCCACAATCATATTGCCAGTGGGCTCTTCCACAGGAAGGCCTGCGCCGATTGCTGCTGCCATTGGTTCTTCTACCAAATAGGCGTCTCGATCTTTTGCACCTGCTGCTATAGTAGCTTCTATGATGGCGCGTTTTTCAACTTCTGTGGCGCCTGATGGAACACAGACTACAACGCGTGGCTTTGGTCCGAACATTGAACGCGTATACGCTTTGCTGATAAAATATTTGAGCATCGCTTGCGTTGTCTCAAAATCAGCGATAACGCCATCTTTCATCGGACGGATAGCGATAATATTGCCTGGTGTTCGTCCAATCATTTCCTTTGCTTCGTTGCCTACTGCTAAGATTTCTCGTGTTTCTGTATTTATTGCGACTACAGACGGTTCGTTTACTACGATGCCTTTTCCGCGTACGTATACGAGCGTGTTTGCAGTTCCAAGGTCTATACCCATGTCTTTGGTGAACATGTTGAAACTCCTCTCTTTCCTCTACTGATAAAATTTCAGTCTTTTTCTGTCAAATTTTAAGAGCTGTGAACTCCATAATAAAAGTATGATACCTCTTTTTCTCTATGATTTCAATATTTGTAAATAGGAGAAACAATAAAATTTTATTAATTTATCATTATAAAATACTCCAATTTTCTGTAAAGTCTACTGCATGAGCCTGAAGTTTACGACATACTTCACCAATAGGCAGGCCGACAACTGTAAAATAGTCGCCGTGGATAGAGCGAACAAGACAAGATCCTTTTTGCTGAATACCATATGCCCCTGCTTTATCCACTGGTTCGCCTGTGGATACATATTGTTCTATTAATCGGCGAGATAATTGATACATTGTTACGTCTGTGGTGCAGGTAAATAGATCTGATTCATAGGTTCCATCAGTCTTTTTATAGAGGATAGCAACGCCTGTATAAACTGTATGTGTTTGACCAGATAGAAAAGTTAACATTTCAATTGCTTCTGTTTTATTTTTAGGTTTTTGCAACAGTCGACCGTCTAAAACTACGATGGTATCAGCACTCACAACGATTGACGGACTAGATACTTTAGATATAGCATTTACAGCTTTTTTCTCCGCGACTTTTTGCGCCCAGTGTGTCAAAGGAGTGGAGGGATCAATCCTTTCGTCTATATCATTTTTTATAACCTCAAAAGGGATACCCGCCATTTCAAGCAGTTCCTTTCGCCGCGGTGAAGAAGAGGCAAGATAAATTCTTTCCATGTAAAATCCTCCAGTTAAATATGTCTATATGTGAAAAACGCAAGAATAATGCCAATGATTCCGGCAATGGTGAAACGAATTGTCAAGGCAAATTGCATTTTGATAACATATAGATCTAAAATGAAAGGAGAGGTGAGGCCAAATTCTTTTCCATAGCTAAGCCAGCTAAGATAAGGAACTTTGCCTAAATACTCGCCGATAAAACCTCCTATTACAATGCCTGCTAACATGAGAAGAATGAGCATACTGTAATTTTTGGTCATTCCTTTCATAAATATTCCTCCATTTCTAATTTTAGTGAAAATCATTTTCTGTGTTATTATAACATTTTTTTCGACTACTTGTATATCTTTGGGATTATTTATTTTCCAGTATTCTCAAAGTTTCCCCGAAACGTTTCATACCAACTTCGATTTGATCACTGTTTAATGAGGTAAAACACAATCTAATATGATGGTTCTCTTGGTGAGAGAGTGTATATAAATTGCCTGGAGAAAGAATGACTCCTTTGGTATCCAGATTATGACACAGAGTTTCTACATTAATTAAATTATTAATTTTTATCCATAGGCTGTTCCCACCCTCTGGAAGGCGATAAAAGGTCCCATCAGGTAAGTAACGTTTAGCTGCTCGAATACAGGTATGATATCGGTTTTTACCATATTGGCACATAGACTGGATATGAGAAGACCAGTTATTTTGCTTTAGATAGAGATCGAAAGACTTTTGAAGAAATCCTGAGGTGGATCGATCTGTTGTATATTTTGCAGCAGTTACATGTCGCAGAATTTTTTGTGGTAAAACCATACAGCCGATGCGGAGGCCAGGCATCAGTATTTTGGAGAAACTTTTGATATAGATCACACGGTTTTGATAATCTAAGGCCTTGAATGGGACAGGAGATTCGTTGGTATAATTAAAATCATAAAGATTGTCATCTTCGATAATATAAGTTCCATATTGATTTGCAAGATCAATCAGACGGCGTTTTTTAGCCATGGAATAAGAGATGCCAGTAGGAGTTTGAAAATATGCCATTGTGTAGATAAATTTGGGGTGATAAAGTTTTAACAAATTTTCTAATAAATCCAAATCCATTCCATCATTTTCCAAAGGTATCTCTATAATTTGTCCGCCGCGGGACAGAAAGGATGCTGCTGCGCCATAAAATGTCGGTGTTTCCATAAAAATAATATCGCCATATTGAAGCATTGCTTTTGAAATAATATCAATCCCCTGTTGAGCACCAGATACAATTAAAATATTTTGTGGCGGTGCTGTAATGTGATAATTTTCTAAAAGGCGAGAAAGGGATTCTCGTAATGGAAAGTATCCTTGACTTTCCGTATACCGAAAAGCGTTTCCTTTTTCTATCTCTAAAAGATGGTCGATAACAAGACGAAAGTCCTCAACTGGAAATAAAGAGTCTGGAAGAGAGGTATCTGCAAAATTAATTTTACCGGCTGATATGTCTCTGCTTCTTGTTTCAATGTCAGCTAAGTTATCTTCTATTAAAGGTTCTGGTATATTATCAAGTGGGATTGGAGAAACAAACGTTCCACTTCCTGTTCTAGTATATACTGCTTTTTTTTGCTCTAAGTACCGATAAGCAGCTACGACGGTTGCTGTATTAATGTTTAAATGTTTTGATAAAGAGCGGATTGGAGGTAGTTTGTAATTAGATAGCAGAGTCCCATGCTGAATCCAAGTATAAATGATATCGCCTAATTGACGATAGATGGGGATAGATGAAGTTCTATCTAATGAGATTTGAAATAGTTTATCCATAAGAAGAAGGCTCCTTTCTAAAAGTCTTTTTAAGAAAATTTGAAAAAGCCGGAATAATATCCGGCTGATCTTTTATATATTTTTTAGTAGCGTTTTCGCCCTCCGGCACCAGGGATACCCATAGCTTCTCGATACTTAGCTACAGTACGGCGAGAGATTTCAAATCCTCGTTGGTTTAAATCTTCTGTAATACAGCGATCGCTTAATGGGGCAGAGGGATCTTCTTTGCTAAGAATATCTTGAATCTGACTTTTAATCTTTTCAGGCGTAGTCTCTTCGGATGATCTGGTATGTATACTAGAAACAAAGAAATAGTTTAGAGGGAATACGCCCCAGCTGCACTGAATATATTTCTCTTTTATAGCACGGCTAACGGTGGACTCGTGAATATTTAGCTGTGCTGAAATATCATTAAGCTTCATAGGATGAAGATTACCGGGCCCAAAGTCAAAGAAGTCTCGCTGGATATCTACAATTGTCTGTATAGTTTCAATTAATGTTGAATTGCGGCGAGAAATGCATTTTACAGCCCATTCTGCCTGCCTAATTTTATCATACACATAATTTTGGGTATCAGTAGAGCTGTCATTGCCGATTAAATTTTTATAGAAATTACTGATTCGAATTTTAGGGAAAAAGAAATCATTTAACAAGACAATATATGTACTATCCCTTTTTTCTACAGTGGCATCTGGGATGATATACTTTGGCGATTCTCCAGAAAAAAAACTATTGCCTGGTTTTGGATTTAAGTTTTTGATAATTTCGCAGGCTGTAGTAACTTTTTCTATAGAAACTTTCAAATGTTTGGCAATGATATGCAGCTGATTTTTTCCAAGAGTCTCCAATTCTGACTGAATAATTCTTTCTGCAAGGGGATTAGCAGAAGGAAGTCTTTTCAGTTGTAGGAGCAGGCATTCCTTTAAAGAAGTGGCACCTACACCAGGTGGGTCCAATGATTGTATGATTTGAATCACTTTTCTGACATCTTCTAAACTTACTCCTAGTTGATTACTAATGGAGACATCATTCTCTGTTAAATAACCGTTGTTGTCCATGCATTCTACAATATAGTAGGCAATCGTCTGTTCCTGCTTATTAATGGCTAGGACGTTAATTTGTTCCATTAAAAAATCTTCTAGGTTTTGTCTGTCAGATTCTTTGAACTTCCACATATCATTGTCTTTTTCGTCTTCTTTTTCTTCTGCATAATAAGTTTTATTTTGTTCATCTGTAGAGTCCAACCAATCTAATTTTTTCTTTAATAGATCGAATTTTGAATCTTCCAGGCGGGGTTCATCATAGTCAACAACAGGGTTGTCTATAGAAAGTTCTTTTATATATTCTATCAGATCGGTGGAACTCATTTGGAGGATTTCTGCAGATTGTCTCATTTTTTGCGACAAGACCATTTTTTGTGCTGTGACAAGAGAGAGATCCATCATTGCTGTTTCCCTCCTTCTATTGAAAGATAGATTAGAAGTTTTCTTTATCTAGATTATACTATATTTTTGCAGGGATTGGAACTATACAATGTGGTATGTCAGGTTGGAATGTTTTTAACAAGAATTAACATTTACATTTATAACGTTTAATAGTAGAATTACAAATATAACGGGATATTGTATATTTAACAGCAAAAGGAGATCTGAAATTATGAGGGATGTATCATCCTATATTCTGGAATCCGTAAAAAATGGTGTAGAAGCTGATGCAAAAAAAATTCATATATCTGTGGATGAAAATATTCATGAGAATTGTCTGAGAATAGTGATCCAAGATGATGGAATAGGAATGTCGCGGGAAAAAATTGAGGAAATTTTGCGTCCTTTTCGTGTGGAGCAAAAGAAAAAGAGCGTAGGTTTGGGGATACCACTATTTAAGCATGCCTGTGAGTGCTGTGGCGGCAATATCCATCTAATAAGTGAGCCGCAGAAAGGAACTTTCATTACTGCTGAAATGGAATATAATCATATCGATCGCCCCCCTTTAGGCGATATGGCAGAAATGATGAGTGAATTGATTCAAGATAACCCAGATGTTGAATTTATTTACACGCATAAGTACAATGGAAAAATGTTTATCTTTGACCAAGAAAAGACAAGGGGAATGATTGGTGATTTTGATCCAAAGGACCCAGAAATTGAAAAATGGATGAAAGGAACTATTCAATCAGGGATAGAAAATTTGCGACAGCCGTAACAATTATGTCTTAAATGGCTTATGAGGTCGGTTTTTTTCTATAAGATTTTAGTGAGTTACGATAAAATAAAAAATTTTATCAATTAATATTGAGATGTTGACAAAATTGTATTAAAATAGTAGCTGTTAAATTTTATGCAGTTATGTTTTTATAAAATTTTATCCTTTTTCGCGGCTTTTTTCAGAATGGAGCCGGTGAAAAAAATTAATGAACAGAGGGGGATACTATGGAAGCTTTAACGTTCAAACGGGGAGTTCATCCACCAGATGGCAAATCTTTAGCTTGTGATAAACCAATTGAAAAGATTATGCCTAAAGAAAATTCTGAGTTGTTTTATCCAATGTCCCAGCATATTGGTGCGCCTTGCGACCCAATTGTCCAGGTTGGAGATTATGTCAAGGTAGGACAAAAAATAGCTGAATCCGCTGCATTTATGTCTTCTCCAATTTTTGCCAGTGTTTCTGGTACAGTAAAGGATATTCGTCCTGTACTTGTTCCAGGTGGCGCAATGGTAAAAGCGATTGTTGTAGAAAATGATGGAAAAATGGAAGTGGCTGAAGGCGTTGGTGAAAAGAGAGATTACACCAAAATGTCTAAGGAAGAAATAATCGCTGCAATTAAAGCAGGCGGTGTTGTAGGTCTTGGCGGTGCAGGTTTCCCAACACATGTAAAACTTTCACCTAAGGATGCGCATATTGATTACATCATTGTTAATGGTGCAGAATGCGAGCCTTATCTTACCTGTGACTATCGACTCATGTTAGAACAATCTGAAAAAATTGTGAAAGGCTTACAGATTATACTAAGTCTTTTCCCAGAAGCAAAGGGTGTTATTGGTATTGAAGATAATAAACCAAAAGCAATCGAGGTTATGACCAAAGCTTGCGAAGGTATCGACAATATTTCTGTAGCGACTCTTCGCGTAAAATTCCCACAGGGCTCAGAAAAACACTTGATCTATGCAGTAACTGGAAGAGAAGTTCTCTCAGGTAAGCTGCCTGCAGATGCTGGCTGCATTGTAGATAATGTGGACACAGTCATTGCAATTGAAAAGGCTGTCTGTGAGAATACACCAATTGTAAGAAGAATTGTGACAGTAACAGGAAACGCTGTAAAGAATCCTGGAAATTATGAGATCCGTGTTGGAATGACATTTAAAGATTTGGTAGACGCAATTGGCGGATTTAAAGAAGAACCTGGTAAAATTATTGCCGGCGGACCTATGATGGGCCCATCTCTTTATACGTTAGATGTCTCAACTGTAAAGGCATCCAGTGGTCTTTTATGTCTGACAAAGAGTGAAGCTGTATTGCCAGAAGAAAGTAATTGCATTCGCTGTGGCAGATGTGTGGAACACTGTCCAATGGGCTTAATGCCATTCCAGTTAAATGCAAGTTCACTGCGCGATGATAGCGATTCATTCTTAAAAGATCATGGTCTTGACTGTATCGCTTGCGGCTGCTGTAGTTATATCTGTCCTGCAAAGAGAATGTTGGCTCAGTCCATTAGTTCTTACAAGAAGATTCTTGCAGGCCGCAGAAAGAAATAATGATAAGGGGGATAAACAAAATGGATTACTCTAAAATCATCGTATCTGGTACCCCTCATGTCCGCTCTAACGATACTATTCAAAGTGTGATGCGAGACGTTTTAATCGCTCTTACTCCAGCAGCGATTATGGGTATTGTATGGTTCGGTTTACCAGCGCTGATTACAATAGTTCTCTCTATTGCATCAGCTGTATTTTTTGAATACTTATATCAAAAATTAATGAAGAAAAAAGTTACAGTATATGATCTTTCTGCAGCTGTAACAGGTCTTTTGCTTGCTATGAACTTACCAGCCTCTTCACCTTGGTGGATGCCTATTATTGGTAGTGCATTTGCCATTATTGTGGCAAAACAATTTTTTGGTGGTTTAGGTCAG
>JAGZLR010000102.1 GCA_018364635.1 Clostridiales bacterium | reverse complement strand
TGAATGTTGTTCATCTGAGTAGCCTCGATCATTTCACGGTCTCCGCCTAACTGCTGGTTGCTGTAAACGTCAACTTTGATTTGACCATTAGAATTTGCTTCTACTAACTCCTTAAATTTAAAGCAACCCTGTGGGTTTGGAAGAGATTCTACCAGACCATTACCTACTGTAATAGAGTACTCAGCGTTAGATGTATCTGTTGCAGAGGCATTGCTAGCGCTTCCATCAGCAACTGTAGATGATGCTGCTGGTGTTGAAGTGGCACTGCTTGTAGCTTCCCCACTATTACCGCAACCTGACATAGCAGCTGCTGCAACCATACTTACGGCCAAAAATAATGCGACCTTCTTTTTCATAAACTTTCCTCCTAAAAAACATAAAAATAATATTTAATGATAATCGGATGAATCCGATTTCAGACAAGAAAGCATATAACAATAGACATCTATTTAAACATCATATGTCTAATGTCTTATGGAGGTTATCATATAATATTATCTATAATTTGTCAATAAAAAAACAATTATTTTTTTCGTTTTTTTATTTTTTTGTAAATTATCTTTTTATTTAGTTATTTTTTTGTTATTTTTTAGCAAAATTTTAAAAAAATATTCGTAAAACAATAATTAAATTAGTATATTACCAATTTTTAACCATATTGATTGTTATTTTTTCTATAATTTTTTTAATAAACAAAAACATGTGATATGATGTCATCACATGTTTTTGTTTATTAAAAAATTCACTTCATTCTATTTACCAAATGAGGGTTTGGTACAAGGAGAGTACTGAAAGTTACAAAATCCCTTCCTTTCTGATATTTAAATTTTTGTTAACTTTGAGATTAGATTTTATTTATATCAGGCACACTTTGTGAGGGATAAAATGTGCAAAATATCTTTTATTGCAGTGCTTCTACTGCGTCAAAAAATTCACCAGATAATTCTGGATTGCCCGACTTTTCTATCGCCATATCTTTAATACCTGCTTTCTCTACTTGGTCAATAAAAAGCTGGCGCTCCTCATCTGTCAATTCTACTACATTATTTCCAGCATCTTTCAGTTTTTGTTTATATTCCTCTTCCTGACTGATACAAAGATCAATTTCATAATCACCTGCTTGTTTTGCTGCTTCACTCACTTTTGTTTTTAAATCGTCAGGCAAGGATTGATAGAATTCTTCATTCATCAACACTAAGTAAGGTGTATAAACATGTTTTGTTTGAATACTAGAATCACAAACTTCATAATACTTTGTTTCATAGTTTGTGTTATTTGGATTTTCCTGAGCATCGATAGTTTTTTGCTGTATTGCTGTATATACTTCCCCAAAGGCCATTGGTGTTGGGTTAGCGCCTATCGCCTGCCATGCCTTGATATGGAGATCATTTTCCATCGTCCTAATTTTTAGGCCTTTAAAATCATCTGGAGTACGTTTTTCGCCGTTGCATGTAACGTTACGGAAGCCATTCATCCAATAAGTAAGAACTCTAACACCTGCTTTTTCAATGGATACCTGATTATATTTTTCCATCAATTCCTCGTTCGCATAGATTTCTTTTACCTGGTCTTCGTTCTCAAATAAAAATGGTACATCCCAGACATAAAACTCTGAGACAAAGTTACAATACGGTGTGGAAGACGGTGGACACATTTGAATATTATTCATCTGTGTTGCCTCTGCAAGTTCCCTATCTCCTCCTAACTGCTGATTTGGAAATACTTCAACTGAAATTTCTCCGTCAGAGGTTGATTCAATGATTTCTTTAAACTTTAAACATCCCTGTGGCATTGGTAATGTCTCTACCTGCCCATTTCCAATTTTAATTGTGTATGTTCCATCTGCTGATATCGATGAACCAGAGCCAGAATTACTCGTAGTTTCATCTGTAGATCCTGAACAGCCTGTTACCATCAAAGTAGCAATCATGCTTGCAGCTAAAATCATCGCCATTTTCTTCTTCATAAAACTCTTCCTCTCTACACTGAATAAATATTAATATATCGCTTAAAACTTTGGGCCCATAAAAGTTTTATTTAGAAGTAATATCAAAACTAAATGTTTTGATGTAATTGTATTTTGTTATGCTTTATATTATATCTATTTTTTGGATATAATCAACATAAAAATAGCATAAAAAATATTAATTTTTATTCATTTATTATAATAAAGAGGATCCATGAGTATTTTATATGCTTACAGTCTTATTTTGCCCAATTTTGCCTTTAAATCACTTAAAAATATAAAAATCCTCCTTGATAAAGGAGGATTTTTAGTCGTTTAATTTTTTCTATCTATACAATAATTTTTTTATAAATTATCGTACACCGTACTTCTCACAATAGCATCTTCACGCTTGAAGACGTCTTTTTGCAGCTCTGTACCCAATCCAGGACCCTCCAGCGGGTACACATAGCCGTTTTCAATTTTTGGTATATTTGTCAAAAGATCTTGGTACCAACTATGATAAAAAGATCTTGTCGCTTCTTGAATAAAAGCATTTGGCGCATAAGTAGAAATATGGGCATCTACAACAAAAGAAAGCGGACCAACACAGTCGTGCGTGCAAATAGATATCTCATTTGCTTCTGCTATAGTCATAATCTTTTTAGCTTCCGTAATTCCTCCCGTCCATGTCGGGTCAAAAATAATAATATCTGCCGCCTGTTTTGCACAAATATCTCTGTAAGAATATAGACTGCCAACTGTCTCACTAGCTGCTGTAGGGACACGAGTCGATGACGCAAATTCTCGTAATGCATCTATGTTAGATGCTGGAATTGGATCTTCAAACCAAAAAGGATTGTATGGTTCCAGCGCTTTGGCAATCTGCTTTGCAACTCTTAAATCCCATCGACAATGCATCTCAACCATAATTTCAATTTGATCCCCAACTGCATTTCTAATTTTTTCAAACGGTTCACACCCTTTTTTAATCTCTTCCGGTGTCAAATAGTGGGTAACAGCACCATTGCAGAAAGCATCAAACGGCCAAATCTTCATTCCCTTATACCCTTCAGAAACCAAATCCTTTGCTAATACATCCGCATGATTCATAAAAGCCTCATAATCTTCATATCTTCCAGTACCATGCATGCCTTTATCATCAGATGGGTGCCCTGACTTTGATACTTTTTTTGTATAATCATTACCAGCACAGGTATTATAAAGAGGAATTCTATCTCTTGTTTTCCCACCCAGCAGCTGATACACAGGTTGACCACATACTTTTCCTAAAATATCCCACATAGCAATATCAATCGCTGATCTCGCTCTACTCTCTGTTCCTGTACTTTTCCCACCCACAAATGCGCTAAGTGAATGCCAATTTTTCTCTATTTCTAAAGGATTCTTCCCCAATAGAATTGGCGCAGCATTTTCATGAATCCATGCTTCTACGCTGGCTGCTCCAAAAAAAGTTTCTCCCAACCCTATGATTCCTTCATCTGTAATCAGCTGAACATAACAAATATTGGAGTACTCTTTTAATCTCAACGTTTTGATTTCTACAATTTTCATACTTTTCCTCCTAAAATTAAAGCTCATTTACTGCTTTAAAGAATTCTTCTGATAATTCTGGATTTCCAGACTTCTCTTTTGCCATCTCTTGAATGCCTCCACTTGTCACTTTATCTACAAATAGCTGCCGCTCCTCTTCTGTCAGCTCAATTACAGAACAACCAGCTTCCTGTAGCTTCTCTTTGTATTCTTCATCTCTACTGATGGATAATTCAATCTCAAAATCTCCTGCTTCATTAGCTGCATCGCTGACAATTTGTTGTAAATTGTCTGGTAATGACTGATAGAAGCTTTCATTAATCAGCAGTGGATATGGTGTATAGATATGTTTTGTCTGAATACAGGAGTCACAAACTTCATAATATTTTGTTTCATAATTAGTGTTATTTGGATTTTCCTGTGCATCAATTGTCTTTTGCTGTAAAGCTGTATAAACTTCTCCAAAGGCCATTGGCGTAGGATTTGCTCCAATAGCTTTCCAGGTAGCCAAATGGAGATCATTTTCCATTGTTCTTATTTTCATTCCCTTAAAGTCATCTGGGGTTCTTCTTTCGCCATTACATGTCACATTTCTAAATCCGTTCATCCAATAAGAAAGAACTCGTATCCCTGCTTTTTCAATAGAAATTTGGTTATATTTTTCTAGAAGCTCTGTATTATCATACATTTTCTGGACTTGATCATAGTCTTTAAATAAAAATGGCACATCCCAAACATAGAATTCCGAAACAAAATTACAATATGGTGTAGATGACGGAGGACACATCTGTACATTATTCATTTGAGTAGCCTCCACAAGTTCTCTGTCTCCTCCTAATTGTTGATTGTGATAAACTTCAACAGAAATCTGTCCTTCTGATTGACTTTCTACCAACTCTTTAAACTTGTTGCATGCCTGTGGCGTAGGAAGCGTCTCTACAAGCCCATTACCTAAAGTAATCTGAAAACCTTCCTCTGCTGCCTTAGAAGAATCACTTGAGCCTGAAGTTTCTGCTGAAGACTTGTTTTCGACAGAGGCACTTTCCCCACAGCCTGCAAGCGATAACGTAAGAAGCGCAGAAGCTAATAAAATTGTTGCCTTTCTTTTCATAATAAGTTCCTCCTTTAAAATATAAA
>JAGZLR010000101.1 GCA_018364635.1 Clostridiales bacterium | reverse complement strand
TATGGTGATGTAAGTCAAATTAAAGTTGATGGAGAATGGAAGGATGTTATTTTACAAGATGGAACTGCATATCGGGCAAAAGCAGTGATTGTGGCTGCAGGAACGAAGGAAAGATTGTTAAATATTCCTGGAGAAGATAGAAATATCGGGCGTGGAATCTCCTATTGCGCTGTCTGTGACGGGGCATTTTTCAAAGATAAAAACGTGGCGATTATTGGCGCTGGAAATGCGGCTTTGGAAGAAGCACTGTATATCACTCAGTTTGCAAAAAAAGTATCAATCATTATGCGTCGAGATGTTTTCCGTGCAGATAAAATAGCTGTTGATGCAGTGAAAAGTCATGAAAAAATTGAAATACTACAAAAATATATTCCAGTAGAGATTTTAGATGACGGAAAACATGTGACAGGTCTTAAAATTAAGCACACAGAATCAGGGGAAGAAAGGGTATTAGATGTAGAAGGTATTTTCCCATACATCGGTGCAGATCCAGCTACTTCATTTTTAAGTGATTTGGGCATTTTAGATCAGCAAGGGTATATGATTGTTGATGAAAATATGGAGACAAAAATTCCTCTTCTCTATGGTGCAGGTGATGTATGCCAAAAAGTATTGCGTCAAGTTGTAACAGCGGTGAATGACGGTGCGATTGCTGCACAGGATGCTTTCAAGAAGATTAAAATGTAAAAGACTGTAAGGAGAAAAGTTTATGGAATATAAAGTTTTACAGGATAAAACAGTGCTGGAAGACGAAACAGGTGCGGTGTTGGCGGTCGTTGATTATCCAGAAGAAGAGGAAGGCATCGTAAATATCAAGCGTACATTTGTTGATGATTGCCTTCGTGGAAAAGGGATAGCCAATGAATTGATGACAAGGGCGGTTCAGTATCTGAGCGCAAATGATAAAAAAGTACTGCCATCATGTAGTTATGCGAAGACATGGTTTGAGAATCATCAGGAATATAAAAAACTTTTGGATCGATAAAAAAAGAATTCTTTTGTCTTAAAGGCAAAAGAATTCTTTTTTTATGCTTTTAATACTTCACTTCCATCAATGTCAGTCCTTGAGGCGGTGCAGTGAAACCTGCGTCTATTCTATTTAAGGTTTGGAAGAGCTCAGCAATAGAGGCAATTGTACGTTTTCCCTCGCCGATTTCGATCAGTGTGCCTGTCATGATGCGTACCATATGGTAGAGAAAGCCATTTCCGCAATAATACAGATCTATTTTTGATCCGTCAATCTCAAAGCGTATTTCTTCTATTGTACGAATAGTGCTTTTTTTCATATGTTTGTTGGAACAAAAAGCTTTAAAGTCGTGTTCTCCCTCGAAGAGGAGAGCTGCTTTTTTCATCTGTGCAATGTCTAATGGTTCTTTTACTTGGAAACAAAATGGTGTGAGAAATACATGAGAAATTTCACTGTTCCATATGGTATAGCGATAGGTTTTTGATACTGCGTTTAATCGGGCATGAAACCGAGGGGAAACTTCTTCTAGAGAACTGACTGCAATATCCGGCGGCAGTGCTAGATTTACTTGGCGTAAAAAATCGTTGGGATAGATTTCAACATCTGTCTTAAAATTGGCCGTCTGACCCAAAGCGTGTACACCAGCATCGGTACGGCCTGATCCATTGATCTCTATCGGTGTATTTAACAGAGTTGAAATTGTTTTTTCTAACTTTTCTTGTATGGTTCTTTTTGAGGAAGGCTGCTTTTGCCATCCGTCATAGTGACTTCCAAGATATTGGATTTTCATCTTATAGTTTTTCATATGGTTCCTCCAGTTATTTTGAGAAAAGTCGGAAGCTGTCCATTTTTGCCTTTTTTCTCGTCAGAATATGATAAATTTTTCCTTTTGCCTATTATATACTTGTTTTGCGGAGGTGGGAAGATGCAAATTTATTTGGATGAAATATTTTTGATTAATTTTGCAATGGATTCATTTATATTTTATCTTTCCGGCAGAATGGCGCTGATCAAACGTCCATTGAAACAGATTTTCTTTGGCGGTGCTGTCAGTTCAGCGTTGGCGTGTTTGGCTACAATAGTAGGATACACGGGGGCAGGAGCGCATCTTATTCTTTCTTTCGTTATTTTAGCAGCAGGGCTTTTGGCATCATTTTCCCCCTTAAAAAATAGAGAGTTACCACGGCTGATTTTATATGCTTTTGCCGCATCTTTTTGTGCCGGAGGCCTTGCCTTTGCTCTTTTGTTTCTTTTTTACGGTCCCCAAGCATTGCTGGAAGTTCACTATTTTCCAATAAAGTTACTCTTTGCTTCCTGCGCTACGATTTATGTGGGATTAAAAATATGGACGGAAAGATGGGGGGGATTCTCGAAAAAAGACCGACCTATTTGCAGGATGGAAGTTTTTTACCGTGATCGTTCTATTGTGGTGAATGCTCTTATCGATTCAGGCAATTCTCTGAAAGATATGTTGACGGGAATGCCAGCAGCAATTATTAGTCCTGAAGATGGCGCAGCTTTTTTTGATGGGGAAATTCGTGAATTGATTCGTTCGGGAAGATGCCCACCTGAAACGATGGCTCAGTTAGGATTAAGACTGATTCCTTACAGCGCAGTAGGCGTAAAAAGTGGAATTATGGCTGGGTTCATTCCGCAAAAAGCAGTATTCACATTTACTGATATGAAAATAAAAATTGTGACAAAAATGATTGTTGGAATTTCATCTGTACCAATTCACTGCTCTGGAGGTGCAGCAGCAATTATAAATCCAGATATCTTAGATGCATAGGAGGTTTCAAATGAAAGAATCAATGATTTATTTCTGGTTTAAATTTAAGTATATAGTTCACTGCCTGATAAATTTTTTCAAACAAAAAACACCCGATGAAATTTACTATATTGGGGGCAACGATGTTTTTCCTCCACCGCTTAAGCCGGAAGAAGAGTCAGCACTTTTACATCAATTAGGTGGTGACGAGGATATGGAGGTGCGTAACATTCTCATAGAAAGAAATCTCCGTCTTGTTGTTTACATAGCTAGAAAGTTTGAAAATACAGGAATTAATATTGAAGATCTAATTTCCATTGGCACCATTGGGCTGATTAAAGCAATTAATACATTTCGAATTGAAAAAAATATCAAGTTGGCCACTTATGCATCTCGATGTATTGAAAATGAAATTCTTATGTATCTTAGAAGAAATAGCCGTACCAGGTTTGAAGTATCCATTGACGAGCCATTAAATGTTGATTGGGAGGGTAACGAGCTTTTGTTAAGCGATATTCTGGGTACAGATGCAGATACGATCAGCCATGATATGGAAGAACAAGTGGACCGCCAATTGCTTGGAAAAGCACTGACAAAGTTGGATTTAAGAGAGAGAAAGATTATGGATTTAAGATTTGGATTGAACGGTACGACAGAGGAGAAGACGCAAAAAGAAGTGGCTGATATTTTAGGTATTTCTCAATCTTATATCTCCAGACTTGAAAAAAAGATTATCCAGAGACTGAAAAGGGAAATATCACGAATGATTTGATGTGTGCTGAATGCACAGAAAAGAAACTATCAATGATACACAGAAAGTTGATGATTTTTTTCCTCTGATATGTTAAACTAAAACAAGGAGGAATTTTTGATGAGAGAGACTGTATTGATTTATGAAATGGCTGAAGATCGATTAAAAAAACTAAAGTTCATTTTGTTGAAACAAAAACTGAGAGGAAAAGTAGTTTTGAGGCAGGAGTATCACCAACCATCAGGATATTTGGCTGGAATCAAAGAAATATTACCTTTGGAGGAGGGAAATGAGTCAGAGAGACTCCCAGGTGAAATGTTATTGTTTGCTGGACTTTCGGACCAGAGACTTCATTTGCTGTTAAGCGCTATGAGAAAGGAAGGTGTCCGTGTTGACTGCAAAGCAGTTTTGACGCCAGAAAACAGCTATTGGAATGCTCATAAACTTTATCATGAGCTTTATGAAGAACATCAACTGATGCATGGCAGCAGCTCGACAGGGCAATGATTGAAATAGCCTGTTTTTCTTTCTTTGTTTTAAATCAGAAGAGAAACAGGCTTTTTTGTTAAAATTTATAAAAGTATCTTCCTTTTTCTTCCTTATATGATATAATTTATTATATATTTATGTGATTATTATTATATGGAGGATAGTTTTTATGTCTGATTTGATAAAGGCACTGATTTTAGGCATTATTGAAGGAATTACAGAATGGCTCCCTATCAGCAGTACAGGTCATATGATTTTGGCTGAAGAATTTCTCAAGTTTAGCTTAAGCCATGAATTTTTAGAAATGTTTCGTGTAGTAATACAATTAGGTGCGATCTTGGCAGTTATTGTTCTCTACTTTCATCGTCTTAACCCTTTTAGTATGGATGGCGGATTTCACTTGAAAAAAAGCAAAGTACAGCTTTGGAGCAAAATTATTATTTCCTGTATTCCTGCGGGAGTGATTGGATTACTTTTTGACGATAAAATAGATAAAGTTTTCTATAATTATCAGACAGTAGCAATCACGTTGATTTTGTATGGTATTGCTTTTATTGTCATAGAAAATCGCAATAAACATATGAAATCCACTATTAACTCATTAAGGAGATTAGATTACAGGACAGCATTTTTGATTGGTATTTTTCAAGTGTTGGCATTAATTCCAGGCACTTCAAGATCAGGCGCGAATATTTTAGGTGGTATTATTTTAGGAAACAGCCGATTGGTGGCAGCAGAATTTACCTTCTTTTTGGC
>JAGZLR010000100.1 GCA_018364635.1 Clostridiales bacterium | reverse complement strand
CATAATCTCGAATCTTAAACCGATTCAGCCATTCTCTCTTAATCAGGGAATGGAACGACTCAATACATGCGTTATCCCATGGATATGCCTTTTTAGAATCTATCCTTTTTCCTTTGCTCTCTAAAACAATACTTCCTATAAAATGTGGTGCAACATCTTTTCGGCATGAAAAAACGACATCTTCAAGCAATTCTTTCCAATTGTTTTCTGTCCACACATATCCTCTTTGATTTCTCGGAATATCGAAAATCACCCTGTTCAATATTTCACCTATTTACTTATCATGTGCATCAAAAGACATCTCATTTCCTCCTTAGCTAATCAAATAAACATTTCACCCATGACCCCATTTTCCATATCATCAATACTATAAATCGTATCCATGATCTCGAATGTCTCTCTCAAATTTCCTCTTGCACTCTTCCAACCAATTCCATCTGTAAACCACACAAAGGTAAATCCCTCTATAGTATCTGCTTCCTGTGAAAGCATTTTATAACTCCGCGCAGTTTCATTAAGCTTTGAACCACCACTTGCATAAAAGTTGGTTTCTATCGCATAGATCATGTTATCTGTCTTGATTACAAAATCGAATCTCTTCGCAGCCTTACCTTGGTTAGAGAGTGCAGATAAATCAATGCTCCACTTTTCTTCAATATCTTTAAGATACATTTCCTTAAAGTAATTTATGTCCTTCTCGAATCCTGCTGCCACGATATACTTCTCCACCAAATCTTCCATCTGGTGACCACCACGATTTTTGCGACCATTAGAATCCAATCCGGTTTCTATACCCAGAGCATAATCCACAAGATTATTAACTAAATGATTTGCAATCATGTTAAATAATCCTGTCTTACGCATAAACACCTTGTACTGTTCTACGCTATAATTCACCTTTTTAAAATTATACAAAAACGCACCATCTTCATCCTGTGCATAAATTTTGTATCCTCTTACTGCAAGAAGCAACGGTATACATTGTAATGTCTCCGGATACTTTATCACTATCTTCTCGAATTCTTCCTCAACATTTTTTGAACCAATCAAAGAATTTAAAATGTTCAATTCTACCTTAATTTCTTCTACATTTCTTACGACTTTCTCAAAATCAATATAATAATCATAACTTGATATACTTGGTCTGAATTTACTCAACCATTCATCAAAATCTCTATTTGTCATTTGCTGCCTTCTCCAATCTCTTCTTGGATATTTCCAAGTATTCTTCACTTACATCTATTCCAATAAACTTCCGTCCAAATCGTACAGCCTCCACTCCGGTAGTTCCCGAACCGCAGAATGGATCTAATATAACCTGTCCTTTCTCTGTAGAAGCCAATACAATTCTTTCAAGCAAATATTCTGGTTTCTGTGTAGGATGCTTACCTTCAGTTTTCTCTGATGGCTTTGTTAATGCACCCGTCCACACATCCTTCATCTGCTTTCCACCATTTTCTTCTTTCATTCTCTGATAATCAAAAAAATGCCGAGACTTCTTATCATTCTTCTTCGCCCATAAAATGGTTTCCGTAGAATGTGTGAAGCATCGACATGCTAAGTTTGGTGGTGGATTTGTTTTCTGCCATGTTATGTTGTTGATTATCTTGAAGCCTTCCTGTTCCAACGCCATACCAAGCGAATATATATTGTGCAATGTTCCCGATATCCAAATCGTACCGTTCGACTTTAGTACTTTCTTACATAACTTAATCCACTTTCTGTTAAACTTGTGTTTCTCTTCAACGCTGGTTCCACTTTCTGAAAGCTTATCCCATGATCCTTTATTTACTGAAACCATTTTTCCGCCTTGACAGGTAATGCCATCATTACTTAAAAAGTAGGGTGGATCTGCAAATATCATATCCACAGATTCCGCTTCCATTTTTGTTAGAATTTTAAAGGAATCACCCAATATCAGTTGTGATTCTTCTGTCTCAAAGTATAATGGCACTTTCTTTGTAAATAAATTCTCCATTATCTCGACCCCTCTAATAATTGCATATAATAACTTCTTCTCCAGTTCTGTTGGATGCATCCGAATTAATCATACGCTTAACACTTACAACATCAATCTTATATCCCTTATTACCATACAGCTCATTTATCAAATCTGTATTATGATTTGTCAGCATACAATAACACCCCCTGGCAGTTAATTCATCAAATAACTTAGCCACTCTTTTGTGACTTTCAATATCAAAGCCCTCTTTTGTATAGGATTCAAAAGAAGTTGGATTCAATGGTGCGTACGGACTATCTATAAATACAAAATCACCTTTTTTCGCATCTCTGCATGCAATTTCAAAATCTCCGTCAATAATAGTCACACCTTTCAGATATTCTGATGTTTTCATTATAATCTTTTCGTCTACTGAGGCTCTTCTGCTATTGTTATAAGGAACATTGAACAGTCCCTTTCCATTTACACGATACAACCCATTAAAACAATGCTTGTTAATAAAAACAAACAAAGCAGCCAACTCCACATCAAATTCCGCTTTCATCAGCTTGTCATTGTAATGCTCTCTAAGAGAATAGTAGTATTCCTTACCATCCTCCCACATTTCCTCATCCAACTTTTTAACTGCTTTCAGAAATGCTTCCGGTGCATTTTGAATCTGTTTATATGTGTTAATCAATGCTTTGTTAATGTCATTTATCAGAGCATTTGCAGGCAACAGTTCAAATGTCACCGCACCGCCACCTACAAATGGCTCATAATAGTTATTATATTGTTCTGGCATACGCTCTTTTATCTGTGGTAAAAGCTGACGCTTTCCACCAGCCCATTTCACAAATGGAGCGATACTCGAATTACTCATTTTAATTCCTCTTCTCTATGTCCCCAAAGGCCAATCTTTTACGTATCTATTATACTTACAAATATGCCAAATAACAACCCAAACTTTCACTCTTTGTGAATTAAATTACTTCTGAAATACAAAAATGTATTCATGTGCCAGCAACAGAAAATTATTATTCTGTTTCTCCCAATATTCTGTCGAACGACAGTTATGCTGCTCCTTAATAATAATTTCCTTATTTGTAAATCCTACCTGCAAAAAGCATTCCATCATACGAAAGCCCAATGGGATGACTTTTCCGTATTTTCTTACATCCCCAATCATTACCGAACACATTTTGCCCTTCTTCAACACTCGAAAAGATTCTTCTGCTACTTTCTTCATTTCTGACAGAAATTCATCCACACCAAGTAACGAAATATCTCCTTCAATACCTTTACTATACTTGATAATATTAGCATAAGGCGGATGCGTACAGATAAAGTCAATGCGACTATCTTTGATAAAATGCAAATAAGTAGCATTTCCATTTTGAGTAAATATTTTTGAATTTGTTTCACATTGGAATTGTAAATTTGTTTCAGAGATTGAAACTGACTGCGGATTGATGTCAACACCTACCGCATTACGATTGAGTAATTTTGCCTCTACTAAGGTTGTTCCACTACCCATAAACTGATCTAAGACCCAGTCCCCTGGATTTGAATAGCGAAGTATCAGATTTCTTGGCACATACGGCGACCAATTTCCTCGATACTTTCCTGAATGTGTTTCCCAACTACCTCTGTCTGGAAATGACCAGACCGTTGTTGGTTCAAGCCTGAAATTATTTGGTTGTAAACTTATAAGTCATGCCTCCTTCACTTTTTTGATTATATCATTGTAACGCATAACCTAATAAAATACCACACTTATTTTCTTTCACTATAAGTGAATTTATATCTATTTACTCTCATGCGATAATATTCACAAATAGTGAAAGAGGTTTTTATATGTATTTCAACAATGATGCAGACCTATATCGTGTTATAGGTGCAAATATAAAACATTACAGAGAACAAGCAAAATTAACACAGGTACAACTGGCCGAACATGCTAAAATCAGCATCAGCTATCTTTCTAAAATTGAAGCTACCGGATGTGATAAAAGCCTTTCTATATCTGTACTCAATCAGATTGCAAATGTACTTGGTGTTGAAATAACGGAATTTTTTAAGGAGGTAAATTCTTATGGCACTAATTATTAATTACTCATTACCTTTAGGTGATCGTTTTTCTATGCGTAAAAATCTAATCCAGACTTTCTTGCACGAAAAACCTGGAACTGGAATAGGTGATAATGCATCACGTTATCGCTACAATGTTGAACAATTTGGCAATTATGGAATTTTTCTCAAACGTCCAACTCAATTAAATAAAGGTTTTGATTTTACTGTAAATATTGATGGTCTATTTTTCAAAAAGAACCGCCGATATTCTAATCCAAGTCATCAGGACATTATAGATGCTTTAACAGATTGCAAAATTAATTTTCCCCACATCTATCCTGCCATTGCACAAAAATTGCAACAAATATACGATTGCGAATCCGTTTCTCTGACTCCATCTGGAGCAACTTTTTACGATTATGCAGGCAATGAACATCCAATTGAAATCATTCTATTAGCTATAAAGTGGCTATTTATGGAACAAGATTGTGCATATTGGAATTACTCTGGACGCGCCATGTTCTATAGAGTTCTACAAGAAAACAAATTAATTTAATATCCTATAGCGAAAATTAAGGATATTTACGATGAATCAAAATAGAATTATGGCGCTCCTAAAATCACCAAGGAGTTATGTAGGTTCTACTTATTTTTTTTCGCATTTCTTGGCTCTAATATATTATTCAAACTCGCAAATAAAATCTCGTCACTATACTTTTTAGTATTGGTATTATGGTTCTATTTGGTTTTATATGTGTTCTACTATCCTACATCCATAGACCGTACTGAACGGTGTTATCAATTTGTTATCACATCTCTGTTATCAATCAAAGATTCTCGTGATATCCTGATATCGGTTAACTACACGATAAATCTCTACATA
>JAGZLR010000099.1 GCA_018364635.1 Clostridiales bacterium | reverse complement strand
TTTTACTCAATATTTCGACATTTTTCTCACTTCTTACTTTGTTTATAGCAGGATTTCAACGAAAAAAAGTGAGGTGCTGTTGTCTGCAACACCCCACTTCCTTAGACACGAAGACTAAAATCATTTTTATCTAATGTCAGGTTCGGACTATAGTAAGGATCTCCTTTTAAAAGAAATTCTCCCCAACGCTCTTTAAATGTTTCAATCTCTCCTTGAAATCTCTGGACTTTTTCTTCCGTATCCTCTAACCCTCTTGATTTTGATTCATAATGATGCAATTCTGCATAAGGGTTATATACAACCAAGTAACCTGCTTCTCTGACTTTCATACAAAAATCCACATCATTAAACGCAACTGCCAGTTTTTCTTCAAATCCCTGTACTTCATTGAAAACACTTTTCTTTGTCATCATGCATGCTGCTGTAACTGCACTATAATCCTGTGCAGCTATAATTCTTCCAAAATATCCTGGATCTTCTTTACATGCACCTGGGAATGCATGACCTGCAACTCCGCCAAGTCCTATGATCACTCCTGCATGCTGAATTGTATCATCTTCATAATATAATCTTGCTCCAACAATTCCAACATCATCTCGCATGCAATGTCCTAACAATTCCTCAATGCAATCAGGATTTATAATTTCTGTATCATTATTTAAAAATAACAAATACTCACCAGACGCAAACTTTACTCCAAAATTATTGATTGCTGAATAATTAAATTCTTTTTCCCATACAACAACTTTTACTTTTTTATTATTCTGTTTTAATTTTTCATAATAATCAAATGTTGCTTGTTCTTCACTGTTATTTTCAACAATAATATATTCTATATTTTTATAAGTTGCCTTTTTTTCAATTGCTTGAATACATTTATCCAAATCTGCTGCATGATCCTTATTGGGGATAATAATGGAAACCAGTGGTGTCTCTTTCAGGTTATACTTTGTGCGGTAAATTCCATTTACCTCTCCCATAGAAACTTCTGCATCAATTCCCACTCGTTTATAATGCGCTTGAACTACACGCGCTCCTGCTTCAAAGGCATATCGTTTACTCTCTGGATTTTCTGCTGTAGAATCTTTATGGGCTCTCCAATGATATAAGACCATAGGAATATGACGAATTTTATCTGTTTTTTCCGAGCATCTTAAAACAAAATCAAAATCCTGAGCTCCATCAAATTCATGATTCAAAAATCCAACTTTTTCAAAAAGACTTCGTTTTACAACAAACAAATGGCAAATATAATTTTCACTTCTAAGCATATCCAAATTAAAGTCAGGTTTAAAATGCGGTTGGAAATATTCTTTTGCATCCATCGTAACCTTATCTTCGTCTGTATATACTGCCTCTGTATCAGGCTCTTCATTAAATACTCTGACGCATTCATAAAATGCATTTGGTGCTAAAAGATCATCGTGATCCCCAAATGCAATAAAATCACCCGTTGCAATTTTCAATGCCTCATTCGTATTTTCAGAAATATGCATCTGCTTTTCTGTATATACTACTCGAATTCTAGAATCTTCTTTTTCATATTTCCTTAACTTCTCAATAATCGGAGAATTTTTTCCACTTCCATCAGATAAGCACAACTCCCAATTTGAATACGTCTGTTTCTTTACAGAATCAATCATTTCGGCTAAATACTTCTCTGGTGTCTTATATAACGGAACTACAATAGAAATTTTAGGTTCATATGCAAAATGCTTTTTTCTTTGTTCTTCTAAAGCTTTCTCATTCGGCTGATGTATTCTTAACCAGTTTTTATAGGTAATACTGTCCTGTTTTGTCAATTTTACCAACATACGTTCCGCTGTCTGTTTTAACCCAAATTGTTGGTAATACACATATGCTTTAAATCCGTTTTTCTTTAATTTCTGAATACCTTTTTTTATTTTTGACGGCTTTAACAGAAGTTCGTACTCAGACTCACATCTGCTGTTTTCCATATGAATGCGAATCCGTTTTGGAATCTCCGTATGACATTCTGCTACAAAACCATGCACTTCCTGATCTGTACACTCTGGATACTGGCGTTTCACGTCACCACGGCGTCTTTCTTTCACTTCACTTTCCAAAAGCTTTCCATTTTCTGTATAAATCTTGATTTTTACTGGTTCTGCACTTACATACCATCCTACTACTTTAAATCCATCTTTATCAACACTGCCACCATCTACAAACTTATCCATTCTATTTTCTATCTTTTCAAGTTTGCTTTTTGACACTGTAAAAAATACCTTTTTCTCTGAATTATATTCATTAACTACTTTTAATTTCTCACAGCTTCTCCAATTTTCCGGAAGCGGGATCCATAGATAATATCTGTTTTTTACTACAGGTCTCCCATTTACACATTTATGCGCTTCCGCAATATCCGTAAACTGTTCTACTTCATACTCCAATTTTTGTTCATCCAGATATACACTCAGAACATTTTTTCCAAATTCATTATCCTGAAACCATCCCTGAATCAACAATTTATTTCTATCTTTTACATGAAATCTGCATGCTGTCACATAAAATTCGTTTTTCATCCTGTTCTCCTACTTGAATAACTTGTATAATAATTTCATAAAGATCACAATAAAAGCAACAAAACCAAGAAGTACCACAAACGTCTCCACATCAAATCGATGGCTGATATATCTGGCCGCAAGCGCTCCCTGCGTCTCATTGTTTTTAATGCTCAGAACTTGTGCTCCCTCTTCTTTTTGAGGCACTACATAAAAGCTTACGCCATTTGCAGCATCTGCCCCTGTCTCTGTAATCTCAAACAGATATTCTTTTCCTTTTGCAGACTCAACCGTTTCTATATCGAACCGATTGAATTTATTATTTTTAATTTCGCTTGCTTTCGTACTTCCTGATGCGACTTTCTTATTTGTCTTAGCATCCCGAAGAATATACTGTACTTCTACATCTTCTACATTCCCAGTTACAGAGCACTTAATATTTAGCCCATCCAGAATATCTTCTTCACTTACAAATTCCTGACTTATCGTTTCTCCTTCCAGAAGCACTCCTGTACTGATAAATGCTGACGTATCTGCATTTCTGTCATATAAATATGAGTTTTTATCAATATGCGCATACAGAAAAGCCAAAACTACAATAATCAGAATTCCTATGCCTGTTTTTATATATTTTTTCATTTCAACAATTCCTCTTTACGCTTTTTCATATATGCTGCATATTTCCTGAGCATCTCCAAACATCTTCAACACCCCATGATCCAGCCATACTACCTTATTACAAATTTTTTTTACCTGTTCGATACTATGAGACACAAATAAAATTGTTGTTCCCTGATCTTTCATGTTCTGGATTCTGGCTTCACACTTTTCCTGAAACCGGAAATCTCCAACGGAAAGCACTTCATCCACGATCAAAATATCCGGGATTCCAATCGTTGCGATTGCAAATGCCAGACGAGACACCATACCGGAAGAAAAATTCTTAACCGGAACATCCATAAAATCCCGCAGTTCTGAAAATTCTACGATATCTTCATACTGGGCTTCCATCTGGGCTCTGTTATAACCGAGCAGCGCTCCGTTCAAAAACACATTTTCCCGGGCAGTCAGATCCATATCAAATCCTGCTCCCAATTCAATCAGGGGCGCAATATTTCCACCCACAGTCACGGTCCCTTTGGTCGGCTTTAACACGCCTGCAATCGTTTTAAGCATCGTACTTTTTCCACTTCCATTCAGACCGATCAATCCAAGAGAATCCCCGCGTTTCACCTCAAAAGAAACATCTTTCAAAGCCCAGAACTCGTCATAAGAGACCTGTTTTTTCAGGCTCTTTATCACATATTCTTTAAAACTGTCAAACTTCTCTGATGAAAGATTAAATCTCATCGAGACATGTTCCACATTGATAATTGTTTCCTGTTCCATATACTTCTCCTAAATATTCAGTATAAATTCATCCTGATTTTTATAAAATACATACGTTCCCAACACAAGAACAACTGCTACTTCTGCCATTCCCAGAACGATTGATGAAAAGGTCGGCAGCGTATTGTAGAACATCACATTCCGGAACATCTGCACCATATTGGTCAACGGATTGATATTGACCACGATACGGACTGCTTCCGGCAAGATTGACATCGGATAAATAACCGGTGTCAAATACAAAAGCCCTGTTGTAAACACGGAATACAGGTGCATGATATCTCTGAATTTGACAGTCAGAGCTGCCAGGAGCATCCCCACTCCCAGTGAAAATAAAATAATCATCGCCAGCGGAATCACGCTCAGGACTACTGTCCAATGCAATTCTGCGCGCATTGCTACCATAACCAGAATCAATGCAACCAGCGATGCCATCAAATTGATGAAGCTGGAAAACACTCTGGCAATTACAAATAAATACTTCGGTACATATACCTTTTTGATCAATGCCGCGCTTCCGATGATCGAAGTCATGGAACTTGTTGTTGCATCATTAAAAAAGTTAAAAATCAACTGCCCGCTCAAGATGTAAAGTGGAAAATTCTCAATATCGAATTTAAAAATGCTGGAAAACACTACGGACAAAATGATCATCATAAACAATGGATTCAACAATGTCCAGAGAACTCCAAGGACAGACCGTCGATATTTGATCTTGATATCTCTCGCCACAAGTTCTGCCAAAAGAGGCTGAAACTTTTTAAAATTCTGAATATAACTTGACACAATCTTCCTCCGGCTTCTATTTGTTCAGTTCTTTGATTCCGCCCCATTTCTGATCTTTTTCAGAAATCGTCAGTTCCATACCTTCCGGAATTTGCCACTCAATTCCAATATCCGGATCATTCCATGCCAAACCGCCCTCATCATTTGGATGATAGAAATCTGTACATTTATAAGCAAACTCTGCTGAGTCTGACAGTACAACAAATCCGTGTGCAAAATCCTTCGGAATAAAG
>JAGZLR010000098.1 GCA_018364635.1 Clostridiales bacterium | reverse complement strand
GAAGCCTGCTTTAAGCCATCATCACCAGTTTTCATCCCTCTCCAGTAGGAATCGATAACTGTAGTAAATGCAAAACCATAGGCCATTTCAGATAATTCCGAAAATACTTCTGCAATACTTGCACTGACAGCATCAACAATTTGGGGATCACCTGGCTTTAAGTTATTTTCTTTTGCTATAGTTAACTGCATAGTAGAGATCCATTTCTGTAGTATAGATTCCAATGCACTGCCTTCAGGGCGTGTACGTGTAGATAGATGCTGCATAAGCTCTTTATAGGTTGCCAAGCCCTGTCCTTTTGTTCCTGTGAGTCGACGTTCTGGAGAAAGATCAGCATCCATGACTACAAAAGAACGTTCCATTGCATGATTACGGATCATTTGCAGCAAAAAACTTTTGCCGCTGCCGTATTGTCCACATACAAAGCGGAAAGCCGCTCCGCTATCCTCTATGGTAGATAGATCCTGTAGAAAAGCGTTTACTTCTAGTTGTCTACCTACTGCAATATGTCGCAGTCCAATTCTTGGGACAACACCTGCTGTCAATGAATTAATTAAGGCTGCTGCCTCGCGGCGATTAATGTTTACTGCCATCATTGTACCTCCAATCATTGTACGAGACGTTTTAGTTCTTCAGCATACTGCTCTAAAATAGTAGGTGTGTCGTCAAGTACATCGATTAAAATATCATCTAAAAATTGTGTTGCTACCTCATTGATTTCATCAATTAATATCTCAGGCATAGACATAACTTCTTCTGCCAACTGTGTTATTATTTTTTGAGAATCATCCGAAAGTAAGATTGCCTGAAGGACTTGCTTTTGAGTATCTGTCAACAATCCAACAAATTGTTTCAGTTCTTCTGACAAACTATTTCCATCTAATTTAGTATCATGTAGCTCAGTTGCTATTACTGCTTTTTGCTCCATAACAATTTCTGATTCCAACAATTCTTTTTGTCTATCCTCATCTTCTACTTCGAGAGCATCTCGTACAGCATTCGATTGGACTCGCAGATTTTTAATACTTTCAAAGTCCAACTTAACCTCCACTTTTTTTGGATGAGAATTTTCTGTCTTTTCCTTTGGTTCGTATTCTTTCTTTAGGAAATTTTTTATTTGGATGGATAATTCAGGTTCTATGTCTATATCTCTAAGCCGGCCTCGATAGCCATATAGACTTCTTAGAACATTTTCACTGTAACGCACAAGTTGATTTACATAATTTCTCAGTTTTGGGCTTGTACTATATGATTTCACAGAAAGTTCGATTCTTTTGTTGGCATTGGGGCATATTGCACTTTGAAAGGCATTAAAATATTGTTTTTTAGGCCGGTTTGGTCCATATATAGCTAAAATTCCCTTACCTTTCTCTTTTCGCAACACTGCATCTGACAGTGCTACTACTCTTGGTATGGCTTCTTGTAATAACTGTTGATGATCATCTTTATAAAACTTGCTACTAATTATAGAATAGTCACACAAAGAACAAATTAGGGAAAATGGAAGTTTAAGAGGTATTTCCTCACTGTGCTGACCAACTAATAAATCTATAACCACTAATCGACTAGGTAACTGGAAATCGCTTATTTCTGGTATAGTAAAATTAAGATGATGAAGAGTGGTAAAATCAAAAATCCATTCAAAAAGATAATTATCCAGTTTTGGAAAACGTTCCCGATAAGATATCCAGAGGGACATAAGTTGCCTATAGCCATTGATAGCTTGTACCCAGCCATAACCACTTAACAACTCATATATATGTACAAAAATATAAGATAAGTCGGTGTCAGGATATTGACCATTTCGAACTTGTGTGCGCCAATAAAAATACCACGCTCGCTGTCGGCGATCCATACTATCATAAGTAGGCCAATACTGCATAAACGGGACAAATTCGGCTTTTTGCCCTACAATATCAACATACTTTTTCATATCATTTAAAAATTTTTTCGAAGAATAACTTACATATGAGGTTGTGGTAAATAGACTATTTTCTTGTAGTGGTATTTCCTGTCTTTGTTCAGTTGATCCTGAAATCACAACATCAGAAAACAAAGTTGTCACTGTATGGCTCTCTTCAGGTTTTTGCGGGTTTTCAGTATATTTTGATGCCTCATGTATTGTTGTGGAATGTGGAGTAATATCAATTTTTTGAGTATTATGTCTTGGAAGTTGAATTATGTTTCCCTTTTCATCAAGGAACATCCCTGCTGCTATTAAAACTATATCTACAAGCCATCCAACAACTCCTCCACCAAAAGTAAAAAGGTAGATAAGGCCTGTCACTTTTTTTCCTGTACAAAAACGATGTACACCAAATAGTCCGAAGAAGACAGCTAATAGAAGGGTCCCCCAATATGATTTTTCAGAATATTGGATTTCCTCTGCACTCATTTTTGCACATTGGGCCTGTGTAATCGTAACTGCTGGAATAAGAAACATAACAGAATAAAGACCGTAACAAATAAGTAAGTATGTAATGTCATAAATAATACTTTCTCTGGGATTTCTTATTAGAAATGATAACGTAATTGACGCACACATAAATAGCCATAATGCTATAAAAATACGGCTTACGGCCTTGGTTGACTTGATAAACTTTTTTATATTTTCCATTGCATTCCTCCTGAAAAACAGCAGAATATTCCAGCTTATTTATGTCACCATTCCTGAAAAATAAAATCATCCGATATTCTAGACGCTACAAAAATCACAACCTTTTTTGGTGAACAATTTGTATTTATGATAAAATTAGTTTGTTAGAACTGGAATCATGTAATTTTTTATCACTCCTTTTATTAATTTATCACATTTTAGCAAAAATCTCAACCTGAATCATCAAGCAGATAGTTATAGAAGACTTTAGAAAACAAGTTTTATTTTATAATTTTTCTGTGTATGCAATTACCTTATAATTTTGATTGAGAAAAAACTGGGACATAGGAATATAGAGAAACAATATTAAATTCATGATTTTAGTGAGTTTTAGGGCAAAAATAACGCTGAATCCCCTAAAGATAAAGGAATTCAGCATTTTTTATTCCTACTTGTTCCCGTTAGAAACTTTCTCAACATTTTTGCTAGTGAAATTTGGTTCAGATGATTTGCATTCTTCTCATTATATCAGATAGTAGAGGCTATCTGATTTTTTAGGTTCGCTAAAGTAATTTTAGTATATCAATGCGCCTGATTTTCAACTATGTTTGACTTTTTCAAATATTTCTATTGTAGACTATACAAATCTTTTTGTTAAAATTGACTCTTATTTTCTATTATCCATACTGCTTGGCCGATCTGGATGCACCACAAAATCGACCTCTGCCATTTGCTCAATCAAGGTATCTGCATCATGTTCCAGCTTATATTCCAGTTCTTCCCGATACAGAGGAATGATTTGGTAGAAGTTAACCTTTGCTCCGCCTGGAAGTTGGCAGAGATAGTCGTCTTCCCCAGTATTTTGAAGCCCAACCAAAATCGAAGCACAAAGCTCAGTATTCTCTGAAAAAGGCCTCTGGTTGTCTATAGTATGCCCAAACCCAAGCCAGGTATCGTTGGTAATGGGCAAACGGGCAAGATCTTTCAGAAGATGAACGGGCCAGTACCACTGCTCATCCTTCATAGATTCCTCATCCAACTTCCAGTTTGGTGGCAAGGCAATGGCCAGTTCTGCCCGCTCCAAGTGATATTTCGCCAATTCCTCAGGTACATTCATCTGATGGGCCCCCATTCCCATAGTAACCAGTGTACAGTAGTTCCGATGCTCAGTAGGCATTATCATGCAGATGTCCACATGGATGTCAGGGGAAACCAGCTCGTGGAATACATGGTCAAACTCCCCAAAGGTCCTTTTGATGTGCTGCTCGATCGCAGACATTTCTTCCTCAGTATAAAGCTCCGGTTCACTGTTTGTCGCTGAGGACCAGAAAGCATCTTCCACCTCTGTTCCATCTGGATTGAGGAAAATCTGGAAGTATTCATCTGTCTCTGTCAACTTGTAAAGCAGGCCGACGTGGTAATCCAGTCCAACCAGCACTGTATTCAGACGAGCGTCTCTGCCGTCTGGGTGTTCACGTTCCAGCCACAGTCCATCTTGAAGCCTATCATTCAACTGTTTCAGCCAGTCCGCATGAAGCTTCGACATTCCGCCCTCGTTCATCTGAAATACCAGATCCACAGGGGAATTGTTTACCATATAAGGAAACTGGTTAAAGGGGGCATTAGATATGTACTGTTTTGGTTTCGGACCGAAGATAGTCCAAAAGTATTCCAAGCCTTTCTGATTGACCGTCATACAGGAGATAGAGCGTTGTTTATTATCTGCATCCTCGTCCAGTCCCTGTTGGAGAGTTTGATCAGCATCGGGGTTAATCCAATGATATTCCATCTGTTCCAGCGGTGCGCCATCCTCAATTTCTTTTTTCAAAGTAAGGAATTCGTAATCGCCTGGTTCTAGTACAAGACCGTGGGCTACCGCTTCCAGAGCACCAGCCTTATCTCCAAAGTAGCTGCGAAGTTTACCTGCTTGCAGCCAAATCCATGGATAGTCCGGCTCCTCCTGAATGCCTTTTTCTGCATAGTTCAATGCTTCTTCCAGATGCCCGCAGTACATTAAGGCCACCGAATAGCGATAGTACCACATAGCGCAGCCCGCAGCATATTTCTCCGAGCTCTTCATCCATTGAGCTGCTTTGTAATAATACCGATACTCATCCAGGTTGTTGCAGGCGAAGGAATACCACAGAGCAATCTGAAGGTCTTGCTCTGCTTGACGTTGGGTGAATTTTCCTTCCTGCACACCCTGCTCAATAAAGTCCTCCAGCCAGCGGAGCATCTTTCCAAAGTAACCTGCCACACCTTCGTCAAAGGATTCCAGTGTCTCAATATCCTGTGCAGAGAGAAGGGAACCTGTTTCCAGATCAACTTCTAGCTCTTTTTCTTTCTCCCATAGGCAGACCGATCCTACAGTACGGCGGAAGACATGAAATCCGCCCCAGGTTAGATCGGTTTCGGC
>JAGZLR010000021.1 GCA_018364635.1 Clostridiales bacterium | reverse complement strand
TCATCTACAATCAACGGAATCTTATGTGCATGTGCCACTTCTGCAATCTTTTTCACATCAGATACCACACCGTCATATGTCGGCGATACAATCATAACCGCCTTGATATTTGGATTTTTATCTAATAACACAGTAATGTCATCTACCCTCACTTCCCCATTTAATCCTGTTTTCTCATCATATTCCGGATAGACATACACCGGTTCCAGCTCATTTAAATAAATTGCGTGATATACGGATTTGTGGCAATTGCGGGCTACAAGAATCTGGTCTTGTTTGTCAGTCACTCCCATAATCGCACTCAGAATTCCAACTGTGCTTCCATTTACAAGAAAATGTGTCTCATCTGCACAATATAATCTCGCGGCACGTTCCTGTGCATCTCGAATGATCCCGTCTGCATGATGCAGATCATCAAACCCATCTATTTCGGTAATATCAATTTCATAAGGCAGATCATTCTCCATCATTTTTTGATTTCTCTTGTGCCCCGGCATATGCATTCCATAGAAATCACTCTCACTATATTCCTCCAGATAATTATAAATTGTCTTCATACTCTTCTCCCAATTAAAATGAGCCACATCCCAAGATGCAGCTCGCTTTTCTCTATCTGTACTCTTCATATTTCCCATAATACTTACCGTAATATTTTCCATAATAATGACCATTTTTCTTTCGATCAACCTTGTTGAGAACAACGCCAAGCACAGCGCATCCTGCATTTTCAAGCTTTGAACGCACTTCCTGTACCAAACGGTATTTAATCGAACCTGATTCAACAACAATGATTGAACCGTCACACTCTTTTGCAATAATTGCACTGTCGACAACCATGCCAAGCGGTGCTCCATCAATAATAATATAGTCATATACTCCCCGGAAAGATTCCAAAGCCTTCGCAAAACGACTTGATGCAAGAAGCTCTGTCGGATTAGGGACAACCGGTCCTGAAAAAATCATATGAAGTCTTGAAATATTTGTCCCGTATACAACATCCGTCAATGCACACTGTCCTGAGAGAAAATGAGAAAGTCCTCTATCAATTTTTCCTGTTCCAAGTCTGGACACTAATACAGATTTTCGAATATCCGCATCAATAAACAGTACATTCTTATTTAATTCAGAAAGCGAAATCGCCAAATTCAGCGAGGTGGTACTTTTTCCTTCACTCGCAAGAGAACTAGTAAACACGATTACACGCTTATCGTCACCGCAGAACTGAATATTTGTACGCAAATTTTTCATCTCTTCTCTCATCTCATAATTCAATTCTTTTTGTAAAATATCAACCCGCTTCATAGACTTCTCCTATTCTTTCCTCAATATTTTCTCCGGATTTTTAACAAAAATACGCTCCGCATACTCTTTTCCCATTTTTTTAGTTACATATTTCGCACACTTTCCCAAATTAGGCTTACGATACTCAGTTCCATGCGCATCACTAGCAATAAAATGTACACAATCTTCTTTCATTGCTCTTTTACAAAATTGCTTTGTTTTCTTACCATACTCGCCAAGCACAGATGAAGCATTCAACTGCATATAAGCTCCGAGTTCAATCAAATCCCACACATTATCCATATCTTCTGTAAGAGCCGGATAACGCTCAATATGGGCAATTACCGGCTTATATCCGGCTACCACTAAATCATATATTTGATTACGAATTCGCTGAAACGAATGACTAGAGGAAAACTCTACAAGCACATAGCGGCTTCCAGCCAATGTAGGTCTTCTCTTCCTCTGTATATCCTCTGTCATGTTCGAATTCGTATGATATTCACATCCAAGATAAATTTTAAAATCGGGTGCTATCTTTGTTGCAACCCCTCGCATTCCTCTGTAATAATGTATAATCTCCTTCATATCCGGTTCAAACATCTTCACCCGATAATGGGGAGTTAATATGATATTCCTCACACCATCTTCATATTCCATCTGAAGAAGCTGTTTCGCCTCACTAACTGTAGACGGACCATCATCCACCTTGGGCATAAGGTGGCAGTGTATATCAGTCAGAGTCAAAACCCTCACTCCTTTCACAAGACCTCCCCAGGCAACAGCCCGGGGAGGGAACAACACTATCATAATTCAAATGAATTATTTAACGTATTCTTTTTTTCTCAATCCAACAGCTGCTACAACTGCTACAAGTGCTACCACTGCTACAGTTGCCATAGAAGCTTCTCCAGTTTTTGGAGAAGTTTTTCCTGTTGTTCCTGTTACAGTGTTTTTATCTACTACGAATGCAACTGGAGAAAGCTCTGTAAATGTAGCTGTGATAGTTCCGTTACCGGCTTTCACATCTTTTACAGTGTTAGCTTCCCACTTTGATCCATCGTAGTGAAGAACTGCAACTTTTGTGTTCGCTGTCACACCTGATGCAGCAAATGTAATAGTAGCTGGAAGTGTTTCTGCTGATACTTCTTTAACTGCCACAACTTCCATTCCTTCTACATAAGCGCTTCCAAGTGCTGTTTTGAGAGTTTCTTTTTTCTGCACTTCTGCTTTTACATTTGAATCAACGTTATCGCTGATTTTAACGGAAATCTTGTTTCCATTAGCATCTACAGCAGATACTGCCTCATTCTTGATTGCACCATCAGCTGACGGACTAGGCGCAGCTAAAGTGTTAAAACCAAGTGCTAATGTCAAAGCGAAAGCAGAAACAACTCCTAACCACTTCTTTGCTCTTCTCATTGGTATCTCCTCCTTTTTTTATTAAATCATTTTACTCCCCAATAAAAGAATTTATCATTCTTTCACTGGCTTGTAAAATAATTCCACAATTATTTTGTACAATGCGTCATCATCCACATAGAACTCATCGTGCTTTTCCCCCGCGACTTCCTCGCCCGGAACAATAATCGTCTTGTCTAACTCATATGTCGATAATGTTTCTATATCATCTGCAGTAATATCTGTAATCAGATAATCCTGCAAGCTGTTCAGCATCATAGCATATCCCGATGAACCCCCGCTTGCGTAAGACTTCATCTGACTTGCTAAAGCCTCCAGAAACTGCGTCTGTCTTTGCATACGTTCCTGATTGCTTCCGGTCTCTTTAATATCTCTTGTTCGGACATATTTCTCTGCCAAATCTCCTTTTAAAGTAACCGTTGCTCCTTTCTGAAACGAAGGATCTATATCTGTATAATCTTCTGGCACTGTTAAAGTAACACCACCGATTAGGTCTGTTGCCTTCGCAATTCCCTCTATGGTCATGGCAAGATAAGCATCAATCTTTACACCATAGAGCAGTTCTGACACTGCATTCTTTGTGAGCCAGCAGCTTTTTCTGCCACCATCTCCATATGCATACTGCAAAGCAATCTGCCCTTTTTCTTTTCCAAGTTTCTCACCATTCATGTCGTAGATTTGAAGTTCAATCATAGAATTTCTGGATATTTCTAACATCTGTGTCTTCTTCGTAGACTTATCCATGATAAAAAGTATAATACTGTCTGACTGACCGCCATATCCAGCATACTCCTGAATTTGTACTTCTTGTTTCTTGTCTACACCCATAAATAATATTGTAGTAATATCACGATTATATTCGTATTTCTTTCCATCTACTGTAATGTAATCCTGAGTTTCCGGTTCCTCTTTCCCCAACTCTTTCGCAACCTTTTTCTCTTCTTCCTTCGCTTTTAAATCCTGTATGCGCATCCCTACTATAACTACAATTACTGCAATCACTATAATCGCAAGAATGACACACACTCCCTTTTGCAATTTATTCATCTACTAAAACCGCCCCTACAAGGAATCTGTGGTCTGCTTCGTTTCCAATACATGTACTAAGTGTGATGATTCTATTTTCTGGCGTAACCTCCACACTTTCATCAATTGAGTTTCTCATATCTCGCGACTCGTATATCGAATCTAAAAATGCCTGTCTTTCACTTTCTAAAAGAAAATTATATCCTTCCATAATATGCATGTCGCTATAAACAACCGCAGCAAATATACGGTATACAAACTTTTTCTCTGGAGTGTAAATAATAACTTCCGGATGTTCTTTTAAAAACTCTGCATCCTCGTACTTATGCAAATCTTTGAACATCGTTCCATCGCGCATATCATGTCCATAAATAACAGTATTAAAATCTGAAAAATCTTTATAATTACAGCTTTCAGTATATATTGATCCAGGAAGTCCTGCCGTCCCATCAATTGTATGATCCAAATAATAGACGTCATCCGTCGGATGCTGTAGAATTGGATAATTTACATTCGTTCCAGGAATCTCAATCCACGCATATACATCTGGATTCTGTTCCTGAAGTTTCGCAAAGTCAATCGGACTAGTATATGTATCTCCCTGCTGCTGTTCTTCCTTCACTTCTTCTTTTACTACTTCTTTTTTTACTTCTTCATATTTCTTCTCATTTTTAGCTAATCTTGTGTAATAAAGAATCAAATACCCAATTGCTATCCCGGCTACAATAACACAAACCGCAAACAGTATCTTTCTTCCTTTTCCCTTCATCTAATCAACCCTATCTTTTATCTATCTATGCGTATTTTTCGGTTTCTTTTGCTGTTTCTTTGTCTTTGACGTACTCTTTGAACGTGTACTCTTTTTCACTTCTACATCACTATCCAGCGGTAAGGCTGCAAGTGTATTCAATCCCAAATACTTCGTTACATCTTCCTCCGTCTTAATTGTGTCATCAAGCAGATAACGAATTACAATGACCGCCATCGCAAGTAATGCCGCAACCAAACCGCCAATAACTGTATTCTTTCCCAAACTTGGACTAGAAGGCGCCTTTGACACAACTGCACGTTCTACAATACTAGGACGATCTGTACTCATAATCTCCGCAACACCATCGGCCGTAGCATCTGCAAATTCATTCGCCATCTCTGCCGCCAACTCCGGATCTGAATCTTCTACTGTTATCTTCAGATAACGTGTATCCGCTGGGTTTTCGACCGTAATCTTCTCAACCATCTCTTCATAGCTATATTCTAACTCCAACCCATCAATCACATTATTCACAACCGGGCGACTTGTCACTAAAATCGCAAAATCTTTTGTCAATTGACTTCCCATCTGGATATCCGCAAGAGAAGTTACACTTGTTGTCTTTGTCAAGATATATATCATTGAAGTCGAAGAATATTGTGGTGTGACCAAAAATTTTGTTCCACCAAAAAGAAGGGCAGCCCCTATTACTAACGACAAAATAATAATCCCTATCTTTCCAAGTAATACTTGAAACAATTCTAGCAAATCAATCTCTACTTCTTCTTCACGTACTTGATTATCCATGATCCGTCTCCTCTATCATACTATCTATATTTCATAAATTCCTTCTCCAAAAGGTAAACAAAAGTATTTACGTAGTTTAACCCTCCCGATACTATAACATAAATCCAAACAAAATGGAATACATATATTCTACAATTTTCGTTATTTCTTATCAATATTTTTATTAATATTTTCTATCTTTCTCTACTTTTTTCTTCTTCCTTCCAAAATCCCCTAATTCCCCTTCTGACTACAATTATGTATAATTTCGCATGAACTGAACTGTCAACTGTTTGTTTGTAAGAGCAGATTATTTCACTAAATCAATATGCCAATGAACGTGGCTCATTTTCTAGATCGTCTCTTTCTAAAGATCCTGATAGAAACAGCACCGACACCCACCAATGCAGCACATACCAACACTGTTGCCAAAACCTTTTGATTGTTTTGTAATCCTTTATCTTCTACATAACTTAAGTCTTTTGTATTTACCGGATCAGATGGAGTCCCTTGGCTTTTCATTACGTTCAACTTTGTTTTAGCCGAGGTCGATTTTTCATTGACTTCAGCTGAAGATATATTGGATTCCTCGATATAATTGAGCGCTTCAGTCTCTTTCTTTCCCTCTTCCTTTGGAATATCTTCTATAATAGTTGTGTCCTCTCGGTTATCGATAATAGTCATTTTCCCATTCACATATACAATCTGATAACTTTCACGGTTCGTCAAATCTCCACCACTGATTACAATTTCATGCTCTCCGACTCCACTTGTGTTTTCTGCCTGTGTCGTCATAATTGGCTCAATCGTAAATACGTCTCCCACTTCCAGTCCCTGTACTTTATAAGTAAACTGTGGCATCTGGCTGCCTGCAACAATATTTAGCTTATCCTCTGCGGTAATCGTTAAGAGTTTCTTATGAATCTCTACCGTAATAGATGCTTTTGTTTCGTTATAGTCTGCATCCCCTGATTTGGTTGCCGTGACTGTTACAGCACCTGCCTTGTGGATGGTTGCAATATTCTCCGCGATACTAAGAATATCAGAATCAGAACTTTCAAATTGCACTGTCCCACTTCCATCTCCTCCCTTTGTAAATAGGATAAATGGTTCATCTCCATATGTTATTGGATGAATCGGAACAATCTCAAAATAACTTTGCGTTTTTTTAGTAACGTCAATACAAACTTCTGCACTGGAAGTTTGCGTGTAGTTCTCATCGCCATTATATATTGCTTTGATTTGATATCGCTTCTGTAGCATATCCGTCCAACTATATGTTGCCACTCCATTTTCAACTGCAACTGCATCCCCAAGAGCCACATCAACTCCATTAGAGCAATCCACAAACTTCACTGTGCCCGCCGGCTCATCCCCATATCCAACATTTTCAACAGATGCAGATAACAGAACTTTTTTAGATCCCGCCTCATTTTCCACTTCTGAAGTTAAGACTACAGTCGGATTAGCTTTCGTTACTGGCACTTGAATTTTACTTGTCATAGATTCGATGGTCTCATAATTTTCCAATGTATGGGCATTCGGTGTGAATTTTACATTATATGCATTATTTTTCACTGTTGGAACAAGTTCTCCATTCTCCCATGCAAAACTTCCATACTTTGTACTACCGCCAGTGAGCATGCTGTCAGACAGCTTTTGCCCATAAGTTAGGTTGCTTGCAGTCGGATATACAATCTTAGGTGCAGGTGCTTTCTTCACATTCATCTTATAAGTTGCTGTTGCACTATAATAGTCTTCATCACCAGCTTTTGTTGCTGTAATAGTGACTGAACCTGCCTTGTGAATAGTTGCAACATTCTCCGAGATACTGAGAATATCAGAGTCAGAACTTTCAAATATCACCGTCCCTGTTCCATTTCCCCCTTGTGTAGCAAGAACGAATGGCTTATCACCATATGTTTTGGACGCAATTGGAGTTATGGCAAAATGTTCCTGCAGTTTCTTACGCAGATCAACACTCACTTGTGCACTGGATGCTTTTTGATAGTTTCTATCCCCACTATAGACTGCTTTGATTTGATATAAATTCTTCGGCATACCTTTCCACGTGTATGTTGCCACTCCATTTTCAAGCACCACAGATGTTGTATCTCCAATCTCTACATCGTTTCCATTTGTGCAATCTATGAACTTAATACTGCCCGCCGGCTCATCCCCATATCCAACATTTTCAACGGATGCAGATAACAGAACTTTTTTAGACCCCGCCTCATTTTCTACTTCTGAAGTTAAGACTACAGTTGGATTAGCTTTCGTTACTGGCACTTGAATTTTACTTGTCATGGATTCGACGCTCTCATAATTTTCCAATGTATGGGCATTCGGTGTGAATTTTACATTATATCCATTATTAGACACTGCTGGAATTAGCTCTTCATTCTCCCATGCAAAGCTTCCATATTGTGTACTGCCTCCGATGAGCGTACTATCAGACAATTTTTGTCCATAAGTCAGATTACCGGCTACAGGATATGCAATCTCAGGTGCAGGTGCTTTTTTCACATCCATCTTATAAGTTGCCGTTGCACTATGATAAGTTTTATCACCTGCTTTTATAGCGTTAATAGTAACAGTCCCCGCTTTGTGGATGGTTGCAATGTTCTCCGCAATACTAAGAATATCAGGATCAGAACTTTCAAATTTCACTTTCCCTGTTCCACTTCCCCCTTGTGTAGCGAGAGCGAATGGCTTATCACCATATATTTTGTCTGTCACTGGTTGAATAGAAAGTGTACTCTGTTCTATTTTGGAAACGTCTACATTCACAACCTGACTGGCAGTATTTCTATAATTCTTACCTGCTCCATCAGAAGCTGGCAAAAATTCTGCAACAATGTAATGTCTTCCAACCTCAGGACTTTTCCAAACATAACTTGCCTTACCATCTGATACCGGAACATCCTTTGCAATGACAGTATCCCCGTCTTTGAATATGATACTCCCTTCCAAAACTTCATCGTTCACTCCAGCTATATTGACCTCAAAATGAACTTGATTGCTATGATTCTCATTCTGAACATCCGCACTGAGAGCAACCTTTGTCGGCGCCTTTTGAATTGTAAATTGCTTTGTATATTCTGGTGGTAATTCATAATGATCCGCTGCTGCTCCACCTAAAACTGCAGTCGCAGTGTAGGTGCCTGCATCGGTCTTATCTCCCTCTGCCGAAAGTGTGATGTCGTCACCATCTTTTATATTTGCTGCAGTAAGTGTTGGCTTTTGGGGTTCCCCATTATAAATAAAATTTGTGTCTCCCCATATCAGCTCCAGCTGTGTTTTGGACAAATTCAGTTTATCTTCCCATATCTTCTTACCAGTCGAAATAATTTGCAAGCTTTCTACCAAACTACCTTGTCCATCATTTCGTGTTGTTGCAATTGCTTTTCCGCCTACATTTACAATTTTATATCGCTGCATCCCATATTTTTTATCATCGTCAGAATCCGAAAAATACACAGCACTAATCTTACCATCGGAATCAAATTCTGCTCCCCAAAGAGTAACAACATGAGATTTTGTTTTCATATTGTAAGTCAGCAGAACTATGTCTCCATTTTGAAAATAATGCTTGATATCTCTGCTAATTGCCTCATATCCCTGATAATAATTGTGTCTTTTTGTCAACAAGGTTGTTCCGAAAATCCTGTAAAAAAAACCTCCATTTTTATCCGGTCCCTTTGATATAAGCTCTTCTCTGGCCTCATCAGAATCATTCGTTCCCCCATTTTTTTTAGGATAATAGCCATTGATAAACTGATCTT
Organism: Clostridiales bacterium; assembly: GCA_018364635.1. Taxonomy (GTDB): domain Bacteria; phylum Bacillota; class Clostridia; order Lachnospirales; family Anaerotignaceae; genus JAGZLR01. Next base: position 26,488 of record JAGZLR010000021.1, on the reverse strand, counting down.
GTAAAATATCCGGCCAGTATCCTTCTCTTTTGTTCGCAAATTGTCTCACAAATATTTTGTATATGTCACTACTTTGCTGACTTTTAAAAGAGTGTTTCAAGTTTTTAATCTCTTCCGCCTTTGGTGCATCTGGTGTTTGTTCTAAATACTGATCAATATACTCAGAATTTTGTGCAAGCCACCAATGAAGCGTATTGGAGGCTGCTGCTGCAAAACATAAATTCTCGTCCGGAACTCTATTCTCTGTCTTATTCACATCATACCATCCTTGCCCTTCAATATAAGGCGATTTATATTCAACAAATCTCACATTTCCAACATTTGTAATTTCTTTTTCAAAATCACTGTTTTGTCCACCCATTTTTGGTGGTGTAATCCCTTTTGTCCAGATAATTGTCTTAAGTTTTCCATCTTCCTCATTGACATATTCTGTAACAACATTTTCATTCTTTGAAAACTCTTCTTTTAATCTTTGAGAGTTTTCTGTCTGAATTTCTGCATCATATACTCTTTTTTTACTTTCCCAGGCATACGTATTTATACATGTTTGAAATAGGATAACAAACAGCATAAGGGCAGCAACACGCTTATATATTACTTTTTTATTCATAGTAACCTCCCTAATAAATCAAGTCTTTTTCCTTTAAAATCTAGGATTTTTAAAGTTTCTATCTCAGATAAATGAGCATTGATCATAGATATTCCTCTGTATCTAGTGCAAAAACAACTGGTTTTTGGTATATGAAATAAAACGTCTTCTTTGTTTCGTTTTAAATGACCCTGTGTATGCCCTTCCACTTATGGCAACGCACCTCCCTTGTCTACCAGAAGCATCACTTTGTGTCTCCTAACTTCCTTCATCCTGCCGATCCATAATCCGGGTGCCAGCTTAGACCCTTTAAGTGCTTTACAAACAAGGATATCACCGATTCCCACAGTACATAGTTTTTTGTAAGCGCAAAATATTGCTACGTTACTCATAAATTACGCTTGCACCAAAATGAATAGATGCAAGCGTTTTACTCTATTTTAGTTTTCCTTTTCAAAACGAAACTGTACCCCCTGCACTGTCGGAAGTCTATTCCATCCATGCTCTTACAAAATGGGTTTCACTTCCTACATCAATCCCAACAATTAATGTCTTTTCTGTAATGGATTTAACTTTTACGTTTTGTGTGTTATACTTCGGTGTACCAATTTGTAAACAATATAGTATATTATTCCACCAATGATTCCTCCCAATGTGTTATAGAACAAATCTGCAATTTGAAATGTTCCAACTCTAAAGATTACCTGTGAAACTTCAATACTGAGAGAACATAAAAATACTATTTTACACGATTTTCTAATTACTTTATAGAAATAAATCTTGCTTCCACATAATTTTTCCCCAAATATCCAAAACAAAAGCATAGAAAACGGAACAAACAAAATTACATTCTCAATCGACTCTGTCGTCAATTGACCATTTGCATCATACAGGCTCCATCCTCCCATAACATTCACCAATGGATTCAGCCATAAATTCCGATTTAAAAGGGTACGAAATAAAATCAAGGCTGTATAAAACGCCAATAAAAACACTCTTCGAAATTCACTTTTTGATTTAAACGCGTCTATCCATTTGCGCCACGCCGCCTTCCATCCATGTTCTGTTGTAAAAAGATAAAAAAACATAAATAAAATAGCTAAAATTATAGAAAATCCAAACGGTTGATACAACGCCGTCAACACATTAGTTACAATCATCTTTATAATATCCGGCAAATCATCTTCTTCCTTCCAAAATCCCTTATTTCCCCCTCTAGTACGATTATATATAATTTTTCATTAACTATCAACTGTTTGTTTGTAAGCGCTTACTATTTATATTAAACATTGTAAATATCGTACTTTCTTCATTCGTTTCCCTCTTTTAACGCGCTCTCCACTAGCAAAGGAGTAATATTCACCTCCAGAGTATCCAAAACACGAGCAAGTGCCTCCAGTGTCTCATTGTCGCTTAGTCGAACATTCACATGGTATTTCGCAGAATTGTCTGCACTTTTCGTATTCAAGCTATAATCACTTACATTTCTAGTTACATTCACTTTGATAATCCTAAGATTCCACCTGCTGTTTGCTGTTGCCCCAAAATCCATCACCTGCGTTTTTCCATTCTCACCAAACCCAACTTTATTAATAAATTCTACTACGGAATTAGCAAGCTGTGAACTTGCATCTGTGGCTGCCGACAGTGGTCCACCAAGCAAACTTCCCATATTTAATCCTGCAAACTCATCTTTTAGTGACATACGCTACCACCCTTCCTAATTTCCAACTCTAAAATCTACTTTTGATAATCAAGAATTCCTATATTCTTTTCTGAATATTTGCCTGAAGCGGCATTGATTTGTTTCAATTTACCCACAATCTCAGCAAGAATAGCTGAAACTGTGGGTAATTAGATTTTTATTTTCTCTGCAAGCCTTTCTTCATGTTCAGCCACATGTTCTTCTTTCCACATCTCTTCAAAAATCATAAAGTATTCCTTCATACACTTCAGAAATATTGAAAGTTCTGTACAACGCTCTCCACTCAATCGGTATTTCCAAAACTCTTTGTAAAAATCCCTTACAGCAACCTTAATCTATCATCACTCCACCAAACATAAAATTGTTTCTAATTGTGAGTTCCTTTAAACGTTGTTTTCTTCGCATTTGACTTCTCCATATGCAGAGGAATTCTATAGAATAATAACAGATTGACACCCATATGACTAATGTTATTTTTTATGTTGAAAAACTACTAATTTTTCATTATTCTTTTAAATATTTTCCTGCATCTTTTATAAAACTAACTGCAATCATTACAATAACAATTCCTATTGGAAAGGCTGCAATAATGCTCACAGACTGTAAGTTACTCATTGAAGTTTCCGAAAACACCAGCCCTATCGGAAGCACGATCAACAAAATACACCACATTAATTGAACCATCCAGCTCGGTTTTTCATTTTCTCCCAAGCGCTTATAACTATAGCAAGATGCAGTCAGCGCAATCGAATCAAAGGAAGTAGCATAAAATGCAATCATTGTGATCAATAACAAAATTAAAACCAGCGGTGCACAAGGGAGTGTTTTGATGACAGAAATAATCATTCCATACACGTCTCCGTCTGCATTATACTGCGCAAGAAAATCTGCTACACCGGATGTCTGTAATCCCATAGAATAGTTTCCAAGAATCACAAAGCTGATCAATGTCGATCCAACACCAAATCCATATCCGCCTAAAATAGTCTGACGAATTGTTCTTCCACGCGAAATACTTCCAATGAAAAATGGAGCTGCAACACACCAAACCATCCAATATGCCCAATAGTATATTGTCCAGCTCTGCGGAAAGGATGTCGTTCTTTGAGGATCCGTAAAAGTAGACAATTCTACAAAGTTTCCAATCATTTTTCCAAAGGAGGAAAATCCAGATTCAATAATATATTTCGTCTCTCCGCCAAACAAAAGTACGAATGCCAACAAGCCAAAAAACAAATAAATACAGGCTTTTGCCAAAAAGCTAATCCCTTTAAATCCATGCAAAAGAGAATATGTATAAACAAAGCACGTTAAAAGCAAAATAATAATTGTAACGACTGTACGACTGATTTCAATATGAAACAATTCTCCTACAACAGTTGCCATCAAAGGAGTCGCAACACTAAATGTAGTTGCTGTTCCCGCAAGAAGTGCAAACACAGCCAAAAGATCTATAATCTTTCCTGCAACACCATCCGTATGCTTTCCAAGAAGAGGGCGACATGCCTCTGAATATTTTTGACGTTCTCTTTTTCTTACATGTAGCATAAATCCAAATGCTGCTGCTAAAACAAGATAAAACCCCCATGGAATAAAGCTCCAATGAAACATCGGAAATACACCAGCCCATTCGTCCATACTTCCCAACTCAGCTATATGTGGATCAGATGCATACATTACCCATTCGGAAAAAGAATAAAACAGAATATCTGCCGCAAGACCACATGTAAACATCATACTTCCCCATACAAAGAAAGAATATTTCGGTTTTTCATCTTTTTTTCCTAATACAATGTTTCCATATTTAGACATTGCAATATAAAGAGAAAGAAGGAAAATCCCTAGTCCTATGAGTAAATAATAGGTGCCAAACGTATCACCAAAAAAGAAACGGATTTGACTCAGCACTGCATTGGATTGCTCTGGCATAAAAAAGAATAAGATGCTCAACGCAACTACAATTCCTAATGGGAGTAACGTAATTGTCCAGTCAATTTGTTTTTTATTCATTTTTGTCTCCTCCTAAATATTTCTCATAACTATTATCTAATTCTGCAAGTTCTGATAAATTATCTACTTCTATAATATCTCCTACTTGCATTTCTCGAATGCCAAGTTCATACTCCTTTGGATAGCAGAACATTGCCACATCGTCCCAGTATATCTGTCGATTTTCTTTCTGTTCAAATTCTATTTCCAAATGTTTTTTTAATTTTTCCCCGTCTTCAGCATTCCATCGAGAAATACTATAAAGTTGCCATCCGGATTTTCCTCCATCTCGACTACAAGACTTTACAATTCCATCCTCCACATTCATCAGCCATTCGTCCGTCTCGTCATCTGTCCAAATCGCATTGTATCCAGAACGTGTAAATTCTGGTGATAGAATAGAAGGATTATAAATAATCTGATCGCCGTCTAAAATAATTACATCTGCTAAATGTTCTCTCGCCACATAAAGTGACGAAATATTATTATACGTAGCATAATATGGATTTTCAATCAACTTAACCTGTGGATACTCTTGCTCCAAAATAACGAATTGTTCTTTTAAATATCCCACGACAACATAAATTTCTGATATTCCATTTTTCAAAAGTCCATGAATCACGGTGTCAATCATTCGCACCCCATTAATCTTTACTAAAGGTTTCGGTGTGCTTAATGTCACTGGCTGCATTCTTTTCCCGATCCCTGCTGCCATAATAATCGCACGCTTTACTTTATACATCCTTTTTTCCTCCGTCAAGTTTTTCCTTAACAATCTTATAATAGTCTTTTGCGTATCGATACTGTCTCAGAGAATATTCTCCAAATTCCACTCCGCAAATACTTTTGTATTCACACCAGTTACTCCACAAAAATCCACAAACAGCAATATAAGCATAAATCTTAATTCGTGTTGTTCGGTCACACTCACCGTCGAAATAATAATCAATCAGTTTTTCCACATGTTCTCTGTCATACATGGCATAGATTGCAAACATAGCAATATCTACATGTACATCCTGCATTCCTGCATATTCCCAATCAATCAAGCGAATTTCATCTCCTGTAAATAAAAAATTGTCAGGTACTGCATCAATATGAGTAAGTGCAATTTTTTTTGGTGATTTGTCAATGTATTCCTTCAATTCATACATTTTTTGCTTTGTCTCTTCATAATCTCTATAGACCGACTTTGTTTCATTTCTCAGAGATTCGTAATATTCTATCTGATGAAAAAGATTAAATTCATGTTCCACCTGAAGATTATATTCATGAAACTGTCGCAGCTTCTTCATACATTTTTTTACATCCTCTTCCACATATGGATCACATACTCTTGCTTCATCTAAAAATTTTGTAATTTTGTATCCTGTTTCAGGAGAAATATAACAAACAGGATCTGAAATATTGGTTCCGTTTAATGCTTTATAAACACTGTATTCATTTTTACGATTAATCATTTTATCTGTCCCTTCTCCCGGAACCCGCATAATATAATGCTCTCCTCGACAGGTAAACTCAAATGATCGATTCGTCATCCCCTTTTTCAGTGCTTTTATCTCTATGATCTCTTTCGTCTCACATAAAAGTACTTCTGAAATCAGCGATATAATCTCCGAATTTAATTGGTTAGACTCTTCATCAAGCTCTCTCAGTTCCTCTAATGTATTAATTTCATATACCAAATTTTGAGAAACTTCCCTTGGTTTTAATATCATCTTGCCATCTTTCATAACTGCCTCTTCCCAAAAAGCATGTGTGTATTCTCTCACATTTGAAAGATGTAATAGATTTTGTCTTAGAAAAGCTGCATCTTCTTTTAAAACATAAGAAATCCCAAGCATCTGATTTCCCATTTCGTTTCGTTTCGTTTCTACAATCTCTTTTTTGCGATTAATCCGAACATTGCTTTCTTCGCTCTCTTTATCACTGACCATATACCAGGAATACCATTCCTTATTCGAGAATGGATTCTGAAAACACCACAAATCACAAGGAAGAATATATGTGTTTCCAATCTTATCAATCACTTTTTTTAGTGAATGAAGATTATTTTTTGTCATATAATCCCTGTTATACACCAAAGTCACATCATACTTATCGATTAAATATTCATACTGCTCTTTCATAAATCCGACTACAATGTCAATTTTAAAAATCCCCACCTCGTGCAACTGCTTAATAAGTCTTTCAATCAATGGTTCCCCCTTAATTTCCAAAATCCCTTTTGGTACTTCCACATTAATTGGTACCATTCTCATTCCGAATCCAGCAGCAAGTATAATTGCATTTTCTGGTTTTTTTTCTTTTAATTCTTCATATGCCTTTGAAGTGCATTGCATTTTTTCATCTATATACCCTAACTCTGTAAGTTTTTTTAACGAACTATTTACTTTTCCCAAAGAATGTCCTGTAATTTCTGATAAAATTCTTTGATTTATATATGTCTGCTCCATTATGCAGTTCATTAAATTATATTCTTGTACGTTCATGTATATCCTCCTATTAATTTTCGCGAACATAATGATACGATAACATATTTTTCATATTAATGCAACTTACATATTTAATAGTTTCATACAATTACATACTTATCATAACTAAATATTCCAAACCTGTTTTAATAAAAGCAATTTGAGATATTATTTTTTCATATTTTATATATATCATATCTTTGAATCAAATAAATTTATTTTTTTACAAATCCAAAATTGATTAGAAACCAATCGAAGTTGGAGCAAAGCATAAAGTATCTTAAAACATATGATAAACTGCCTTTCCGACAGTCGGATATGATATGAATTGTAGTGCTTAAATCATACCACATCATTCGCCTCACTCCAACGCTTTAAAGTACAAATTCAGAATGCTTTCATACTTCATTGTTCAATATCCGATTGACCTTTTCCGGGACAATTAAATCTTTTTAACAAAGCAGAACGGGAACAGGGTCCTGCAGCTGCGGAAGCAGAAGAACTAGCAGCTACACTTTCTGCAGAAGTGTCTAAAAAAAGAAAAAACAGAGCAACGGATGCCGGGCGTTTCAAGGGGATTCCGGTAACAAAGAAATATCTTGATCTTCCAGACGAAGATAAAGTTTGCTCTGTCTGTAATACACCATTGGTTCAAATCGGTGAAGAGTTTGTTCGCCGTAAGCTGGTCTTTATTCCTGCAAAGCTGAAAGTGGTTGAAATCTATAGCCTTAATTACAGCTGTCCAAAATGCAGTAAACAGGATATTCCATTTATAAAAAAGGAAAAGATGGAAATCCTCATATGCTTTATGGCATGGCATCTCCTAGTACGATTGCATGGGTCATGTACTAGAAGTTCTGTAACAGTCTTCCATACTGTCGTCAGGAAAAAGACTGGAAATAGTATGGCGCTACAATCACACGTACAACTATGGCAAACTGGGTAATCCGCAATTCCGAGGCATTTTTCCGTCCAATATATGAATACTTTCACAGGAAACTTCTAGAAAAGAGCTTTGCAATGGCGGATGAAACGCCCCTTCAAATCCTGCATGAGGAAGGTCGCCGTGCCCAGACGAAATCTTACATGTGGCCTTTCCGCAGCGGAGAAGATGGTGGTGTGCCAATCATCCTCTATAAGTATTCACCGACCCGTGCCAGAGACAATGCAGTAGAATTCCTTCAGGGATTCAAGGGCTATCTGATGTTCGATGGTTACAGCGGATACAATAAAGTGCCCGACGCAAAACGGACAGCGTGCTGGGCGCATATCAGGAGATACCTGCCAGATGCAATCCCGAAAAGAAAACAGTTTGATTATACACAACCTTCCGTGCAAGGCATGATGTATATCAATCAGCTCTTCCATCTAGAAGATGTCATTAAGGCAAAGTGCTCATCCTTCGATGCTATCAAAAAGGCTCGTCTTGAAAGAGAACAGCCGATAGCAGAAGGCTTTTTGTCGTGGCTTGATAAACAAACTCCGATTCGAGGATCCAGAATGGAGAAGGCAGTGACATACATCCAAAATCGATGTGCCTACCTCACAACCTATCTGAAAGATGGAAGATGCAGCTTTTCGAATAATCTCAGTGAACATGCAATCCGTCCATTTACTGTTGGCCGGAAAAATTGGCTGTTTTTGTGATACACCAAACGGAGCCTAGACCAGTGCCATCGTATATACAATGGTAGAGATGGCAAAAACAAATGGAGTAAACTTCTATCACTATCTAACCTATCTTCTCGAAAAAATGCCAAATCATAGTATGAGTGATGAGGAATTGCAACTTCTTGCATCATGGAATGAGGCTGTAAAAACTGAGATTGAACGCCGAGCAGCAAGCTCGAATCAATAACTAATCATATGTGAATTGTCAAAGTACTCTGGTTACTGAAAAGTAGCTGGATATTTTTCTACCAACTCCTAAAATTTAAACTCTTACACTGTACTTGCATAGTCTAAAATTGCTTTCACAAAAAAACCATCCTTTTTTCTTTGATTATACCAAAAATCCAGACGGAGTGCTCATAATTTATTCATTCATGCGTTTGTCGTGTAGTTGCAATAGGGGTATCTCAACAATATAATATCTATACTGTTACTTTTTTTGTAAAGATTTAAAAAAATAAAAATTTCATGTATCTAGGGCTAGCCGTTACGCCAGCAACTTGATACAATAGTACATATTACTTTAAGAACTCAATGGAGGTTATTATGGATAATTTAACATCGTTATTTCTATCGCAATCTTATCAGGATACATGGGATGATTATAATCGCTCTATCACATCTGAAACATTTCCTGTATGGGATTATATCATTTTAACAGCTTCTGATGATAATCAGGCCGAAGGATACTACAAACAAATTGAAGAACGAAAAGATTTCCTTCCGTCTAGAACACACTTTGCTGTCATTCCAGATGAGGGTGGCGTGCGTGTTGGTTCAGGTGGAGCAACACTTTCTGTACTAAAATACATCTACGAAAGAGAAGGACGTTTCGATGGAATTCGTACTTTAGTTATACATTCTGGTGGAGATAGCAAAAGGGTTCCAACATATTCTGCTTTAGGGAAACTATTTAGTCCTGTCCCACATAAGCTTCCTAATGGTCGCTCTTCTACCCTTTTTGACGAATTTATCATTGCAATGGCTTCTGTTCCACCTCGAATAAGAGAGGGCATGCTATTATTATCTGGCGATGTTCTCCTTTTATTCAACCCATTACAAATTGATTTTTCTGGGAAAGGTGCAGCCGCAATATCCTTTAAAGAACAAGTTGAAACCGGAAAAAATCATGGTGTGTTTTTAAATGGTGAAAAAGGGCATGTACGTAAATTTTTGCACAAACAAACAGTAGAAACATTAACAAAAATGGGGGCGGTAAATGAAAATAATTGCGTAGATATTGACACAGGTGCTATCATTTTTTCACCAGAGTTATTAGAGCAATTATACTCTTTGATTGATACACAAGAGAAATACAAAAAGTATGTAAACAATACTGTCCGCCTCTCTTTATATGGAGACTTTTTATATCCTCTTGCAGAAGATTCTACACTAGAAAGATTTTATACAGAAAAACCAGAAGGTGAATTTTGTGCAGAACTCCAAGAAGCACGTACAATTGTATGGGAAAAACTTCGTCCATATCGAATGAAACTGCTACGTCTTGCTCCTGCCAAATTCATTCACTTCGGAACAACGACAGAAATTCTTTCTCTTATGAGTACTGGTGTACATGCTTATGACGCATTATCATGGCGTCCAAGAATAAACAGCAGTATTCAGGGAGAGACTGCTGGATACAATAGTGTACTGTCTAGTCATGCTACAATTGGAGCAAACTGTTACTTAGAGGTATCCTTTGTCCACAGACAAGCCACTATAGGAAACAACGTACTGCTATCTTACATAGATATTCACGATGAAACCGTTCCAGATAATGTGGTGTTGCACGGACTAAAACAAAAAAACGGAAAATTTGTATGTCGTATTTATGATATTCACGATAATCCTAAGGAAACAAAGCTTTTTGGCAGGGAACTTTCAGAGGTACAGAAAACGCTTGACGTACAGGAATCCGAATTGTGGGATACCAAAAACCATACTTTATGGATGGCAAACTTTTATCCTGAATGTGATTCTATCAAAGAAGCAGTTAGTTCCGCATTGAATTTATTTGCACTCTTACATGGTGAGTCTGGCAACTTAAATTCATGGAAAAGTTCTAGCAAGAAATCATTATATTCTGGTTTCCACGATGCTGATGCTAACGCAATTATTGCTTGGAATCAACGAATGCAAGAATTAGTACGAATGGATGAAATTACAAAAGAAATTTCCGCTCAGAGAACACCAAAAGATCTCCCACCATTAAACACATTAACAAAAGTTCAAAAAGAATGGCTAAACAGACGCCTTTCCAAAGCTTCGTTTTCAGAATCTATCCGCTTACAGTACTATGTAGGCACTGCTTTGTCTAGAAAAGAAAAAGACACTTATATTAGAGATTGTTTTCAGCAAATCTCTAATACCATACTCCAAGCCTCTATGAAAGGATTAAAATTCAATGAAATCTGTAAAATTACAAAAGATACGCATACTGTAAAATTGCCTCTTCGAGTAAACTGGGGCGGGGGGTGGAGTGATACCCCACCAATCTGCTGCGAAATAGGGGGCACTGTTCTAAACGCTGCAATCACACTAAATGGGGAATATCCTGTAGAAGTAATCTTGGTAAAAATTGAAGAAAATAAAATTATATTTGACAGTCGTGACATGGATGTTCACGGAGAATTCGATACCATCGAACCGCTGCAAAAAACAGGAGATCCGTACGATCCATTTGCATTACAGAAGGCTTGTCTATTAGCTTGTGGAATTATTCCAAAGGAGGGGGGCAATTTAAAGCAAATCCTATCACGATTAGGCGGAGGATTTGAAATGCACTCGGAGGTCACTAATGTTCCAAAAGGAAGCGGACTTGGAACTTCTTCTATTTTGTCGGCCGCCTGTGTCAAGGCCATATTTGAATTCATGGGAATTTCGCATGAAGAAGATGATCTCTATACTCATGTATTAATTATGGAGCAAATTATGTCCACTGGTGGCGGTTGGCAAGATCAAGTGGGAGGCCTGTCAAATGGAATCAAATACATTACAAGTATGCCAGGTCTTCAACAAAAGTTGAAAGTCGAACATGTAGAACTTCCTAAAGAAACGAAGCAAGAACTAAACGAAAGATTCTGCCTTATTTATACTGGGCAAAGACGCCTTGCTCGCAACCTTTTAAGAGATGTGATAGGTCGCTATATAGGAAATGAACCTGACAGCCTTTTCGCTCTAAACGAAATCCAAAAAGTCGCTGTTTTAATGAAGTTTGAATTAGAGCGCGGAAAAATCAATGAGTTTGCAAAACTGCTAGAATATCATTGGGAATTAAGCAAAAAGATAGATATCGGAAGTACCAATACTCTAATTGAACAAATATTTGCTTCGATTGATCACCTTATAGATGGACGTATGGTGTGTGGTGCCGGTGGTGGCGGATTTCTTCAAGTCATTCTAAAAAAAGGGGTTACAAAAGAAGATGTTCATATGCGTTTAAAAGAAGTGTTTCAAGATAACCCTGTAGGTGTATGGGATTGTGAGTTTGTATAATTTTATTTTTTCAATAATGTTGCGCCTAATTAATTTAGCGCAACATTATTGTTACTTTGATTTTCTAACACATTTACTCAAATTATAACCATATTTTTCCTATTTATAAAATCATTCATTATATCAGAAATTCTATATGTAACAGAATCATCAATATTAGCAAGTATTTTTCCTCGCTCAATTGCTTTTACAAATGCCACTAGCTCATATCTAATTCCTTCTCCGTTAAGTTGATAAAAATATCGTTTATTTTCAGCCTGATTTTCAAAACGAATTTCAAAATAATCTGTCTTCCACCATGGCGCCGGTACATAAATATAACCTTTTGTTCCAGAAATAATCAATTCTCCCTCTGATTTCACTCCATCACCAATCTTAATTGACGCCACTGCATGATTGTAAACAAAATCCATCTTAGTAAATATGTCATTTTTATAATCTATATCGCTAAATTTAGAGACAATTCTATAATCTCTAAAATCAGTTCCAAGAATTTGAAATATTGGCAATAATGCTGTTGGGCCCCACTCATAAATACCATTCCAATCAGTACGTTCTTTCCCCTCATAGGTTTTAAAACTAGTGCAAGTAGCATCAACAGAAATAACATCTCCTATTTTTCCACCTTTAATTAAAAGTAGCAATCTTGAAAATGCCGTAGAATAAGCTGTTTTTATTGCTTCCATTAAAATTACCTTATTTGATGCTGCCAAAGCAAATAACTTTTCACTTTGGTTTTTTTCTAAAGTCATAGGAGATTCACATAAAACATGTTTTCCTTTCTTCAAAGCCATTTTGATATGCTCATAATGTCTTTCAGGAACAGATCTTATATAAACCGCATCTATACATTCTAGCAATTGATTATAATCTTCCGTCAATATATCCATCATTCGAAAATGATCATCAATTACATCAGACCTTTTAGTACATAATCCCTTGACATGAATACCATTAACAACCTCTGCCTCTGCTCTTACTTTATTAAGAAATAACGAATCTCCTATAAGTCCAAGATTTATTGCTTGCTTCTCTTCTCTAATTTCTGAACTCGATACTCCCTGAGTTCTTTCAAGATAGATAACCTCACAATATTCATTTAAATAATCAAATTTTCCAATCCAATCAGATCCAACTGTAAAAATATCTACACCATATTTCCGTATGTCATCTATTTTCTGTCCTTCGTATTCCTCAATAATAATTTCATCTGCAATTCCAGTTTCCCTAACTGCTTCCACTCTTTCCATCAAAGATTGTTGAACATTTATTTTTCCACGATTTTTATCAAAATCATCTGCTGTAACACCTACGATTAAATAATCCCCTAACGCCTTTGCTCTCTCTAAAAGTCTAATATGTCCGCGATGAAGTAAATCATAGGTGCCATATGTAATTACCTTTATCATCTAAATTACCCCTTTAAGCAACTTTTTAAATAATACCTCTTTTTTGCATATCCTTAAAAGCATTAACAAGAGTTGTATTGTCTTCTTTTGTAAGTGCACCAATATGACCAACGCGAAAAATCTTATCTTTCATTTCTCCCCCATTGGGACAAACCCAAATATGATAATCATCTTTGAGAGTAAGAAAAATGTTATTTGCTAAAGCAGTTGTCGGCATTAAAGCAGTCACTGCATTTGACATTGAATCTGATAAAAATTTAAAAGGAAGACCTTTTATTTTTCTTCTAAAATCATTGGCTAACTCAGAAACTCTCTCTATCTCACTCTCACTCCCCCCCGCTTCATCTATTTTCCTTAATTGAGTATTAATTTGACGCAAAATTCCTACTGCTGGCGTAAACGGTGTTTGTCCTCTCTCGCCATCCTTCAATGCATTCCTTAAGTCAAAATACATGCTCTTGGGGTTATTCTTATTTACTCTTTCGATTGCTTGAGATGAAAGAACAATAATAGAAATCCCGGGCGGACAAGAAAGTGCTTTTTGAGATCCAGTAATCATTACATCTACTCCCAACTCTTTTACATTGAGCTCATCTGCCAAAAAGGAACTAATAGCATCAACAATTAAAAATAAATTGTTATTTTTACAAAATTCACTAATCAATTCCATATCATAGTGTACTCCAGTCGATGTTTCATGCGCATTTACTATAAATGCAGTATATCCTTTTCCATCATAATTTTTCAACATTTCAGCTGTTAGACTCTTCCCAATTTCCAACTTGATTTCAGAATAACGAATCCCATGTATCTGACATAGCTGCACAAAACGTTCTCCAAAACTACCTCCATTTACAACAATTACTCTATCATCACTCGTAAGCGTATTCATAATAGTCGCTTCCATAGAAGCTGTACCAGAGCCTGTAATAAATACTACTCTAGAATCATCTTGTGCTTTTGCGAATTTCCTTATCAAATTCTCATTTTCAAACATCATTTCAGAGAATTCCACAGTTCTAAAATAAGGTATCTGCTCGGCTCCTACTGCACATACTACCTCGGAACTCTGTACTGGTCCTACTGTAAAATTTAACATTTCTAATCTCTCCATCTATTTACTTAATTTCATGATTCACCACTTTAGGCAAGCAGTAATTTGAACTAACAACTTTCTGTATAGGAACATTATCTAGCTCCAGAAATTCTGCTACTGATTGAACATCTAATATTTTATAGATCAATTTATTCTTCGATTTTTCATTAACATTATTTTTTTGAGTATAGGAATATTCCCATTTCATTTCATTCTATACACATTTGTAATATGGTCTTTCATAGAAAAGTTCATACTCCATCGCTCGCCCATGCACAGTAACAACTAACAATTTTTAATTAAGCTGTTTTGTACTATATATTATTGTTTTTTTAAAAGTTTTTTAATTGCATGTAGATTTTTTAAAGCAAGCATTCCTCCCACTACCGTCATAAGTATAATTGATAAATATCTCATTAATGTATGATTATACAAAAAACTTACTCCGATAGCTAATACAACATAAACAGCTCCAACCATCCACATAGCTTTACTATTAAAAGGATTATCAATATCCTCGTCTTTGCAAATTTTTTTCATAAAAATAAAATGTACTAAACTATATAAAATATAACATACTAAAGTTGTATAACCAGCTGCTACAAATCCATACATTGGTATAAATACTGCATTTAAAATAACATTTACAATACTGACACTTATAGATGCTACCATTACCATTTTAGTCTGTTCATAGTAAAATTCAATATCTGCGAAAAAAGTGTATATGGATTGAAACAATATACTCATCGACACAGGAGGAACAATCCAAATTGCACTTAAATACTTTTCTCCCCCAAGTATAAAAATAAACTCAGGCGCAAATAAAGATGCAAATAAGCACGCAGCTCCAATACCGATTTCTATTAATAAAGAATATTTCTTAATTGGCTTGTAATTCTGTTTTTTTAAATTTTCAAATGCCCATGGCGTAAAGGATTGATGTACTACTAAAACAAATGTAAAAACAACTCTAGAAAGCTGATATGCCACTCCATATATTCCAGCAGCTGCTATTCCAACTAATTCACTAATCATTATTCGATCTGATTGTGAAAGAACTTGCTGTGAAAGATAGTGCGGTATTAATGGTAAATTGTACCTTAATGCATATTTCCAATATGACAAATCAACCATTTTTTTACCCTTTAGTAATATTTTTACATATAAATACATATTCAAAATAATTTTAACAACTATCAATCCCCATATTTTAGCAAGTGGTTGCTGAGCTTCTGATGCCATACTTAAAAATAGTATGCTCATCAATGGTCCAAATATATTTAACGATATTGACAGTACCACTACTGACTTGTATTTAAACTCAAAACGATTCCTAATTGTCCATAATGAAAGTGCTGTAGAAAAGAAAATATCCACAAAAATGGAGACAACATATGCCGTATCTAAACCTATAAAATTATTCCAAACATCTCTTTTTAAAATATAAATCAAAAAGCAACATACTGTAATAATAGATGCTAATATCAATGATGATGAAGTATATCCATCTCTGTCTTTCTCGTACTTAATCATTGCTTTACTAAATACACCTGTCGCAAGCTGAAATGTGGCAAATATAGCAATAATTTCAAGCCAAGCGCTGTACATAGTAACGACTCCATAATTATCCGATGTCATTATTCTTGTAAAAATAGGTGTAGTTATAAATGATATTCCCTTTTGTAAAAAACTACATACCACAAACCATAGAGAAGCTTTCGCAGGCAATGGTACTTTCTTATACTTATTTATTAATTTTTTCAAAAATTCAGTCCTCACATATTTTTTCGCAGTAATTTATTTTACTTATTTAATTTTTGTATAAATTCCTTATATGGTACATCTGGGTCAAAGATAATCATATTTTCATGCCATTTTCCCCTTTGGTCAATTGGTGGAAATTCCATATAATTTCCATACATATGTGTTAAAATCACATTATAATTGGCTGGAACTGGAACGGTAATATCCTCAAATGGAACATAAATAATATTCTCAAAATCTTGTTTTGTACACCAAAATTTTCTTATAACATATAAACTATCGTTAATTTGAGATAATCGCTCCGTCTTATCCTCATATCTCGTAAGATTATTTATATATTTTGTATACCACCATTCATAGGATTTTATATGAGCAACAGTAGCTAGTGCCTTGACAAGCCATTGAGGTTTTCTAGATTTGTATGATTCGTCTGCATTATATGCTATTAAAAATTGCTTAAAAAAGTCTTTTTTGACAGCTTGTACTCTTAGTTTACATTCATTTTCCGTATACCCATCCAAAGGATAAATGTCTATATATATTCCATTGTTATATTCTTTTGATTTGTTCCAGGTAATCATTCCAGTAGTATTACTATTTCTCAATCTCGCATAATCAAAGAAAAACTTTCGATCATTTAATGCTGTCTGAAAAAAAAGTGGATCTTCAAATTCATATGGAGCAATTTCAACTAATTTATTAAAATCTTTTCTCGGCAGTGCAACATCCAAATCATCATCCCATGGTATAAAGCCTTTGTGCCTAATTGCTCCTAATAATGTTCCTGCAAAAACAATAACTTTTAAATTATGCTTTTCACATACAGACAACAACTTAATCAGCATATTTAACTCTACATTCCATATTCTTTTTAACTTGGGACTAATTTCATATCCACAACGAGTTTCTTTGTTTTCAATCATTTTTTCCTCCCTGTTTATTCATATTCCCTTCCCATTATTGTGACTTGCTCAAATTTTTCATCATCAATGTATGCTTTTGAGTATACGATGACGTTACAATAGCAAAAAAAGCAAATAATGGCATACAAATAGCTATTGTTCGATATGTCATCAAAAGTTCCAAGTATGTCACAAAAAATCCAATAGAAAAAATAATATACATCTTATCTTTTCTGTTCTTATATAACTTGATAGACACATAGAAAATAAGCAACATATATGCCGAGAATGTAATAATCCCCCCAGCCAGCAACACATATAAAAACTGATTATGCGGACCATATGTTCTAATAAAGTCATGCCACCCACCAGCTTCTTGCATTCCAGCTAATCCTGTTCCATACCCCCATTTGGGACTTTGATACCATAATCCCAATGCAAAACTCCAAATCCCTGATCTTCCTGTAATTGTAATATCTTTATGCAAAATATCTTCAAAAAGAAATCTTATTCCTGGTATTTGAGCTTGAATTTGCAAAAAAACAAAAATTAAATTTAAAACAATAATACTGACAAATGCCACTATTCCATTAAACCACTTTATCGCATACGCCTTTATATTAATTGCAAAATCAAAACACAAGAGTACAAATACCATGACATAAAATGTTCCTTCATAGTTTTTCTCTCCATTAGAACCTATATCAGGACGTACAATCGTAGCTAAAATATATAATAATGATACAAATATGAGGGAATAATTCCACTGACTTCTACTTTTTCTTAAAGCCATGGTCAGGCATCCCCATATCCCATAATACACAAAAGAGGCTTGCAAACTATCGAGTACTGAAAAAGACATAAATAAATACACAAATATTTCCAATAAAATATTAAACAACAGCACGTTTTTTAAGCAAGTCATAGTTTTTATAAAATCAACTTTAAGATTCTCCTCAACAAACCAAAGCAAAAAAAGAACAGTCATCAATGTCATAAGATTATATATCCAATTGCCTCCATTCACTGCTGTGGCACAAGCTTGTAGACCTAAATACAATACCATTAACCATATAATTATTGGAAACTTATTTTGTGCTCTTCGGCGAGCAATCTTTAACAGAAAAATTCCTATTGATATAGAAAGCAAACCATACCATATATATGAAAATATAGAATTATCCATTAAACCTGCCGGTAACATAAATAGTTCTAATCTTAAAGATAAAATCAAATCAGACTTTTTTATTTTCATTTTCAATTACTTTCATCTCTCTTTCATTGTCCAAATTATCCCTTTTTTGCTCTAAATAATATGCCTAGGAAAAACAATATCTTTACAAAGTCTGAAAAAAATTTTACTCCCCATTATTTTGAATCCCACTCTCTTATAGCACTTAATTGCGGCAATATTATCTGGTCTTACACAAAGACTGACTTTCTGTGGGGCACTTCCATCAGGTGTTGGCAAGGTTAAGCAATATATTATAATGTCTTGCATGATTCTCCGTCCGCGATAATTTGGAAAAATATACAGTTTCTGTAAATATAAATCACACTTTTTTATATTAAAATAGTCTCCTTTTTCTCCTCTATACACAAGACTAGCAAACCCAATAGGCTTACCTTTTTCATATGCACCTATATACCTTCCTTTTTGCATCATGGATGTTGAAATAAAGTCATCGTTAGCAAAATCTTTTATATTTCCATCATCAATCCTTCGAAATTCCAGCTCATTATTGTTTTTGACACCAGTACATTCATTAGTATCTAATTCCATAATAATTTCTTTTTTTATATGTGCTCTAAATGATAGATTCATCCTTTATATCTCCTTACTAATTAACGATTCTTGAGAATTTAACTTTTCTATTATAGCGTAATTTGGAGAGTCTGCAGCTTTACTTAGATAAGGTAAATAAATTGAATTCTCATCATGTGTTCCAAAACACTTATCAGCAATCCATCTACAACAAATTTCACTTGAACAACCTGTTTCATAACTTCCCATCATATCCAATAAATTTTTAGAATATTTCAACCCTTCTGAAAAATTTATATTCCTTAAATAATTACATAAGTCCTCCATGGTCATCATTGCTGGAATACACCATTTCCCTACTGGGACATATAATCCTCTCTCTTTCTCAAATTGTTCTGCATCAGGAGCATATTGAATAACATATTTCCCTCCTAGAGCGCCATCCCATATAACAGATGAGTAATCTGAAATCAAAATATCACATGATATTACTAATTCTTGAATATCCGAATAATTTGTAACATCTATCAAGTGTTCATCACCAATTATTTGGGTATTACTGCTCAAATGATGAGAGCGATTCCAAATAACAAATTCAGAACCAAATCTCTTTTTCAACGAATTAGAAAGCTTAATATAATCCATTTTAGGCATATCTTTCGCTCCGCCATATCTCCATGTAGGGGCATACATTACAACTATATCGTTTTCATCTATATTAAAACTATTACGTACTCTTTTTCTAATTATCTCTGATTTTTCATTTATAAGATTGTCTCCTCTTGGAAGACCACAATTAAGCATCATACCATAATATCCAAACTGAACTTTTGCACTATAATCCGAAAACACTTTATTTGCAGCCAAAAATAATGTTGTTTCTCTTCCACTTAACCCAATCGTATATCGTGTAATTATATCATTCGCCGGTTCATTCATGCCACAATTTTCTAGATCTAACCCGCTATGCCATGTATTAATATGTTCTTGCCCCTTTCTTAACGGTAACCATGAAAATGAACCAATATTATTAATACTAACTTTTGCTGTGGCTTCATAATAAAATCGTTTTAAACTATTGAATTTAACCAATATAATTCCTTGCTTCTCTAAATAACGAAATTTGTTTGGGTCATTAAAAGCCCAAATCACCTCAAAGTTATTCGGATATAGTTCTACGAGTGTTTGCGATATGTATTTAGGATTACAAGAATATTGTTGACCTCGATAGGAATTAAAAATAATTCTATTATTTTTTATCGGAAAAACATACAATACTTTTATAAATAGTCGTAATATATATATAATTACTATTTTGATAATTCCTCTCACCACGGTCTTGCTCTCCCTTTATTCAAAAAAGTCTTATTTTTTTAACGTTCTTTTTTTACCAATAAGAAAATTCCATAACTTCTTATTTTTTTTAACTTGTGTTTTAAGCCAAGCAATTGGCATATCACAAATATAATGTATTCTTAGTCTCCATCTGCTCACTCCACCATATCTTCTTCCTATTTCGATATGCTCCTCATAAAGTTTTTTACTAGGTTTTGAGCTTATGCCTCCAGCCAACATAGATACTAAATTTTTATCAATATATTTGAACGTTGCTCCACTTTGATAAAAACGAATAAATAATTCTGTATCCATAATTATTTTAAAATCTAAGTCGTAAAGCCCTACCGTATCATACATTTTTTTCTTTACAAATGCACTTTGATGAGTAAAAACCAATCCTCTAGACGCAAATTTAGAGTAGTCAACATTTTCCGGTTTTTTTCTTAAATACTTAATACCGTTTTTTTTATCAACAAAAACGGTATTTCCATATAAAACATCCAATTGTTCATCAAAATTTTCTGATATAGTCCTTAATGAATGCTCCAATAATGTGTCTCCAGCATTTATCAGCCCAATTATATCACCGGTAGAAATGGAAATCCCCTTATTAAAAGCATCTGAAATTCCCTTGTCTGGTTCTGAAATATATACAGTCTTTATACCCTTGCTCTGCAATAACCCATAATATTGGTTTATAATATTATTGGTTTCATCAGTCGATCCACCATCAATAATTATATACTCTAAATTAGAATAATCTTGCAATAAAACTGACTGAAGTGTATCTATTATTTCATTTTCTGCATTTTTACAAATAGTTACTATAGAAATTTTCCAATTCATGTCTTCTCTTCTTTCTAACCTAAAATTATAATTTTTCTTCATATATATTTTTTAAATGTTCTGCTTCAGTAGTAATATCAAGATGAGCATCCCTAAACTTTTTAACAATAAAATCATTAGGCATACGTTCCATAGGAGTATTACATATTTCACTTGCCCACGCTTCAGCCGATTCCTTAAGCGAAATATATTTCACCTTTCCAGTGGCATTTGTTAAGGCAGGAATCACATCTGATGCAAAACACTTCACTCCATTCGCCTGAGCTTCCAATAATGCCAAACCGAACCCTTCATAATTTGATGGAAAAAGAAAATAATCCATTGCTTGTAACCACTTTGTTGGAGTATTACTCATTCCGATAAAATAAATATCATCATATATCTTTAACTGCTTCGCTTTCTCTTCTATTTGTTTTCTTAAAGGACCGTCTCCCACTAAAAGAAGCTTTGCACCTTTTAATTTCTTTTGGATTTCTTGAAAAATCTCTAATATAAAAGTATGATTCTTCGGTATATTTATTTTAGCAATATTACCTATTACAACCGAACCTTCTCCTATCCCTAGCTCTAATCGTATTCTTGTTCTTTCTTTCAAATCAAATTGATATTTACTAACTGGAATTGCATTATTCAAGATCACAAAATTATCTTCACCATATAGCCAATCTCCTGCCTCCTTAGATACTGCTATAGCATGAGTATACATCTTTAAAAAAACAGGACGCAAAAATTTACTTAACTTCTTCGCAGTAGGCACTGTCGTATGGCAATGTACTATTCTTTTAGGAACTCCACACATCACTGCCGGAAACAATTCCAACGACATAGTTGCACTATTACCATGTATATGAACCACGTCATAACCTTTTAATATACTACATAATTTTTTATCATAACTAAAAATTTTTTTCCGCGGGGGCAATTTTATATACTGGCTACCATTTTTTTCTAACTCATCAATCAAATCTTGTGTTGGAACATTATTAGACGCAAAATCAATTATCATTCCCTGCTTATCCATTGCACGATAATAATTCATTGCAACAGTTGTTAGCCCCCCCCATGGTACAAAGCCTGTACATATAATAACTAGTATTCTCATAAACTTTCTCCCTCTATGCCTTCAGGTCTCCTTGGGGTGACATTTCAATCCCATTTTTTTCGCATTCAAACATTTTTGCATCTACCAAATATCGATACCAATATGCCTGTAAAAAATGATAAATTTTTCCCTCTGGTCCATCTAGAAAACCCAATTTCAAATAATACCTATATAGAAAATACAAATGTGCTCTCCAGAATTTAGGTAAATTATAATATCCCTTATTCTTTATCTTTCTTTTTACACTAGCCTGCCCACTTGATATACCGCCTTTTGCTAGTGATTCGTCTACTTGATGCTTTAAAGTCATTTGATAATCTAAAACTTCTCTATTACTATACCAATTGTGCTTGCTTGTCCACCAATCAAGATCCTTTTGGTTGTTATCAATCAAATCGTTCTTAAAAGTTATCGTAGTACCTTCTGACAAAATCATATGCTCATCCATAATTTTTTGTTCACACTTTGCTTTTCCTGTGCGAAATATTCGAAGAAGTAACTCAGGGTATCTTCCGCCATGTTTAATAAATTTTCCCATAAAATACATTCTTCTGCGGAGAATAACACCATTTATAGGAACCTCTAAATTGCCAAGCGTCTCATCTATCTCTTTTGCTAGCTCTGGAAGTAATTCTTCGTCAGAATCAAATCTCATGGTCCATTCTGTAGAAATGCTGGTATTGGTTAACCCCCAATTTAATTGGGTAGCATAATCCACCCATTTATTCTGATAAAAATCTAATTGTGAACCAATTAGACGTAATTCTCCATCAAGCTGATGACAGAGTTCTTCTGTCCCATCTGTGCTAAAACTATCTACAATTACAAATCGTTTAACAATTCCAGAAAATGACTCTATACACTTTCTAAGATTTTTTTGTTCATTTTTTGTTAAAATAACAACTGTCACATCAACCATTTATCTATCCTCATAAATTTTTAATTACATCTATATACTTCTGAATACTAATATTTTTAGTTAAATATTTTTCTAAGAATTCTCTTCCTTTCTTTCCCATATCCTCTAGTTCCTCAGTTCCTGCATGTTCCAAAAACCACTGTAAATTTTCTTTGATTTTTTCATATCCCTCTGGTTCACTTACAAGACCACATCCAATTTCTTCAATCAACATTCTTATTTCAGACCCTTGCTCTAATACCCCCAAAACAGGACGCGCCCCCGCAATACAGCCATAGAATTTAGAAGGACATGATACTCCTTTTATCCCTTTTGAATTTACTACCCAATGAACATCTCCAGCATTTAATGAGTAGATTAAATTATTTTTTTCCTGATATGGAATAAATACTACATTTTCCATATTATGTTGCTTTGCATAAGTAGCCAACTCATCTAAAATTGCTCCTGCGCCAACAAAAGCAAATACAACTTCTTTTCCGTTTGCCGCTTTTGTTCCAGGTTTGAATTGTTCAATTACTATTAATAAATTTTTAAGATCATAGTAGAGTCCAATATTTCCAGAGTACATGATAACAAATTTATCTTCCAGCCTATAGTTCTTTTTAAACTCTAAAACTTTATTATTGTCTAATGATAAAGGGTAAATTTCATTTTCATCAATCCAATTATTAATCATCACATATTTGGGTACTTTTTTCCCTTTAAAACGGCTCTTTAATGTTTCTACCAAATCTCGTCCAACTGTGATAACTAAGTCTGAATGGCGACAACTAAATTTATCCATAAGCAACATGCATTTAAGAACTAGTTTATTCTTGCTGTATCCTACTGCTATAACTTGCTCAGGATTAAAATCTTGAATACAATAAATCATTTTTGCGTGTTTTTGCCATTTACCAATTACACCTAAAAGACCTCCAAGAATAGGCGGTTGTGAAATAGTAAAGATATAATCCTGTCTTCCTGCTTTTCTACTAGCGACTATAGCCCGGCAAAAATATGCCACAATATTTTTTATACGACTAAATTTATTTCTCTTAGTAAACTCAGGAACTCTAACACGAATAACATTAACACCATTTAAGTTTTCAAAATAATATTTTTTCTTTTTATACTCATCTGATACCGTACCTGTATATGATGGAACAACACAGATGACCGTTACCGAAAATTCACCTAACATTCCCTCTGCTTGATCTTTCAAAATTTGACCAGTAGATGCTGTATCAGGGGCATAGTAATGTGCGTATATCAACACCCTTTTTTTTGGCATCATACTACAACTCCTATCGCTTTTTCCTATCTAATGCTATTATTATTTCAAATAAAACTCATTTAAAAAAACACCCTTCCCTTAGGACAGGATGCTCTTATAAATATTACCTACTTTCTTGATTGTTTTCTTCTGTCCAATCTTGATAAAACACAAAATAAATCTATTTATAATTATCTTTATCAGTATATCTCATTTTGTACTGCTTGTCCACAGTTTTATTCCTTGAGTTTCCTCAATTTCCCGTCTTTAGAATTTAGCACTATATTATTTGGGACTTTCATTTCGTATAGTTTCTCGTTAGCCAGCATAAATACTGGCTTTTTTTATTTCAAAAAACTTGACAAAAAAACTTTTTTAAGTCTTGTTTATATAGTGCTATAGTGTTACAACGTAAGAGGGTGATTTTATGGCATATTTTTTAAAAAAGACAAACAATAAAAAGGGAACTTATCTGCAGATTTACGAGAGTTATTATAATCCAGAACGTAAAACGGGCGCCCATCGTTCTTACAAGCCAATCGGCTATGTTCATGAACTGCAAGCGAAAGGTATAGAAGATCCGATTTCTTTTTATAAAGAGGAAGTTCAAAAATTAAATCAGGAATTTCAGAAAAGAAAGCAGGCCGAAAAAGTCCGCCAAATATCGGAGGAGTCACCCGAAAAACTCCTCGGATATTTCCCATTAAAAAACCTTTGTGACTCCTTTGGTTGTAAAAAATACATTGACCTTATGCAAACGGCCACCGGTTTCAGGTTCAACATCTTTGATATGATGTCCTCTCTTATTTATGCAAGGGTTGTACATCCCTGCTCGAAACTAAAAACATATATAGAAATACTTCCGAAACTGTTTGAAGCATATGATTTTTCTCTTGACCAGCTCTATTCCGGTCTCGGATACATAGGTTCGGAATATGAAAAGATCATTGAAATTTTTAATCATCAAGTGGCATTAAAATACCCTTTTGATACTGCCCACAGCTACTTCGACTGCACAAACTTCTATTTTGAAATTGACAAGGAAGATGATTTCCGACTTAAGGGACCATCGAAAGAAAACAAAAAAGAGCCCATCGTTGGCATGGGTCTGCTTCTTGATGCAAACCAGATCCCTGTTGGCATGAAAATGTATCCTGGGAACGAAAGCGAAAAACCTGTAATACGGGATATCATTGATGATTTGAAACAGCGGAGCCATATATCTGGCAGAACCATTCGGGTGGCTGATAAAGGTCTGAATTGTTTTGAAAATATCCTGCACGCCCTGAAATTTGGCGATGGGTATATTTTCTCTAAATCTGTAAAAATGCTTCCTGAGACAGAAAAGACATGGGCACTTCTTAAAAATGATTATGTTGCTGTCAAAAATAAAAAGGGGGAAGTTATTTACTATATTAAAGATTGTGTTGATGATTTTACTTATAACTACACGGATAAAGATGGACATAGAAAAACGTTAAAGCTAACGGAAAAACGTATTGTAACATTCAATCCAAAACTGGCCGAAAAGCAAAAACATGAAATCAATCGGCAGGTAGAAAAAGCAAAAAGACTCAGGGCATGTGAAGCAAAGAAATCCGAATATGGAGACAGCGCAAAATATGTCACCTTTTTTTCTGCTGATAGAAAAGGAGAAAAAACAACCGGGAAAGTCAAAGTGGAAATAAACGAAAATGCAATAGAAAACGCAAAAAAGCTGACAGGATATAACATGATTGTAACATCAGAAATTAGAATGTCTGCCTCTGCAATTTATGCTGCATACCATAATCTTTGGAGAATTGAAGAGTCCTTCCGTATCATGAAATCTCAGCTTGATGCAAGACCGGTTTTTATGCAAAAGCAGGAAACGATTACAGGGCATTTCCTTGTATGCTATCTTTCTGTACTTCTGACAAGATTATTTCAAATCCATATCTTAAAAGATGAATATGGTACCGAAGAGATTTTTGACTTTATCCGTGATTTCAGAATTGCTAAAATCTCAGACAGGAAGTATATAAATTTAACTCGAAGTTCTTCGTTTACTAAGGATTTAACTGCGCGAACCGGATTGCCTCTCACTTCTTACTTTCTTGGAAATGAAGACATAAATAAAATGCTAAGTCACAGGTTCTAACCTATGGCTTAGCACTATTTTTT
>JAGZLR010000097.1 GCA_018364635.1 Clostridiales bacterium | reverse complement strand
TTATTTAATTCATCAGCAGAAATAAGGAACCCTTGAGGGTCTGCGTTTATTTTATCACGAAAAGCCTTTTCAGCCTGTTCCATAATATGATCGCTATTTCTAGCAAGCTCTTCCAGAGTCTTTTCTAATCCTTCTGACAGATCCCATATGATAGCGTTGTCTGTATAATTTCCATGGGCTCCCCCTGTAAATTGATAGGAGTGTGTTTTGACGCAGAGCAAATTGTTTTTGTTGTAAGTAACGTCATAAGTTACCTCTATACTGAATCCAGTAAAATCCTGGCTGCCAAAGTTTTCATAAAACTCCTCCGCAGCTTTGCTGTACTCTTTTTTCATCTCTTTTACTGTTCTTTCTGCATTGCTTTGATAATAATCATTGAATATGATAATTTCTCTTAGATTGCCGGAGATTTCAGGGTATGCAACAGAGATGTTCAAAATTTCAGTGCCGTCTTTGGCAGTCACCTTTTCCTCAACAATTTTTTTAGAAACTTTGACTGGCTCTGTAGGGTCTAGCTCTTTGCTAATTTCTGCATAAGGGACAGTAATCTCTACCACGCCTGTGGAGTAAGGCGCTAATGTATAAGGCTGGAAAAAGAAGACAATGCCCTCTTTCGTCAGATAGAAAGAAGCATCTGTCATATCTACATAATGCTCAGCACCTGTAAAAAAGATAGAAGGATTTGATTTGATTTTTTCAACCATTGCTTCCTCGGCGGATTCCAGAACAGACATAGGATCGGCTACAAGATCAACTAACGTCATTTCAAAACCGGTATCTAAATTAAATACAACTGCATCGGAAGAAGTAATTGGATAGGTCCCATGAGTATCTACATACATGGTGGACCGTACGCTCACTTTTTCATCATCCTGGTAGGTCACAGCGTTGGTGCAGTTAATTGTATAAGGCTTGTACTCCTCTGTTGATCCATTTAGTTTATAATATTTTAACGCACTTTCCAAAAATTCCTTTCTTATAACAGCAGCTGTGGCAGAGGCATTTGTTTTCAAACGGTCATTAATGGAGTCAACGCCTGCTTCTGAGGAAGAAATTTTTGGATATGTATAGGTAAAACTTAAAATTATTTTTCCATCAGAGGACAGAAACGACTCTGTATATTTTCCGTCGGTTTGTTCTACCTTAGATTTTATGGAAGCAAGTTCTTCTTCTGTTACTTCCACAGGAGAAGTAATAATAACTTGATTTTTTTCAGGATTCCAGTCGACAGCGGCTCCAAGACCCTCGGAGATGGCGCGTACTGGCACGAGTGTACGGTCATTGATGACAGTGGCAGGCGTATCCAAAGTTACAGTTGAAATGCCGTTTATTCTAAGTGCTGTGCTTCCAACAGTTAGAGTAACTTCATTGTCGTTTAAAGTACAGGTGATTTTTTGTGTTTTGTCATCCCAAGTAACTGTTGCTCCCATTGCTTCAAATACAGCACGAAGAGGAACGAGTGTTCTGCTGTTCTCGATAACAGGAGGCTGATCAAATTTTACCAGGTTCCCATCTACAGTTACTGTAATTTCTGGCGCAGCAGAAGCTATTGATGGAATAGAAAGTGTAGATAACAGCGTCATTACGCCTAAAACTTTAGCATACTTTTTCATATACAGTCCTCCCTTTGATCTATCCTCTTTTGTATTACTTAAACTAATTATAGTTTACTTATGAAAAAAATCAATAACCAATGGGCATTTGTAATTGATTTGCAAAAGAGTGGTATTGTCTTAGAACGGAAAAGAAGGTATGATAAAAAAGAAATTAAAATGTGAAATACGGGAAGAAAAAAGGTGAAAGTATTTGAAGGATTGAAAGGAGAAGAGGATTTTATGGCAGGAGATAAGTTTCGCGCAGTTGTGGCGATAGATTCCTTTAAAGGAAGTATCGGTTCTGTGGTAGCAGGAAAAGCGGCAGAAGAAGGCATCAGAAAAGCAGTGCCTGATGCAGAAATTATAGTTTTGCCCTTAGCTGATGGTGGAGAAGGCACTGTCGAAACGATGATTGCAGGATGTGGTGGGAAACGAAAAGAAATTGAGGTGTGTGGTCCAGTACATAAAAAAGTAAGAGCTGTATATGGGATTTTGCCGAAAGAAAAAACGGCAGTTATTGAGATGGCTGCAGCTGCTGGACTTCCATTGGTACCAGAGGGGGAAAGAAACCCGTGGAACACAACGAGTTTTGGAGTAGGAGAGCTCATTACAGACGCTCTTGAGGAAGGTTGTCGTCATTTTATTGTTGGAATTGGGGGAAGTGCAACCAATGACGGCGGTGCAGGCATGCTTCAGGCTCTAGGCGTAAAGTTTTATGATTCGTCTGGAGCGCTTTTAACCAAGGCAATCACTGGCGGGGATTTATGTAAAATAGAACGGATATCTATAGCGCAGATGGATCAGCGGTTAAAGGATTGTCAATTCCAAATCGCATGTGACGTGAACAATCCTCTCTGTGGTCCTATGGGAGCTTCAACAATTTTTGGGCCACAAAAAGGTGCAGACCAGCCGATGATTGATCGACTAGAGGAAGGGTTATGTCAATTTGCAAGAGTGACAAAAAGTGTAGGGCTTTCTCAGGATCCTGATTACCCAGGATGTGGCGCGGCAGGGGGGATGGGATATGGGTTTTTAACCTATTTGAAGGCGATGTTAAGACCTGGTGCTGAATTAGTTTTAGATGCGATAAAAATTGATGAATTTCTAAAGGATGCAGATCTTTTAGTGACAGGGGAGGGAAGAATTGATCACCAGACTGCTATGGGAAAAGCGCCGGCGAGTGCTGCAAAAAGAGGGAAAAAAGCAGGTGTTGTTGTTTTAGCAGTTGCAGGATGTGTGACAGATGATGCGCAAGATTGTGATACAATTTTTGATGGAGTATTTAGTATTGCGGATCGGGCAATGTCGATGGAAGAGGCTATGAGAGAAGAAACCGCAAGAAAAAATATGACAAAGACTGTGTATCAGGCAGTTCGACTGATTTTACGAAAAAGAGGATAATAAAAGTGCGTATATCTAAAAGATATACGCTTATTTTTTAAGGGAACTCTGTCCTTTTGCCTGAGAGATTCGCTATATGCTTTCACCTTCGGCCTCCGATTCAACGGATTTCTCCAGAGCGCTATCCTTTTGCAGTCTTTTTTACCCTGAGAGTGTCACTCCTTCGGACAGGCTATGCCTGATTTCCTGCAACGATCAACTAGCTGTTTTGAAATGAAATGCAGTTTAAGCATACATGGAATTAGGAAAAAAATCAACTGGCATTTCCGACAAAAATCATTCTATTTCAGGTCATATTTTTCTTCACAGTATTTGCATCGATAGACTTCCTTTTTTTCATCAGACAGGAGAAAAACCTGAGGAAGCCCCTGTTCAATGGAGGTAATGCAGCGTGGGTTTTTGCAGGAAATTACATTGACAAGTTCCTTTGGAAGATTCAGACGTTTTTTTTCTACAATCAAACCATTTTGTATAATATTGACGGTGATGCTGTGATCGATAAACCCAACAACATCTAAATCAACAGAGTTCAGGCTGCCTTCGATTTTGATGATATCTTTCTTGCCCATTTTATTACTGTGGGCATTTAAAATGACTGCCACTTGTGTGCCAAGTTTTCCTAGACCAATATAATGATAGATTTCCATAGCTTTGCCCGCTGGAATATGGTCTAAAACAATTCCTTCCTGAAGTCCTGAAATGTTTAACATGGTTTCACCTCCAAAAGTGTCATAATCAGAGCCATTCGTACATATACCCCATACTGCACCTGTTTAAAGTATGCTGCCCGCGGATCGTCATCGACTTCCACGGCAATTTCGTTGACGCGAGGAAGAGGATGAAGCACCAGCATGTCCGGTTTACCAAGAGACATTTTAGCAGCGTCCAAAATATAACAGTCTTTCATACGGATGTACTCATCTTCATTAAAAAAGCGTTCTTTCTGTACTCTGGTCATATAAAGGATATCAAGTTTTGGCATTGCGTCTTCCAGGCTTTCCACTTCTTCGTAAGGTACATGATTTGCCTCTAAAACTTCCTCGCGGATATAACCTGGAACCCTTAGTTCATTGGGACTAATCAGTACAAATCGAATGTCTGGATAACGCACCAAGGCGTTGATTAGGGAGTGGACAGTACGACCAAACTTTAAATCTCCGCAAAGTCCGACTGTCATATGATCCAGGCGACCTTTTAGGGAGCGAATGGTCATTAAGTCTGTCAAGGTTTGTGTCGGATGCTGATGCCCGCCATCTCCGGCGTTGATGACAGGAATGCTGGATTTTAAAGACGCTACATAAGGCGCGCCTTCTTTGGGATGCCGCATGGCGCAGATATCGGCATAACAAGAAATAATTCGGATGGTATCAGATACACTTTCTCCTTTTGATGCTGAACTGGAGGCAGCAGAGGAAAAACCAATGACACTGCCGCCTAAATTAAGCATTGCAGATTCAAAACTTAATCTGGTTCTTGTGCTAGGCTCATAAAAAAGTGTGGCAAGCTTTTTGCCATCACAGACATGGGCATATTTCTTTGGATTTTTTTCAATATCCCTTGCTAATTCAAGCAGTCTGTCAACCTCTTGGGTGGAAAGGTCTAAAGGACTTATCAAATGTCTCATACACAGGATCTCCTTTTTTCATCTCTTAGATTCTCATCAAAGCTGAAACAATTATACATGAATTTAACAGAATAAGGAATAGGCAAGCTAAAAAAAATTATGTCTTTTCCAATCTAGCTTTGATTTTCCATAGACTAAGTAAGTTTTATAGAGAATCTATGGCGCTGATGTTTCCAATGGCAGCAAAATAGCCTTGATCTATCAATTCTTTTAAGGTCTGATCTTTTCCTGAGATTTTTCGTATCTCCGGTAAGTTTAATTTATACTTTATGAAGAAAGAAATGAAAATTACGGTTAGTCACAAATTGTTCAAAATTTTATCATATAATTTTCACAGATTTGTCATGAAATTTTTATTTTTATAGGAGAAAATAGAAATAGTAAAAAATGAAGGAGGAAGGAAAATGAGAAAAGAGAATAAAAATAGAAGAAAGCGTGTCACATATCCAGCACTGATTACAGCTATGGCTTTGTCAATATTCATCTCGTCAATCATAAGTTCTAGCGTTACTGCCCGATTGATCCAGTCAGAGAGTACCAGTACCCCCATAACCGCAACTGCTATGTCTGCAAAAGAAAGATAATGTCCCGGAAGCACTTCATAAATATCTCGAAAAACACCGTTTCCGGGAGTTCT
>JAGZLR010000020.1 GCA_018364635.1 Clostridiales bacterium | reverse complement strand
TTCTTTTCTTTCTTTCTTACTTTCTTTCTTCTCTTCATCTTTCTTGATGAATTGACTTGGGTTTGGTTTCTTCACAATTATTCAGTTCTCAAGGATCAATCTTTAATGGCGGAGAAGATGGGATTTGAACCCATGCGCCGCTACTAACGACCTACTCCCTTTCCAGGGGAGCCCCTTCAACCTCTTGGGTACTTCTCCAAAAGCTTTCTCTTTTTTCTCTTTGCTCAAAAAGCTTTTTAATTATATCAGCCATTTTTTATTTTGTCAAGAGCTTTTTTATTTTTTTATTTTTACTAATTTTGTCACTTCAGCAGCAACGAATAATATAATACACATTTATACTTCTTTTGTCAACACTTTTTTTCCATTTTTTATTATTTTTTTAAGGAATATAAAAATAGCCTCTCAAACCATAAAAACAGGCGTAAGGTATACCTCACGCCTGTAAATAAATTAACGTTAAAATTAGCAGCCTTCTTTAATATAACCATCTGCATCAAACTGAAATTCTTCAGGCTCCCCAATAATCTTAACGCCTGGAATGTCTTTGATTTCAGGAATCATATTTTCAGATACCCAAATTTCGCCCATTTCCAATGTATTCTTGATTCTTACAATTCTTACATCGTCGAAATGAACATTAACACATGTACGGATACCAAGAGCGATAGCATCACGGTCATTATTCATATAAACAGGAATTCTGATACCACCAACAATTGTAGCTGTAATACCATTTACCCATGTCAGATCCCAGTCAATATCATTTAAGCATCTTCTTGTAGAGAAGTCGCATGCACCAATACCATTTCCATTATGATGAGATTCTGGTGTAAGACCGCGAATAATCATTTTCTGGAAATCAAAAATACCATCAAAGTCTTTTGTCTTTCTATCAAAACAAAGACCTACTACGTTGGAATCAAATCCGTTACCAGAAATATTTTTACCAATTTCATCAATAATAAGCAGTTCACATTTAGGGAACTTGAACCCTGGAATTCTAGATTTAGCAATTTTCAGAAGTGCAGCATCTCTTTCTTTGATCTTGCTTGTTTCCATTACTTCAATTTCAGAAATGTAGTCATAGGCATTCTGCACGATGCCTACACCAAAAACAACATTTGCTTTTTCCAAAAATACATCAGCTAATTCTGGAATACCATCTTTGAACCGTGCAAATCCTTTCATATGGAACATTGAAGCACCTTTGTGCTTTGCAAGGCCAATTGCCATCATTTTCATAATGCCTGATTCATGGTCGCCTTTAAACTCTGTATGTGGTTTAACTTTGTTCAAAACAACGATTCCGTCCGCTTCATAAGCATATTTATCACAGTATACAGGTGTTCCATCTTTCAATTCGCCAATTTGTACAACATCCATAGATGATTTAATTGGGCAACCTTCATATTCTTCTGTAACGCCATAACCGTTAACAATTTCCAACTGTCCTTCTGCAGTACCGCCACCATGACTTCCCATCGCTGGAATAATAAATGGTTCAGCACCCCATTCTTTCAGTTTGTCTACAACACATTTAATCATCAGTTTCAGATCTGGAATACCCCTGGATCCGCAAGTAATACAGATACTCTTACCTTTTACGCTATCTTTTGTAGCCTGTGGAAGATTATCAAGTTCTTTATTCATGTGAGCTTCGATATCTGGAATACGTGTGTCGTCATATGTCTGACTTATTTTTACCATTTTAGGAATATGAACGCCTTCCATACCTTCAACTTTCACATTGACTTCTGGGAAATCAATAAACATAGACATAATTTTACTACCTCCTATATACTTCTGCATATTTACCCGAATTCATTTCAGGTGCTTTTAGACCAATTGGATGGAAAAAATTCCATCTCTGTGTTCTTATTGTAAAACATTGTACAAAAACTTGCAACCTATTTTTTAAAGTTTTCTGTTATAATCGTATACAAAAAAAAGTCGAAAACCTTGAGGAAAAACTATAAAAAATGATTGAAATTCTATCTTAGATCTTACATCCGCTCAAACATTACTTTCGTCCTGCCACCACAAATCATTCCAAGCCCGCCTGCCTCTTTGTTATCTAAAATATATTCTTTCCAAGTAAACCATTGATTTTTATGAAGCATGTCCCTAGCCTCATTGATAGCCTCCGCCTCAATTCTTCCCCCTCCTATGCTTCCCCATATGATTCCATCTTCTCCAATTACCATTCTAGCCCCCACCCCCCGCGGTGCAGAACCATTTTTCTCAATTACAGTCACCAAAACACATTCACCTCTCAGGCAAATTCGGACCATATGTTCTGAAAAAACTTCAGATGACTGCATTCTAAGTGTTTGAATCAATTCTGCTGCAATACTTACTGCAATCTCTCCAGGAGTTATGCTTCCAATATCTAAGCCAATCGGACTGTGAACTTTCTTCAATATTTCTGGAGACATTCCTTTTTCTTTCAAATGTTCCATTGTTAACTTCACTTTATTTCTGCTTCCAATCATGCCACAATAAGCAAACGTGCCTCTCAGAATTTTCTCAAGGCATACTTCATCCCATTCATGCCCTCTGGTTAGAATACAATAGAATGTTTGGTTTGCGAAATGATTCTGTTCAAAAAAATCCTCAAATTTTATAGAAATTCTTCGTTTTGCAGATGGAAATCTTTCTTTTGTCACAAACTCTTCTCTGTCATCAACCACAGTTACTGTAAAATCAAGGACCTTGGCTATATGGCAGAGTGCTTGCGCAACATGTCCTCCTCCTAACAAAACCAATTCTCGTTCTTGAGATAACAATTCTGTATAATAAAATATTCCGTCTTGTTGTGTAATACCAAAAGGAAAATCTTTATCTAAAAATATAGTCCCATCAGTCAGTCGTACGGTACGTCTGATCTGATAACCGCATAATAGATGATCCAATAATGTTTTTAAATTCTCCATAAGCACTCCTTATAAAAACTAACAGCAAAACTTGTTACTTCCTGTTGTTTGAACTCCAAAAGCATATGACTCAACACTTTTGGTGAAGCCTGATCTGCCTGGCCAATCAAGACAGCATAAGGACAGTGAACTCCTTTTTTTTGGCCTTTGATATCAGACAGCAAAAAAACAAGATCCCTCCATGTAAAAACCTGAGATTTTTTTTTTCTTAACAAATCGGAGACTATGGCTGGCCGATGGCTAGCCGTATCTATCCTTTTCCCCAGTGCCAAACATCCTGCCATTCCTATGACAAGCTCTGTCTTGCGCGGAATCACCGGTTCCCACTGTTCAGGAGCTTTAACCGGCTGACATCTTGCTCCATCCGCCTCTACCAACACTACATCACACATAGATAACAAACGTTCTATCAGGTCATTATTTCCTGTAATCTTACCATCTTCTTCTAAAAATCCTGTAAAAACTATTCCTCTCTTATCTAAAACTGATGCAATGTTCGATAAATGATCAGGTAAAATGAAATCTCTAGTCCTGTGCATATGAGTTGTTGTTGTTACAATCACCTTATATCCTTGCATTTGCAAAGTCTCTGCCAAAAAAAATATGGCTGTTGTCTTTCCACCTCCACCTACAAAAGCAATGATCCTTGGCAAATGTTTCCCAATCAATTGTTGAAGCAATTGTTTCTGTATTAATTCTTTTCCATAATACTCTTTCACTAACTCTCCCATTATTGCTTCTCCCGCATCTTTTTAGTAAAGCATTACATTATAAATACCTCTGTATTCTAATTCCATTTCATCTAAAAATGTCATTAACTGCTTTTTGTATATTCTCTCCGCACACCATGCTAGACCACAGCCGGCTGTAATATTGGAAGGTGTCGGAATCAATCTTCCACTAATCTTTGATTTCTGACACACCGCCTCCATTTCCATTGCATGAGCAGTGGAGTCAAATACCACAATTACTTTTTCTTCCCGTTTCATCTACACATCATCCATCCTTTTTCATCTGACATATTTCTTTCACTGCATTTACTGCGTACAAAACTTCTTCTTCTGTGTTGAGATGAGAAAAACTAAATCTAACCGCTCCTGTATCTTCCGTTTTTAATGCTTTATGCGCTAAAGGCGCACAATGGAACCCAGGTCTTGTACAAATCGAGTACCTCTGGGAAAGGATATCACTTACTTCTGCAGATGTAAAACCGCCGATATTAATTGTTACAATAGCACCTCTATCAAAAGATGTATAATCTCCATAGACTTGTACGCCATCAAGATTACGTATCCCTTCATAAAATAATGCCATCCATTTCTGTTCCTCTTGACGAATCATCGAAAGGCCTTTTTTCTGAATATACTGTAAACCTGCACATAGTCCTGCCAAACCATGGGAGTTTAAAGTTCCAGCTTCTAACAAATCAGGCATAAACTGTGGGTGTAATCGGTCCATACTGTGAACACCACTCCCCCCCACTTTAAAAGGCTTCAAAAGAATGTCCTCTCCTAAACATAATCCTCCAGTCCCCTGTGGGCCAAAAAGTCCTTTATGCCCTGAGAAACATAACACACTAATTTTGTCCTTTTCCATATCAATATCAAATACCCCCGCTGACTGTGCTGCATCTACAATCAACTTGATTCCACAAGAAGCGCAAAACTCTCCTACCCTTTTGATATCATACTTGTTTCCTGTCATGTTTGATACATGACTTATGACAACAGCAATTGTATCATTCCTCACTGCATCTTTTAACTCTTGAAAAGATAGCCTTCCCTTCC
Organism: Clostridiales bacterium; assembly: GCA_018364635.1. Lineage (GTDB taxonomy): Bacteria > Bacillota > Clostridia > Lachnospirales > Anaerotignaceae > JAGZLR01. Next base: position 32,068 of record JAGZLR010000020.1, on the reverse strand, counting down.
GATCCGCTGATAAAATTGTCAGCTGTATTTTTCCTTCATCCTCCAAGCGATAAAGGGGACGCAAAACAGAATTATGCTCCATAGAAGTTGTAATTACATGACCTCCTGAATAAAGCAGTCCATTAATCGCTATATTTAACGATTCTGTACCATTGGATGTAAAAGCTACAGAACACGGTGACTTTGCATGAAACAGTTCAGCTAAAACTGTTCTTGTCTGATAAATTGTTCGAGACGCCTCCAATGCTGGCGGATATCCTGCCCTCCCTCCGCTTGCCTGTAACTTCAACGCTCTTGTTATTGCCTCTGATACTTGCGGTGGTTTTAAAAAGCTTGTAGCACTGTGATCTAAATATACCATTCTCATTTAATAAAACCTCTGTGATATATATTTTCTTTCCCTTACCATAATATATTCAACCGTAAAAAACAAGCATCAAAAGTATGTAAAACCTCTACAAATTTTTAGTCTATAACATATTATTGGGTATCAAGAAACTGATTTCTTTGACAACCATAAAAAATTTTAGCTTTCTACAAAATTACTCAATAAACGAATTTCTTCAGCAAATCTAATAAGAACATCATTTTTGTAGACTCCTCGCAAGTCAATCAATTATACTCTTTCTATCAATTCACTTTTATCTTTTCACCCAAAAGATAAAAAGCACAGAAACCATTCTGTGCTTTTTGAACTTAGTTATTTTTTATTTTTTTCGGTTTAACTGTACTTTTTCTTATCGGCTGATCTCCCATAGCTTTGTGATAATACTCTTTGAGTTTTTTCATCACTTTCCCATGAACTGTATGGATTGGATATCGTCCTGACTCGTCTATCGTACCCGCCTCAACACCAGTCAGCAGTTCAATGCCCTCATCTATTGTATGAATTGGGTAAATATGGAACACTCCATTTTTAACCGCTTCTACCACTTCGTCTTTCAAAACAAGATCCTTAACATTGGAAATTGGAATAATAACACCTTGACTGCCTGTTAGACCACGCTTTCGGCACAAATCAAAAAATCCTTCAATTTTATATGTCACGCCACCGATTGCCTGAATCTCTCCTCTTTGATTGACTGAGCCTGTTACCGCTAACTCCTGATTAATTGGCAACTCAGACAAACTTGATAAGATACAGTACAGTTCTGTACTAGATGCACTATCTCCATCAATTCCCCCGTAATTTTGCTCAAAACAGATTCGGCAAGACATAGAAAGTGGAAATTCCTGGGCATACTTCTGTCCAAGATAACCTGTAATAATCTGGACCCCTTTATTATGCGTAGAGCCGCTCATATCCGCTTCTTTCTCAATATTTACAATACCAGACATGCCAATATAGGTTGTCGCTGTAATCCTGGAAGGATTTCCAAATTCATAACTGCCCATATCCAAAACAGCAAGGCCGTTGATCTGTCCTACCTTACTACCGCTGGTATCAATCATAACAACCCCTTCTTCTAGCATTTCATCCAGTTTTTCCTCATATAATTTTAGTCTCTGTTCCTTTTCATCTATGGCTTTTTGTACATGACCTGCCGTAATCATAGAATCTTGTTGCAAATGCGCCCATGTAGCCGCTTCACATAAAATTTCCACAATCTGATTAAATCTTGTAGAAAGTTTATCCTGTCGTTGCGCCATACGAGAAGACAATTCAACGACCTTTGCCACAGCACTAGCATCGAAAGGTCCTGTTTTTTCTTTTACAGAAAAATCATGGATAAACTTTGCCATATCCATAATATTTTTCTGAGTTCTAGGCATCTCGTAATCAAAATCGGCACGTATTTTAAATAACTTTTGAAATTCTTCGTCATACTCATTGAGCATTTCATAATAATAACTGCTGCCAATCATAATCACTTTGATATTCACCGGAATCGGTTCTGGTTTCAACGTAGGCATAGCTACTGCTCCCAGCTGTTCTCTCAAACTTTCCATAGAAATTTCTTTTGTCTTAATCACTCGCCGTACAGCTTCCCAAGCCTGGACATTCGTTAAAATATCCTGTGCCTGAACAATCAAATATCCACCATTCGCCTTATGGAACAACCCACCTTTAATTTTCATAAAATCTGTTGTGAGATTGCCAAATTCACTATCATATTCAACCTCTCCAACCAAATTGTAATACGTAGGATTAAAATCAACAATTACTGGTGCACCTTTTGTCTCAGAATTATCCACCAGTAAATTAACTCTATATTTTAATGTAATATCCTCACCGCTTTTTTTGGAAAGAATTGGGAAAAGAGAGGACAAATTCTCATCTTCTGCTGGCTCATCCTCAATAAATTCCGAAATATTTTCCAGTACATCCTCTTGTACTGCTTCAACATACTTCAATACTCTATCATACTCTTTATATTTCTCCTGAACCGAACTGATATAATGACCAATGGCAAACATACCAATTTTATAATTCAAATCATCTGTAGCTTTCTTGCTGTCACGCTCTATATCCCGTACTAATCGCATAATCTCTGTAGCTTTTTCCTGAACAATACCAGAAGATCCATTGATTTTTTCTTTTTCTTCCTCTGACAGCTGATCATACTGCTCTTCATCAATTGTTTCCCCATTCAGGATTGGAAGAAAATAGATTCCAGAACTTGTAGACTTCAAACCAAATCCGTTTTCTTTTGCCATATCTGAAAGTTCTTTCATCAGACTATCCCGTCGGTCTTCATATTCTTTTAAAAGATCACTTTTCTGGTTTTCATAGTCATCTGAGTTAAACACTTTTTGAATCTCTGTTCGAAAGACTTCCACCAGTTCTGCCATATCATCTTTAAATTGCTTACCTTTCCCTGGCTCAAAGCGTAAAGCCAAGGGACTTCTTGGATCATTAAAATTATAGACATAGCACCAATCGTATGGAATTTTTTCCTCCATTGCAATCTTTTCTGTACTTTTTCTTGCATACGTTGTCTTTCCAGTTCCACTTGGGCCTGCCATATAAATATTATAGCCTTTCATTTTCACTCTTAACCCAAAATCAAAAGCATTTACACCTCTTTCCTGCCCAATAAAACCGTCTAGGCTATCTAATTGGTCAGTGTCCTCAAAAGGAAAATCATCTCCACTACAATAATTTTTCAGTTGCGTGTAATCCAGTTCCTTTCCTCTCATACGATCCACCTCTTTTCCTTTGGAAACAAATTATCATTCTTTCACTTCTTGAAAATTTTCATAGTTTTCAAAATATTTCCACATAATTACCGCATCTTCACCAGTGTCCTGATAATAGTGTTTGCGAAATCCTTCTGGACGAAACCCATAACGGGTATACAATCTTTGCGCCTCCAAATTACTAATCTTTACCTCAAGAGTAAGACCAATCATCTCCAGCCGTTTTGCCAGATCAATAAATGCCTCCATAAATGCTGCTCCAATGCCTTGTTTTCTATATTCCTCCAACACAGCCACATTCGTAATTTGTCCTTCATTTACTACATGCCATAATCCGGCATACCCAACAATCTTACCTTCCGATTCAGCAACAAAGTAATATGCCATATTATTTTTCATTTCGCGGTCAAAGTCTTCTTTTGTCCATGCGATAGTAAAGCATTCCTTTTCAATTTCTGCTACGTCATCGATATGCTCTTCTGTCATTCTTTTTATTTTGTACATTCTTTCTCCTCCGTGGAGTGTCTATTTTTTTCTTCCAGCTCCCTTTCAGCTTGAGATTTTCTCAAATAAATAGGAGCAAACGCATCTCCCTTTACCCAGTTTCCTTTTTTCGCAATCACCTGTCCAAGTGCCGCTACAGAAGACGCTTTTTGCATATTGCAGTTTGCTGGTGCCAAAACAAAATTCTCTTGCTCCAACAGTCTTTTTCGATAAACAGGTACACCATCCCCAAGGAAAACTATCTTTCGACCAAAACTTTCTGCTTTTTGAATAATTTCATCTATAGGCAATGCAGCAGGATCAGAGATACAGCAAAGATCATCCTCTTTCCACTCATAAATTGCTGTATACACTTGTTGCCGGCGTGCATCCATTATTGGACAGATAAGACATTGGGTATCAAAAATATTATATGCTAAAGCATCCAGGGTAGGCACTGGAATCACAGGAATATTCAACCCTAGCGCCAAACCTTTTGCAGTGGCCGCACCAATACGAAGCCCTGTAAATGAACCTGGTCCTGAAGAACATGCTATATAGTCAATTGTTGAAAGCTCTAATTCTGTCAGGTTACAAATCTCCTCAATCATTGGCATAATTGTCTGAGAATGTGTTAATTTATTGTTAATTGTATATTCTGCAACTAGCTTGTCATTCTCTATCAACGCCACGCTTGCCACCAATCCAGATGCTTCTATGGCCAATATTTTCATTTCTTGTCTCCTCCAACATCAATCAATCTAAAATTCTCCCCCTGTGAAAGGTCTTTGCTAATTTTAATCCAAACTGCTTTTTCTGGTATAATCTCTTTTATCAGTTCAGCCCATTCTACTAAACACACACCATCAGAAAAGAAATACTCCTCATATCCAGTATCATCCATCTCCTCAATAGAAGTAATCCGATAAACATCAAAATGAAATAATTTTAATCTGCCCTCATATTCGTTAATAATCGTAAACGTAGGGCTTGTGATATATGGATCAGACACTCCTAGTCCAGAGGCAAACCCCTGTGTAAACACTGTTTTTCCTACACCTAGGTCCCCATCCAAACAAAATATATCGCCTGACTTTGCTTTTTTACCTAACTGATAAGCAAATTGCCTTGTTTCCTCTGCGCTGTTAGATCTACATATCATAACTGCTTTTCCTTTCTAAAAAAAACTAACATTACTTGTTGATTGGTCTATTTTTATTATTTTATCATAGGCACTGCGCTTTCGCAACGACATACAAAAAAGAGTACGGACAATCCGTACTCTCTGTCTGCGATTATAATAAATATTGTATTTTTCTTACGCATCAAAGAAAAATTCTCAACATGCTGACTCTATTTCGATCTGCTTTCTCAATAATGACTTTATGCTCGTCAATGTTAAGTTTTTCTCCAGTATTGGGAAACCTGCCAAGATATCCTATGACGAACCCGCCGATGGTATCCATATCCTCTGACTCAAAATTGGTGCCTAACGCTTCATTGACATCATCAATTCTCGCCAAACCGTCAATTAAATACTCTTTTTCAGCTACTTGCTGAATCTCTTCCGAAAATTCATCATACTCATCAACAATTTCACCCATAATCTCTTCAATAATATCTTCCATTGTTACCATACCAGCCGTGCCACCGTATTCATCTAAAATAATTGCTACGGATAACCTCTGGGCCTTCATTTGACTAAATAATTCTGACACACCTTTTGTCTCATAGGAGTAAAACGGCTCTCTCATGTAGCGTTCAATTTGAAATTCCTCTTTGTCGATAAACATAATATCCTTTAGAGAAATAACACCTATGATATTATCAATGGTATCCTTATACACCGGAAGTTTAGAAAAATGTTCTTCCTTGAATATATTTATAACCTCATCATAACCAGCTAAAATATCAACTGCAACAATATCCGTCCTAGGGGTCATGATATCCTTTGCTTTTGAATCTCCGAAATCAAATACATTATTAATCATGTTCTTTTCATCCGGTTCTAACACCCCTTCTTCATGCCCAACTGTCACCATTGTTTTCAGTTCTTCTTCTGTAATGATTGGATTTTTCTTATCCAAATCCACACCAAATAACCGCATAATCAAACTTGTCACTACATTCAGCACGACAATTACAGGGGTAAACAAAAATTCTAACAGCCCAATCAGTCCGGCTACTTTCAGGGATATTTTTTCTGAATTCTGCGCTGCCACAGTCTTTGGAGTAATCTCACCAAAAATAAGTATCACAATTGTCATTACAATTGTAGCAATACCAACACCTGCTGTTGGATTAATGCTCATAGCAACATATGTCGCTAAGGATGAGGCACAGATATTCACAAGGTTATTGCCTACCAAAATGGTACTTAACAGTTTTCCTGGGTGTTCCACCAACCGACTAATCTTATCCGCATTTCTCACCTTATCTTCCATCATATTTCTAAGACGGATTTTACTTAGAGATGTTAACGCTGTCTCAGACGCCGAAAAAAAAGCAGATCCACCAACTAAAACAACAAGTATCAGAAGTAACCAATAACTCCCGGGTTCAACCACAAAAAATCACACTCCATTTTAATAAAATTTTTTTGATAAGTATACATGATATATGTTTACCTGTTTTCCACGAAAATGTCAATAGAAGATCATAAATTTTAAATATTTTCTTCCTTTTGTATAAAGAAGCTTTTTAGAAAATCCATCCTTTTTTCCAGCGATCCCTTTTCCTTCATTGAGATTCTCTGAATTTGTTCAAATGACTGGGGGTTAAAAAAAAGGATTTCATCGCTGATTTGTGCACATTCCCATAAATCATGGGTTGCCAATACTACCAATTTTTCTTTTGACTGTTTTTTTAACCAATATAGAATCTTTTCTTTTTGGCATAGGTCAATACCAGTGAAAGGTTCATCTAACAAAAAAAGATCCCCATCAAAAGCCGCAGCTCTCGCCAAAGCACATCTGCGTGCCATTCCTCCACTTAACTGTTCTGGATACTGCCCAGCAGCTTCCTCCAGTCCAAAAAACTTTAAAAACTCAGAGGCTCTTTCTTCTGTAACTCCAGTAACTTTAATATTTTCCAAACATGTCAGCTGTTTCAGTAGACGATTTTCCTGAAATACAACAGATATTTTGTTTGCTCTTTGGATGACCTCTCCTTTGTCTGGCTGCTCTAGTCCCATCATCAAACGCAAAAATGTTGTTTTCCCACTGCCTGATGGTCCCATAAGACAATAGACACCTTTTTCAAAAAGGGAAATGTTTATATTACTAAAGACGACTTTTTTATATTTCTTTTCCACATGAATCATTTCAATCATAGAGCTCGATCCATCCTCTCTGTCAGCTTATGCATCAACATGCCAAAAATTTTTTCAATCAATATGCTGAGCACTACAACTGTAGCTGTCCATGCAAAAAGATCCAAAGTCTCTAAATAAATTTTGGACTCATACAAACTTTTACCAATGGAGAAAACCGGAGTACAGATTACTTCTGCAGCAATGGCAGATTTCCATGCAAGCCCGATACCTGTCCGGCAGGCTGACATAAAATATGGCAAAATTGCAGGGTAGTAGATATACTGTAGCTTCTTATTTAAAGAGAACTGAAAAACTTTCGACATCTCTAAAAGTTTTCTATCTACCTGTTTTACTCCTGTAGCAATATTGCTTGTGACAATAGGAAAAACAATTAAAAATGCGATAAAGACTGGAACATATCCTGTTTTAATCCAAATCAGCGCCAAAATAATAAAAGATGCCACAGGTGTTGCCTGTATTACATGAAAAAAAGGTGATAATATTTCGTAAAACAAATCGCTTTTTCCTGTTAAAATGCCAGCAACTAATCCCAAAAATACTGCCAAAATAAATCCTAACAACACTCTTATAAAAGACATACCAATCTGAATAAAAAAACTCTTGTCTCTGATAAGTTCTAAAATTCTTTCGATAACCTGGAAGGGAGATACAATCAATACTTCTTTTCCTACAATCCAATATATAACCTGCCATAGCATAATCCAAATAACAAATGTAAAAAGTTTTACAACAACTTTATGATACTTATTTGATATAGTAGAATGAATCATCAGGCAGTTTTCCTCCTACTGATTTTGGATTTGCCTCAAATAAAACCTGATAAAATGATTGAATTGTCTCCTTCATTTCCTCTCCATCAATATAAACAATATTACAGTTAGGAATTGCTTTTTCAGCAGCAGTAGCATTCTGCATAATTTCATATTTCTCTACAAGTTTTGCCGTTTCACTCAAATGGGTGGTAAAATCAATTGACTCTTTATACTCCGCTAAAAACTGCTGAAATGCTTCTTGATTGTCTTTCAAAAAACGGTCGCTAACAACAATACATCCCATAGCAAGCTTACTTTCTCCATTCCCCATCTTTTTATTTACTTTGTCCCACTCTTCTGTCATATCCAAAGCAATCTGTACCTTATCATTTTTCATCATCACACTAGTAACATTGGGTTCAGGTAACATTCCTATTTCAATATTGCCAGAAGCAAGAGCAGCGGCTAATTCAGCATGATCCTGTTTGTATTCTACCTGGGCTTCAACACCATTTTCTTTCAAAATATAATCTAATACATATTCCGGTACAGATCCTTGACCTGATGCATAGATTTTCTTTCCCTCTAAGTCTACAATTGATCCAACTTCCTCCTCACCATTTTCCAATAAATATAAAACTCCCAATGTATTAATTGCCGCAAGTTTTATATCTCCTTCTGTCTTCTGATAGAGGACAGCCGCTAAATTTGTCGGCACAGCAGCAACATCTACTTCCCCAGAAATCAATTTACTTGTTAATTCATCTGCCCCACTAGCCACTGTAAAGTGATATTGATTGCAAGATTTCCCCTGTGCATTGTCTTCCATCAATTTTACTGTGCCTATTCCTGTAGGACCTTTTAACACCCCAATATTAATATCTGTCTTTTCTTCTGGCTGCTTCATAGGAATTTCTGTTTGTGATGAGATATCTGATGTCATCTCTGAATTTGAATTTGTAGCACATCCAATCATAGTAACTGACATCACTATAACTAACATGATTGTACTCCATCGACACTTCATTTGTAATCAATCCTCTCTCAAATCAATCTTTCTAGCAGCTCCGGCTTATTCACATAAATTCTCTTTCCATCTTTTTGGATCAATCCTGTCTTTTCCATGTCCCCAATTACACGATACAAAGTCGCTCTTCCTATGCATAAGGTCTTTGCGATATTTGTAAAATTATATCCGAGAACCACACGACCCTGATTATTTCTGTTCATTAGAAATAATCTTGCGACTTTACTTTCAGCACTTCTTGCTGTCAACCCATCAATTTTTTGGTTTAAAAAGCTCAATCTCTCGGATAGAAAGCAGAGATAGTTTTCTACAAAATGAAAATCTTTTTGAAAAAGTTCCATAAGTATCTCCTGATTTAGAAATAACACTTTACTTTTCTCAGCTGCTCTAATTTCTGCTACAAACTGATATTTTTTCTGAAATAATGTCGCTGCTCCAAAAATTTCTCCAACTTTTTTTGTGCTCATAATAAGACTGCTTTCCTCTTTTACTGCAACTATAGATCCATCTAAAACAATTCCCAGGCTCTTCTTAAAATTTAGCTTATTATAAATTAAATCTCCTTTTGAAAACGTAAATATCTCATCTTTGCATTTATTCAAGCAGCTGTTAACTGTACTCTCCATCACTCCTTGAAATAATACACAGTTTTCCAAAATACTTTTATACTCTACCTCTCTAGCAATCATGCATCCACTTCTTTATTCTAAATTTTTGTATTATATTATACAGTTATCAAAGTATAATCCAAGCTAAATAAATTGTCAATTATCCTACTTCTAAATGTTTACACAATACAACAAAAAAAGAACTGAATTTTCTTTCAGTTCTTCCTTTTTATTAAAATCCAATATCATGAAGCATACAAGCCAATTCATAACTATTTTTATTGCTGACTAAAACAGGGATCTCTTCTTCTGCTGCTTTTTTTACCATATCCGGTTCAGGCTGACTTCCATCTGACAAAATAATGCAGCTGATTCCTGACAAAATCGCAACCGCAACTACATTAATATGCCCTTGTATCGTAATCCACGCATTATACGCCTTTGCCTTGCCCATCACCCAGCTTAAAAGATCTCCAATATATACACCAGATACTTCATTTGTCAAACCTTTTTCTCCTGTTACACACTGAAAACCCAACTTTTTATTCAGTTCTTGTACATTCATCTATGTTCTCCTTTCCGACTGTATCTTCCTCACTTTCTGGTATTTTTTCCGAAAGTGTTTCTACATCCTGAGCAAGTTCTTTTACCTTTGCCCGCAACATAAAAATACAATCCTCAATTGCAGCTTTTCCCTGTATAATATCTTCGGCATGTGCAAGACAAGTGGGAGCTCCACAACTGCCACAGTCAATCTTCGGCATCTTTTTATATAAGTCTGTAATAGCGTTCATTTTTTGAATCGCCACTGCAAGATCTTCATCTAAATTCAGTACACGTCTAGATATTCTAGGTTCTTTCAAGTAAAGATCCATTTGTTCATAGAATATATCCATATTCATTTTTTCTTCCTTAGAATATGTTTTGACTGTATGTAAAACTTTTCCCAAGTAACTTTCAGCAATAAAACTGTTTTGTACGGTCAAAGTTCCTCCAATACAACCACCAGTGCAGCACATTGCTTCGATAAAATCCACATCATCCAACTGTCCATTTTCAACCATTTCCAATACCTTAATGACATTTTCAATGCCATCTACAGAGATAGAATTTTCAATTCCTATCAGACGACGTTCCCCACCAATCGCAGCTAACTGAATTCCTCCATCAGCGCCTTGATAAAAGGGACACAATTGTTCTTTCTGCATTTCTTTCATTTTTAATTTCATTTTTATAAATACGTCTTGGATAGAGATTACTCCATCTATCAATCGACTTTGTTCCGCCTGGTAAGTTCTTGCATGTGTCACTTTTGCTGCACAAGGCGTTATAAAGAAAATACCTACATCCTCTCTTGAAATCCCTTTTTGCAACAAATATACCTCTGCCGCCATTGCCGCAGCATCCATAGGCAGCACCACAGGAGCAACATTTTCCAATAAAGATGGAAAACGAATAGAAATCAATCTGGTAACAGCAGGACATCCAGAGGAAATTACCGGTTTTTTGATATTATTATGTAATAAATATGTTTTAACTTTGTCATTCACAATCTCAGCTGCTTTTGACATATCAAACACTTCATCAAATCCTAAACTTTTTAATCCCGCTAAAATTTTATTGACATCACAGACATCTCGAAACTGAGCATAGAGCGAAGTTGATGGGATTGCCACTTTATACTGATACTGGTCTATTACTTTCAAAGAATCACTTGTTGCTTTTTTTGCATGATGTCTACAGACAGTGATACATAGACCACAGTCAATACATCGTTCATTAGTGATCTGTGCTTTTCCATTTCGCACTCGTATTGCCTCTGTAGGGCACCTTTTGATACAGTCAGTACATCCGATACATTGATCTTTATCCAAAGTAACTGAATGAAAATAACCGCTCAACATCTGATGATCCTCCTGTCATCAAAAATTTACTATCAACTCTACTAACGTACCTTTTCCAATCTCTGTAGAAATTCGAAACTCGTCAGAAAATTTTTTCATGTTTGGAAGCCCCATTCCTGCACCAAAACCCAAGTCTCTCGCCTCTTTTCCTGCAGTTGAAAAACCTTCCTGCATTGCCTGTTCAATATCCACAATTCCAGGACCTGTGTCTTTTAGACAGACATGAATCCGATCAGGAAAAATGTCTGCATCTATCACCCCACCGTTGGCATGAATAACCATATTGATCTCTGCCTCATAGGTAGCTATCGCTATTTTTCTTATACTTTCATCAGGTATTCCTAATTTTTTTAACTTTCTTTTTAAATTACTGGAGGCTTCCCCCGCAGCTAATAACTCATTACCCTTTACGTCATAGTGCAACCGCATAATCTTTCCTTTCGTCCTAAACCATGAGAATACAACATACCACTTGCTTCAAACAATGCCAGCTCTGTCGCTAACACTGTAATATCTTTTTCTTTCGCGTAATTTAATACTTCCTTTGACGGCTCCTTTCCTCGAACGAAAATCACCGCTTTCATATCCATAATCTCAGCTGTACGTACCACCTGAATATTCACAAGACCTGTTAAAAGTATTGATTTATCCTTTGAAAATGCTAGTACATCACTCATTAAATCTGAACTACAAGCAAAAAGACACTGAAAATTAATTTCAGGTTCTCCAGTTAAAAATCGGGCACTGAGAAGCGTAGCAACCTCAGAAATTGTCACATGACACATCTCCTTTCCAGTTTGGTCAATTTTATTATAACAGATGCCGTAAATTTTGTATACTTTATCTTTGTTATGATAGATGGCATGTATCAATTACTAATTTGCTCTGTCTTTGTTATGAATATTACTTGAAAGCAACTGCCCTTTCCTTTTTGAGAGTCCACATATATTTTACCCCCACATTTTTCTACCAGCTCTTTTACAATACTTAATCCCAGCCCTGCTCCACCAATACTTCTATTTCTGGACTTGTCTACTCTGTAAAATGGTTCAAAAATATATATTAAGTCCTCCTTAGAAATACCAATACCGGTATCTTTTACAGAAACTGCAATCATCTCGCCTTCATTAATAATCTCAACATTTACAGTCCCATTTTCACAGTTATACTTTACTGCATTTTCTACAAGATTAAAAAAGATTTGATATACAGCTTGATAACTTCCATGCATAATAGCATCTCCAATAATTTCTAACATTATTTTTTTCGTTTCCAAAAAATACCTCAGCTCCTCTCCAATCTCTTGGCAGAGCTCTGCAACGGAAAAACTAGTTGTCTCTTCATAAATACGATTAAGATCCAATAATTCTTCTGTCAGAGCAATAAGCCTATCTGTGTTCCTTTTGATAACATCAATTGTCTTTTCATACTCTTCCAGCATCGGCTTATCTTCCAATTGGAGTACCTCAATATTTGTACTGATACAAGATAGAGGTGTTTTTAGCTCATGAGCAGCGGCAGCAGCAAACTTCTTTTGAGCAGCAAAGGCATTTTCCAGACGATCCATCATATGGTTAAAGGAATCTGTCATACTCTTAATTTCTGGACTTAAATTTTCTCCTTCAATTCTTAAAAAAAGATTATTTTCATTAATTTTATGCATTTGCGCACTAAGCTGCCCAACTACGCACAATGTTCTTCCTGTAATTATATAAGTCATAAAAGCACCTATAATAATTAAAATAGCCATAAAGCCATAATTTACAGTACGAAATTGATAATTCGCAGTAACGATAAAATCTATAGGAACCATTTCCGTTACTACTACATTCTGCTGAAACGGTTCTGACGAATAGAACTCCTGTTTTGTCGCTGTCTCTATCTCTTTTGCTATCGTTACGTTCTCTACTTTATCGTCTGACGAGGCTATAGAGATATCTCTTGCTTTGCTGACAAAAATTTTATCAGCACTGTACATAGACATAAGCGTAAAAAGTAAAACTGCCGTCACCGTAATCGCACTTGACAATAATGTCACTTGAGCTCTTAGCGATAGTTTTTTAAATAGACCCATCTTACTGCTCCTCCAATCTATAACCAATACCTCTCACTGTTTTAATGACACAGCTTCTAATCTTTTTTCTTAAGGCATGGATATGTACACTAATCGAATTAGAAAAAATATCAGCCTCATTATCATAAACATGTTCCATAATCTTTTCCGTACTTACAGTATTTCCCTTATTTATCAAAAGAAACTCCAATATTTGAAGTTCTGTTTTTGTCAATTCTAAAAAGTCCTCATTTTCGTAGACACATCTCCCAATCGTGTCTAATTTCAATTTACCTATTGTAAGAAGGCTTCCCTGATCTACAAATTCTCGCCTTAACAGCGCTCTAACGCGGGCCACTAACTCCTTAAAATGAAAAGGTTTTACTAAATAATCATTAGCACCAATGTCTAGTCCTAAAACCTTATCCTCTACTTCTCCTCTTGCAGAAAGAATCAATACTTTTATTTTACGATCCCGATCTCTAATTTTTTTTAATACTTCTATCCCGTCTATTCCAGGTAAATTTAAATCTAAAATTACTAAATCATATTCATTTATTTCAGTAAACGCTAAGCCTTCTGATCCCTCTTCGGCAGCATCCACAGCAAACCCACTTTTTTCCAAACCTTTTTTAAGGGCATTACGTAAATCCATCTCATCCTCTATAACCAATAGACGCATCCTTCTCTATCCTCCTACAAAAGCCGCAGTTGTCCACTGCGGCTTTTTTTGCATAAATTTATTCTATTTTATCATAAATAATGCACAGAAAACACAATTATTCTTCAAACAATATACTTACAACACCATCTTCTTCCTCATTTACAATAATCTTTTTTCCATTAAGCTCAATATTTTGTAATTCTTTTAGCTCTGTCTCAATGACACTGCTATCCTCCAGATGATGCAGATCCATAAGTTCTGTCTTAGTAACGCCATCCTCCAAAGTCGTTGCGCTGACTACACATTCTCCTTCTTGATCTAAATTCTCCATATCAGCGTTAATTTTTACTGTTGAGATTGCTCTGATTTTTTCAGGCTTCACTGTGTCCTGTGCAGCAAAGGCCGAGAACGACATAGCGCTTACCATAACAGTACTAATCATTGCTGAGACTAACGTTTTTTTGTTCATAAAAAATTCCTCCTTGATTTTGAATTATTTTTTGTTACGCATTTATCATATCAAAACAATCATTAAGACATCTTTAACATAATTCCCCTCCCCATTATTTCCTACCTAAAATATAAGGCGAAAACTTATAAAAACCAAAAATATAACATTTCTCTACAGGCCTTCAAAAAAATAAGGAAAAATTAATCATTTTCTTCTTGCCTTTTTTCATTTCCTGTGTAAAATATACTTCAATGGCATAATTATTAAAAAAATGTTAAAAATAATTATAGTTCTTTACAAAAATGTTAACAACTAGTATACTATTAAATCTGTAAACAGAAAAATGAGGTGTAAAAAAATGAACGACTCTTTTTATCAAAGAGGAGTAGATTTCCAAACCATTCTTTCTTCTCATTGTCATGCACAAACGACAATTGAAAAGTTGCAAAAACGGAATAGAAGAATATATATTTATTTTTCATTAATTCAGTCAGGACGATTGGGTACATTATTTCCAGTTCTTGCCCATCAGTCCATACAAGAGTTACCAGAAAATATTCCACATTTTACAAATCAGCATATTGCCCTTAAAATAAAAAAACGTTATGCCGTAGGAATTCTTGCTGTTATCATCTCTTTGGGATGCGCTAGTGCCTACCAGCTGAGAGCCATGCAAAGTCGACTCCAGTCTGTAGAAAAAACATTAGAAGAAAAAGAAGAAAGTTTGGAAAAAGAAAAAGCGACAAACAATAATTTAAAAAATACAGTAAACCAACTGGAAACTGAAAATAATACGTATCAAGAAGATCTATCAAATCTAAAAGATAAAGCAGATCAAATACAAACACAATTAAATGAATTAGATAAAGCCAAATCTGATCTATACCAAAAATTGGACGAAATTGGTGCAGTAGATATTCCTGACACTGACGAAAAATCCCCTGTTGCAGTAGCTATGGTACAATCGCCTGCTATTACGAATACTAACTATCTAAAAGATGTGTTAAATCAGTTAGAAACAACCATAAGTGCAGAAAAATTAGAATTTGTGGACATCTCAAACAATGTGACTGAAACCGTCTCCAATTATAATTCTATGCCATCCATTTGGCCTGTAAAAGGCAGAGTCACTTCAACATTTGGCAGTAGAGAAGATCCGATTAATGGTTCTAATGCCTATCATGGCGCCTTAGATATCAGCGTACCAGAAGGCACAGAAGTAAAAGCTACAGCAAGTGGTACTGTAATAGCCTCAGAATACAATGCTGGAGGATATGGATATATGGTAAAAATAGACCATGGAAATGGATATGTCACTTTGTATGCTCATAATTCTTCCCTAAATGTTTCTGTTGGAGATCAAGTAGAAAAAGGTGATATCATTGCTTTTTCAGGAAATACAGGCCGTTCCACAGGACCACATGTTCATTATGAGGTTATTAAAAACGGTGAATCTGTAGACCCTATGGATTATTTTAAATAAAAGAGGGAAATTCCTCTTTTTTTTGTATAAAAAAATAAATAATTTTCCCTCTAAAATCTTGTTGTTATTGCCATTGACAAGTAAATTTTCCAATTATATAATTAAGTTAATTATTTTGTTTAATAATCGTGGTAAGACCACCATACCACTTTAAAACATTTTTATTGTTAAGGAGGATTTCATATGTCTAAATTTAATCAGATAACCCCTGAGATTATCGATCAATTAAAATCCGCTGTGCCTGGAAGGGTTTACGTTGGCGAAGATATCAATGTCGACTATTCTCATGATGAAATGCCTGGCTATGGCAAATTTATGCCTGATGTTGTTGTAGATGCTGTTTCAACAGAAGAAGTTGCTGCAATTATGAAGATCTGTAACGATAACCTGATTCCTGTCGTACCTAGAGGCGCAGGTACAGGATTGGTCGGTGGTGCTGTTGCAATTGCTGGCGGCGTGATGATTTCTACAACAAAAATGAATAAAATTCTTGGTTATGACGAAGCCAATATGACAGTTGACGTACAGGCAGGAGTCCTATTAAACGATCTTGCAGAGGATGCCTTAAAAAGAGGTTATCTCTATCCACCAGATCCAGGTGAAAAGTTTGCCACTTTGGGCGGTAATGTTTCCACAAATGCTGGCGGTATGAGAGCAGTAAAATATGGTGTAACCAGACAATATGTACGTTCTATGACTGTTGTTCTCCCAACAGGAGAAATTGTAAAATTCGGCAGAAATGTTGCAAAAACAAGTTCTGGTTATAGTCTCCTTCACTTGATGATTGGTTCAGAAGGAACATTAGGCCTCATCACAGAAATGACATTAAAACTAATTCCAGCACCAAAAGAGACGATTAGCCTCATTGTCCCATTTGAAGACTTAGCTACAGCAATACATACAGTTCCTGTGGTCATGAGTTCCAGATTAAATCCACAGGCCATTGAATTTATGGAAAAACAGATTGTTCGAGATTCAGAAGCTTATCTGAAAAAAGAGGTCTTCCCTCGTGTCATTGACGGCGTGGAAGCAGGGGCATATCTTCTGATGACATTTGACGGTGACAATATGGAACAGTTGGAGGAATTAACAGAACGTGCTTCCGAAGTGGTGTTGGAAGCCGGCGCTATTGATGTATTAGTTGCAGATACACCAGAATTAAAAAGAAACGCTTGGGCTGCTAGAAGTTCTCTTTTAGAGGCTTTAGAATCCACCACAGAAGAACTAGACGAATGTGACGTAGTTGTTCCAATCGATAAGATTCCTGAGTTTATTGTATTTGCAGATGAAATGCAAAGAAAATATGACATTCGTATTGTGACATTTGGTCATGCTGGTGATGGTAATGTACATGTTGACATCGCCCGTGATAAACTGAACGAGGAAGACTGGAAAGCAAAGAATAACGGCGCGCAGGCTGAAATGTATAAAAAAGCTGTTGAGCTTGGCGGTATGGTTTCTGGTGAACATGGTATTGGTCATGGAAAGATTGATTACCTGAAAGAATCTTTAGGAGAAACTAGTATACGCCTTATGCAGGGAATCAAAGATACTTTTGATCCAAATGGTATTTTAAATCCAGGTAAGGTTTGCTACAAATTATAATCCGATATTTTCAGAGGGAGGAAATCATTATGGCATATATTTTTTCAGAGGAAGATAAAGACGTTTTTGATATGGTCAAAAATTTTTGCGAAAAAGAAGTAAAAGAACAGTGCAAAGAATATGATAAATCCGGCGAATGGCCAAAAGAAATATATGAAAAAGCCTTTGAGATGGGTCTTCAGGCTCTGGAAGTTCCTGAAGAATACGGCGGTATGGGCCTTAGTCGTGTATCAGTTGCAGCTTTGATTGAACAAATGGCCATTGCCGATGCCGGATTTGCCACAACTATTTCCGCTTCTGGCCTTGGTTTAAAACCCGTTCTGATTGCCGGTACAGAAGAACAGAAACAAGAATGCTGTGATATGATTCTTGAAGGTGGTTTGGGTGCGTTTTGTCTGACAGAACCAGGAGCTGGCTCTGATGCTGGTGCTGGAAAGGCTACTGCTGTTAAAGAGGGAGACGAATACGTCTTAAACGGTAGAAAATGTTTTATTACAAACGGCAGCGTTGCTTCCTTCTATGTTATTACTGCTATGACTGATAAATCCCAAGGTGTAAAGGGAATGTCTGCCTTCCTTGTAAAAGACGGTACACCAGGTTTAAGCTTTGGTCATCACGAAGATAAAATGGGCATCCGTACCTCTATCACTTGCGATGTCATCATGGAAGACTGCCGTATTCCAGCCTCCTGCCTTTTAGGTAACGAAGGTGACGGTTTTAAAATCGCTATGAAAACATTGGATCAGGCTCGTACATGGATTGGCTGTATTGCAACTGGAATTGCTCAGAGAGGGATTGACGAAGCAGTTGCCTATGGAAAAGAAAGAATTGCTTTCGGTAAGCCAATTATCAAAAATCAAGCGCTGCGTTTTAAAATTGCTGATATGGAAATCAAAACGGAAACAGCACGCCAAATGGTTGCTCATGCCCTCACTTTGATGGATATGGGAAAACCTTACAGTAAGGAAAGTGCTATTGCAAAATGCTATGCTGGTGATATTGCAATGGAAGTTGCAAGCGAAGCTATTCAGATGTTTGGCGGCTATGGCTATAGCAGAGAGTACCCAGTTGAAAAATTGTTGAGAGATGCAAAAATTTTCCAGATTTTTGAAGGAACAAATGAGATTCAAAGAGTAGTTATTTCCAATATTGTCATTGGCAAATAAATAATTGGCAGACAGATGCAATTTGTTTGTATCTGTCCTGTGTTTTTAATCAGAGGGAGTGAACGAATTCTATGGATATATTAGTATTCATCAAACAAGTTCCAGATGATTCTGTTGAAGTAAATCTGGACGAAACAACAGGAAAACCAGCCATCGACGGTATTACGCCTGTTGTAAATGCTTTTGATACCTATGCTCTAGAAATGGCAGCAAGATTTAAAGAAACAAACGGCGGCAGTGTAACCGTAGCTTGTGTAGGACCTGAACAAGTAAAAGATTCCTTAAAAAGTTGTCTTGCTGTCGGAGCTGATAAGGCATATCAAATTACAGATTCTGCTTTTGACGGATCTGATACATTGTCAACTAGTTATTTGTTAAGCTGTATTGTACCAAAAATCGAAGAAATGAACGGTTCAAAATTTGATCTTATTTTCTGTGGCAAGGAAACGACAGATTCCTCTACAGGTCAGGTTGGTCCACAGCTTGCAGAACAGATGGGCCTGCCTCTTGTAACAAATGTAATTGCAGTAGAGCCATTAGATGCTGGTGTATCTATCAAACAGGAAACAGAAGAAGGATATCATATCATTGAAGCCTCTACCCCATGTGTTGTTACAATTACTAGACCAAACTATGATCCACGTTATCCAACAATGAAAAGTAAATTGGCAGCGAGAAAAATGCCCATTCCAGTATTGACCACCTCGGAACTTCTTATAGACACCAGCAAAGTAGGTGCTGCAAACTCTCCAACAAAGGTTGTTCGTACCTTTTCTCCTCCAAAAAAAGAAGCAGGTGTAAAAATTCAAGAAAAGACTGCGGAAGAAGCTGTTGCAAAAGCAATGGAGCTTATGACCGAAGCCAAAGTATTTTAAGGGAGGAGGACACTTTTTATGTTACAAAATGTATGTGTATATGTTGAGACTACAGAAGGTAAACCAGTGAATGTAGGACTGGAAATGCTTACTGCGGCAAAAAAAATAAGTGATAAAACGACTGCTGTACTGATTGGCGCCAAAGTAGCAGAAGCGGCACAAGAGGCGATCCATTATGGAGCAGATTGCGCAGTTATTGTGGAGGATCCTTCTCTGGAAAAATTCACATCAGATGCATACACCAAAATAATAGAAGAATTAATGAAAAAATATAACCCTGACGCTGTTTTCATCGGTGCTACACAAAATGGAAAAGACTTTGCTCCACGAGTAGCAGCAAGATTTTCAACTGGATGTGTTGCAGACGCTTTAAATGTTGCTTTGGGAGAGGACAGCATAATTACCTGGACCTGCCCTGTCTACGGTGGTACAGTTTTGACCGATGTAATCATGAATACAAAACCACAAATTGGTACCATTCGATCTGGCGCTTTTAAAAAAGCAGACATTGACAGCAGTAAATCAGGAGAAGTCATTACCGAAACTGTTTCTATTTCTGACAGTGATATCAAAACAAAAATTGTTGAGTCAGTCAAAGAGATTGCTGAGTCCATCAATTTGGAAGAGGCAGAGGTGATTGTAGCTGGTGGACGTGGTATGGGCTCTGCAGAAAATTTCGCTCTCGTTCAGCAGTTTGCAGATCTTTTAGGCGGCGTTGTTGGCGCTACAAGAGCAGCAATAGAATCCGGTTGGATTTCCCGTGCTCATCAAGTGGGACAATCAGGAAAAATCGTAGCACCTAAGCTCTATATTGCCTGTGGTATCTCTGGTGCCACCCAGCATGTATCTGGTATGATAGGCTCAGACTTTATTGTTGCTATCAATAAAGATGAAGATGCACCTATTTTCGATGTTGCCAATGTAGGTATTGTTGGAAATGCAATGGACATTATTCCTTTGATGATGGAGGAAATAAAAAAATTAAAAGACTGATGCATCTATTCTTTATAACTCTTTTCCTTCTCAAAAAGCCGGAAATCTTTTCCGGCTTTTTCCATTTCAATCTATTTGATTTTGTATGAAAAATGTTCTCTATATTAAATTTCCTTAAATAAATTGATCATCTCAATTGCCGTTACTGCCGCGTCTGCCCCCTTGTTACCAGCCTTTGTACCAGCACGTTCAATGGCCTGTTCAATATTTTCCGTTGTTATCACACCGAAGATTGTTGGTATTCCCGTTTCCATCCCCACTGCTGCAACCCCCTTAGATACTTCATTGCAGACGTAATCATAATGAGACGTAGAACCACGTATAACAGCTCCTAAGCAGATCACTGCATCATATTTTCCACTCTGAGCCATTTTCTTCGCAGTTAGAGGAATTTCAAATGCTCCAGGAACCCAAGCCAAACTAATATTTTCCTCTGCAACATTATGACGTTTTAAAGAATCCACCGCCCCACTGACCAACTTGCTTACAATAAACTCGTTAAATCTTGCTGCTACAATTCCAATATGAACGCTATTTGCAACTAACTTTCCTTCTAAAATTTTCATCTGAATGAACCCCCTTGATTAATTTTATATGTGAAGAATATGTCCCATCTTTTCTTTCTTTACTTTCATATACCGCTCACTGCAAGCTTTACACTGCGTCTCAATAGGAATCCGCTCCACAATATCGATTCCATAATCTTCCAGCCCTGAAATTTTATCAGGATTATTTGTCATTATCCTTAATTTTGTCGCGCCTAAATCTTTTAAAATCTGTGCACCAACAGAATAATCTCTTAAATCCGGTGCAAATCCTAAAGCCAAATTGGCCTCTACAGTGTCCATTCCCTCATCTTGTAACGAATAAGCCTTTAATTTATTAATCAAACCTATACCGCGGCCTTCCTGTCTTAGATAAACTAAAACTCCACGGCCTTCTTGTGCAATCGCTTCTAAAGCTGCAGCCAGCTGATCTCCACAATCACATTTTTCAGACCCAAAGGCATCCCCTGTCAGGCATTCCGAATGCACCCGCACTAAGACTGGTGCTCCATCATCCACATTCCCCATCTTTAATGCTACATGATGCTCTCCATTGCGTTTATTTACATAGCCATAGATCTCAAATTCTCCATATTTTGTTGGGAGATTGGCCTTCACTACACGATCCACAACTTTCATATGTTTTTTTACATATGCCTTCAAATCCTTAATAGTGATAAATACCAATTGATGTTCCTTTGCAAATTCAATTAACTCCTGGGTACGCATCATATGGCCATCTTCCCGCATGATCTCACAACAGAGCCCACATTCTTTTAACCCTGCAAGTTTTACCAAATCCACAGTTGCCTCTGTATGTCCTTCTCGCTCTAATACTCCTTTCTCTTTTGCAACAAGGGGAAACATATGGCCTGGACGCCTAAAATCATGAGGTCTTGCCTTATCCTCCACAGCCTTTTGTGCTGTCATACTACGCTCATAAGCGGATATCCCCGTTGTTGTTTCTACATAATCGATTGTTTCTGTAAAAGCAGTACAATGATTATCCGTATTATGATCTACCATCTGGCTTAACTCTAACTTATTGGCTAAAGCGGCGCTCATAGGCATACAAATCAATCCTTTTGCATATGTGGCCATAAAATTTACATTTTCCGGTGTAGCAAACTGCGCTGCACAAATCAAGTCTCCTTCATTTTCTCTTTCTGGATCGTCTGTACATACAATAATTTTTCCTTGTTTTAATGCTTCTAGTGCTTCCTCAATTGTATGAAACTGAAACATCTATTTCCTACCTCCTTCTATCATTAGAAACCACATCTCTCTAAAAACTCTATATCCAGAGAACTCTTCTTCTCTTCTTTTTTTTGAAAATACAGAAGTCTCTCTATATATTTAGGAACCATATCCGTTTCCAGATTAACCATGTCCCCTATTTTTTTAAACAAAAGCGTAGTTTCTCCCTGTGTATGAGGGATAATTGAAACCTGAAAAGAACTGTCTGTTACCGTTGCGACCGTTAGACTAATGCCATCAATGGCAATGGATCCTTTCTCCACAATATATCGCATCAAACTTTCCTCTGCCTGAATAGTGAACCAAACAGCATTTCCTTCATCTTTTTTGTCTATCACCTGGCCAGTCCCATCAATATGTCCACTGACCATATGCCCTCCAAATCGTCCGTCAGCCCTCATAGCTCGTTCTAAATTGACCGCACTTCCTAGTTTTAAATTACCCAAATTACTTCTTCTCAGCGTCTCTGCCATCACATCAGCAGTAAAACCATTTGCTGTAAATGCTGTAATTGTTAAGCATACACCATTGGTAGCAATACTATCCCCTATTTGAGCATCCTCCAGCACCTTTTGTGCTCTTACCTGAATCTGTCCAGTGCGGATATATTCAATAATTCCCACTTCTTCAATGATCCCTGTAAACAATTCTTTCACCTCTTTTTTGGGTAACCACAGATAATTATATCCTGTCCGATCAAAGACATCTCTATTCCGTCTAATTGGACTGCACTTGCCATTTTTGAAAATCCTCTTCCCTCCAAAAATGTCTTTGCATCTTTTCCGCCAATCAATTTAGGCGCAATAAATACGACTAATTGATCTACAATCCCTTCCTCAATTGCTGAGAAATTTAGTGTTCCTCCTCCTTCCAAAAGGATACTATCGATATCTTTTTCCCCTAACTTTTTCATAGCATCCTGCAAATCTACATGTCCCTCTTTATTTTTGCATAAAATACATATAATTCCGCGATTTTGTAGACGATCTAGTTTTTCTCTGTCTGCTTTTTCTGTTGTCAGAACAATGCACTTATCTTCTCCCTTTAAATTTAAGACTTCGGCGTTTTCTGGTATTCTTAACCGGCTGTCTACAACAATACGTACTGGATTTCTTCCCCCTGGAATTCTTGTTGTCAATTGTGGTTGGTCCATGATAACAGTGTTAATCCCAACCATAATCCCTGTCAACTTGTCTCTCATAGATTGAACTATACCACGTGATTTATCTGATGATATCCACTTGGAATCGCCACTTGATGCTGCAATTTTTCCATCTAATGTCATTGCTGCTTTCATAACAACAAAAGGAGTTTTTGTGCTGATATATTTTAGAAAGATCTCATTCTTTTTTCTACATTCCTCTTCTAAAACACCTGTAACAACTTGAATACCTGCTTCTTCTAATATGGAAATCCCCTTACCACCAACAAGTGGATTTGGATCAATTAAGCCTACTGTAACTTTTTTTAACTTCTTTTCTACAATCTTTTTGGCACAGGGAGGTGTTTTTCCATAGTGAGCGCAAGGTTCCAAAGTGACAAACATTTCCGCACCTTCCACAGAAAAACCTTTCTTCTGTGCATCCAAAAATGCATTGATTTCTGCATGAAGTCCACCGTATTCCTTATGCCATCCTTCGCCAATGATATGATCATCTTTTACAATCACAGCGCCCACTACTGGATTGGGACTTGTTCTGCCTCTTCCTCGCTCTGCAAGCTCCAGTGCCCTTTTCATATATTGTTCTGGACTCATTTTCATTCTCCACCCCAATTCTTTTTACAAAAAAATTGCCCTGAAAAACCATCATTTCAGGGCAATACCAAAAGGAAAAAAATACCCTGAGAAATAAAAAATTTCTCAGGGTAAAAACACCAACGACAAAAACTGTCAATCAAGTTATCTTCTTCTATCCAGACTTTAACTGTCGGCTCCGGAGTGTCACCGGATCATGCCTTAAAAGGCTCGCGGGCTTTACCGCCGATATGGAATTTCACCAAACCCTGAAGATCTATATGCACTTTTAGGTTTATTATACTGCAAAAAATAAGTTTGTCAAGTAAATAACATTTTCACATTTTCAATTTTTTTTCATAAAATGTATTAAACTTTTCAAAGGAACGATCCCCATGAAAAAATTATTATTTACAGGAGTCGGCACAGCTTTAATCACACCCATGAATGAAAGCGGTAAAATCAATTTTGATACTTTAAAAGAACTAATTGATTTTCAAGTAGATAATCGTGCTGATGCACTTGTCATCGCTGGTACAACTGGAGAGGCATCTACCCTTTCCGATTATGAGTATGAAAAACTGATCTCCTCCGCTGTGGAGTATAATAATCATCGTATTCCACTGATTGCCGGCGCCGGCAGTAATGATACTGCAAAAGCTATAAAAAAAGCAAAGGTCGCGGCGGCGGCCGGTGCTGACGGTCTCCTATCTGTTACACCATATTACAATAAAACTTCTCAGTTTGGCTTGACTCACCATTTTTCTGCTATTGCGTCTGCTGTTGAGTTGCCAATTATCCTCTATAACGTTCCTAGTCGTACTGGACTCAACATCACCCCCGAAACTTGTCAGGAGTTAAGTCAAATTCCAAACATCGTAGGATTAAAAGACGCTGCCTCAAATATCACCCAAACTGCAAAAGTTTCAGCACTCTGCGGCGATGAACTGCCACTTTATTCTGGTAATGACGATCAAGTTGTTCCAATCCTATCCTTAGGCGGCAAAGGGGTCATCTCTGTTTTATCTAACATTATTCCTCAAGTTGTCCATCAGATGTGTGAAAGTTTCTTCAAGGGAAACCTCATAGAGAGCCAAAAATTGCAACTAGAATATCTTCCTCTCATCACATCTCTATTTTCTGATGTAAATCCAATACCAATAAAGGCTGCCGTCAACTTCATGGGTTTTGTTTCTGGAGAATGCCGTCCACCTCTCGCACCATTTTCGTTAGCAGGCCAGGCGGAACTTTTACGTCTGATGAAATTTTATCATATTCTATAAGGAGGAACACCTATGTGCGGAATTGCAGGTTTTTTTCATCCAAATCAACAGTTTTCAAAGGAGCCATCCAAATATTATTCTATCTTAAACAATATGCAACATGCCTTGCGCAGACGAGGGCCTGATGATGACGGCATCTATCTCAACGAAAACGCAGGCCTTGCCCACGTCCGTCTTTCTATTCTTGATCTAGAAACAGGAACACAGCCGATTACTCGTACCTTTTCGGGAAAACAAGGGGTCATCGTTCATAACGGTGAAATCTATAATATGCTGGACCTAAAAAAAGAGTTAATACAAAAAGGTGTGGAATTCACTACAGCATCAGATACTGAGGTAATTTTAAATGGTCTTCTGATAGAAGGCCCTGATTTTGTAAAAAAATTAAATGGCATTTTTGCCTTTGCCTGGTTGGACCCCAAAAACAAAAAAATTTATTTATTCCGTGATCGTTCTGGCATAAAACCGCTCTTTTACACCTTCTTGCAAGGTACGTTGATTTTTGCATCTGAGCTGAAAGCGTTATTGCAATTTCCAGGCATTCGCGCTCAAGTAGATATCAATGGTCTAAACGAAATTTTCAGCATTGGTCCAGCTCGCACCAACGGTTGTGGTGTGTTTAAACATATTCATGAAATTCTTCCTGGAACCTTTCTCTCCTATGATGTCAACAGCGCCTCGGAACATACTTACTGGAAACTAGAAAGTCATCCTCACGATGATTCCTATGAAAAAACTGTCGAAAAGACGTCCTTTTTGCTCCAAGATTCCATTAAAAAACAAATGCTTTCCGATGTTCCTGTTTGTACCTTTCTTTCCGGCGGTATTGACAGTAGTATCGTCTCCTCCGTCTGCGCAAGACAACTACAATCGGAAGGCAAACAGCTGACAACATTTTCTTTCGACTTTACAGACAACCAAAAATATTTCCATTCCAGCACATTTCAGCCATCACAGGACAGACCATATGTAGAAAAAATGGTGAAATATTTAAATACAGATCATCATTATTTGGAATGCAACCACACCGATTTAGCTGATTATCTTTCTGCCTCCGTAGAAGCCCATGACTTGCCATGTATGGCGGATGTAGATAGTTCCCTTCTCTACTTTTGTTCTGTTGTTAGCCATACCCATAAGGTTGTACTCACAGGCGAATGTGCTGATGAAATTTTTGGAGGTTATCCATGGTTTCACAAAAAAGAATTTTTGACTGCAAACACTTTCCCTTGGACACCCGATCTGGCGCCTCGCAAAATGCTTCTGCGCTCTGACTTTTTGGAAGAACTTCAAATGGATTCTTATGTCAAAAAAACTTATGAAGCTTCTGTCAGCGAAACGCCTCTTTATGGTGATGAAACAGAAGAAGAGAAACTTCGCAGACGTATTTCATGGCTCAATTTGAGATGGTTTATGCAGACACTCCTCAACCGTATGGATCGCACCAGCATGTATTCTGGTTTGGAGGCCCGTGTTCCTTTTGCCGACCACAGAATGATTGAATACCTTTGGAATGTGCCATGGGAAATGAAATCAAAAGACGGCATTGTAAAAGGTCTACTGCGTGAAGCTGCCCGCGGTTTTGTACCAGACGAAATACTATTTCGTCCAAAGAGTCCTTATCCAAAAACCTATGACCCAGCCTATGAATCTCTTTTAACAGACCGTCTACGAAGTATTCTAGGCTGTACATCGGAACCGATCAATCAGTTCATAGATCAAAAGAAAGTTCTGCAATTTTTATCTTCTCCCAAGGACTATGGAAAGCCTTGGTATGGCCAATTGATGGCAGGTCCTCAAATGATTGCCTATCTTTTACAAATTAATGAATGGTTTAAGAAATATCATATTGAAGTTCTACTTTAAACCTATCACCTTTAGATACACAAAAAGACCGCAAAAAACTTGCGGCCTTTTTTCTATTTTTCCATTCTTAGAGAAACATAATGTTCTAACAATGTTACACACTGTTGCAAATCTAGCTGTCCACTATCCAACAGTAGATCATACCCTTCTGCCTTTCCCCATATCATACCTGTGTAATAGTTATAGTAATTTGCTCTTTTTTTATCTGCTCGCTTAACATACTCCTCTGCTTCCTCATAAGAAACTTTATTCAGTTCCATCATCGCCTGTACTCGTTTTTGAAATGAACTATATACAAAAATATTGATACAATTAAATTCCTTTTTCAATACATAATTACTGCATCTGCCCACAATAACACAAGGACCTTCCGAAGCATATTTTTTTAGGATTTCTTTTTGTACCATAAACAATTTATCGCCAAGAGAAAGTCCATCAAGCTTCTCCATCTTACTTGGGTATGGAAAAATATTCATTGCGATTGAAAACAACAGACTGGTATCTTTACTCTCATCTATTTTTTTTAATGTATCTTCATCTACTCCACTCTTTTTTGCAGCTTCTTGAATAAGCTCAGAATCATAAAAAGGAATACCGAGCCTTTCAGCTAACATTTTTCCAATTTCATGGCCATAGCTTCCATTTTCACGTCCAATTGTAACTACATAATTCTTTTTCCTCATCTATTATCCTCCCAATTTTTATTGAGTCCCAGGCTCCTACTTGTTCAATTATCTGATCCAATTATTTCCTCTGAATTATATTTTTCTATCCATTTCCTATAGAGTTGTTTTATCTTCCACTGTGTATTGTTTACTATAGAATACAACACAGGAATCAAAATAAGAGTAATCACTGTGGAAATAGATAAACCAAAAATGACAGCAATACCCAAAGGCTGCTGAGTCTCCATACCACTAGAGGTAGCAACAGCCATTGGTACAAGACCAATTATTGTTGTCAATGTTGTCATAAGAATTGGTCTTAATCTAGAAGGTCCTGCTTCCAATAAGGCTTCTTCACAATCCTTATTTTGATGTATTCTCAGTTGATTTGTATAATCTACTAAAACAATCGCATTATTTACAACCATACCCACGAGCATAATAAATCCCATCATAGCCGTAGTTGTAATAGACATACCAGTCATAAATAGTCCCACAATACCTCCAGTAATAGCAAGCGGCATAGAAAACATAACGATGAACGGATAAAGAATCGATTCAAATTGACTTGCCATAATCATATATACCAAAAGTACTGCTACTAACATAACGACTGATAAATTAGAAAACATATCATTCATCATTTCCATATTTCCGCCAAAACTATAGGAATAATTATCTGGAAATACGTAATCATTTAATTGCTCTTCTACCATCATCTGAACAGAACCGGTATCATATCCTTGAAAATTTCCTGATATCGTAATATATCTCTGCTGATTCTCTCTTGAAA
This sequence comes from Clostridiales bacterium, assembly GCA_018364635.1. Taxonomy (GTDB): domain Bacteria; phylum Bacillota; class Clostridia; order Lachnospirales; family Anaerotignaceae; genus JAGZLR01. The sequence continues at coordinate 3,385 of JAGZLR010000020.1, read as the reverse complement.
TGGAAATTGCCCCTTGACTTACATTGATCTCTGCCACCTCTGTAATCGGAATTACTGCTCCGGAGGATGTTGTAATGGTAATATTTTTGATATCCTCTAAGTATTTCACCTGATCTGGATCATACATAATTATAATGTCTTCCTCTGTGCCATCTTTTTTATAAGTGGAGGCAGTCACACCTTTTACAGCAGAATTTATGGTACTTGCAATAGATGATGTAGATACACCATACTTTGCTGCCTTATCCCGATTAATTTTAAATGTTACTTCTGGTACAGAATCTTCCATGCTACTTTCCAGATCTTCTGCGCCTTCAATTCTGTTTAACTTTTCTATAATATCGTTGGCAATTCTATTTAATGTGTCAGAGTCTGGCCCTGTAATCTTTAAATTTAAGTTTGAAACTCCACCCATACTTCCCATAGCATTGGAAGACGCGGAAACAGATATTTCAGCCCCTGCAATATTCTCTATTTTCTTTTGGATCTCATTTACAATTTCATCTGTGCTTCTTGTACGTTCTTCTTTATCTACTAAATTATAGTTAATGCTTGCCGATCCACTTCCTCTTACCATCGCATACATCGTTTCTGTTTCCGGAATGTCTCCCACCGTTTCCATTACTTCATAGAGCATCTCCTGTGTCTTTTCATATACAGTACCATTTGGCATATCAATAGAAATGGAACACGCACTTTCGTCAGTGCTACTCATCAAATCCATCCCCATCATTGGAACTACACAAAGACTCCCTAAAAAACATCCCATAACAATAAAAATTGTAGTTATCTTATGCCTCAACGCCGCCTGAAGAACTTTTCTATAAAATCCGTCCACACTATCTAAACAATATAACCAAAGACCTCCTATATAAGTCAATATGCCATGTTTCTTTTTTGTCTTCTTCTCTTGAGCGCTCAGTAATCTAGAGCTTGCCATCGGAACAAATGTAAGAGAAACAATCAACGATGCTAGCAAAGCAAAACATATTGTAAACGAAAGTTCCTTGAGCATTGTGCCAATCATCCCAGTAACAAAAATGAGAGGCCCAAACACAGCTACAGAGGTAAGAGTAGACGCTGTAACAGCCATGGCAACCTCCACAGTTCCTTTTTCAGCCGCTTCATATGGCCCATATCCTCTTTGATAATAAGTATTAATATTTTCTAGCACGACAACAGAATTGTCTACCAGCATTCCAATTCCAATGACAATACCACCCATAGAAATTGTATTCATAGTCATACCAGCGCAGTACATCAGTCCAAATGTTGCCATAATAGATGTGGGGATCGATACACCAATAATCAAAGAGGATTTCCAATCCCTTAAAAACAGCAACAATACAAATACTGCTATGAACGCAGACTGAAAAGCAGTTTCTACCACATTATTGATAGATGTCTTAATGTAGTCCGCAGTATTTGTCATCATCGTCAAATGAAGTTCAGGATAGACACTCTCAATTTCTGACATAGCAGCTAACAAATTATCTGTAACTGTCACGACATTAGCATCTGACTGTTTTGTTGCAGATATCATAATGCCTTCTTCCCCATTGATTAAAGAAAGCATACTCTTTTCTTTCTCTACTTCTTCAACTTTAGCTACATCTGAAATATGTATCACATGACCGTCACTAGTAGCAATAGGAAGATTTTTGATCTCATCAATGGATTCAAACTCACCAACAGCTCTCATATCCATATCCTGATTCCCTTGTTGAATCGAGCCAGCTGGTGTATTGATATTTTCCGATTTCAGTGCACTTGAAATGGTACTTATAGAAATACCATATCCCTTTAATTTTTCTGGACTAACAATAATCCTAATCTCTTTTTCATTTCCACCCATAATCTCCACAGAAGCTACGCCGCTAACCCGTTCGATCATCGGACTAATTTTGTCCTCAACAAAAGTATATAACTGTGTAGAATTCATCTTATCACTAGTCACACCAATCATCGTACTACTCTGATTCATATCCATTTTCATAATAGATGGCTCATCAGCATCTTCTGGCAATTGTCTGGAAACTCGATCTAGCTTATCCCTTATATCATTCGTTTTTTGATCCAAATCAACACCTTCTACAAACTCAACCATAACCCTTGAAGATCCTAAAGATGTTGAAGAAGTAATAGTATCTACATCAGTTAATGTCGCCAGAGTTTCCTCAATAGGTTCTGTCACAAGGCTTTCCATTTCTTCTGGTCCACACCCAGAATAAGATGACATTACCATAATCATTGGCGTGTCTGTTGATGGCATATAGGCTAACTCCATACTTCTATAGGCAACCATACCACCGAGAAACACCATCAATATAACCATGATCGTAGTGACAGGCCTTTTAATTGAAAGTTTCGTCAACATCAATAGACTCCTCCTTTTTGTCATCCTGTGGTGTTGTCTCATCTTTTTCATCAAAAGAATCGGCGGAAGCATCGTTCTCTTCCGTTACAATATGTACCTGATCTCCCTCAGAAAGATAGGTATTTCCACTAGTTACAATTGTCATATTCTCATCAACACCATTGATAATTTCAATTTTTTCTCCTGTGTCAATGCCTGTCACTACCGGTAATTTTGAGACAGTACTGTCCTCGTTTACTGAAAATACATAATCACCTTGACTATCTGATACGACAGCATTGCGATCTAAAACGATACATTGATCCGAGCTGTTTTTCACAAAATCAGCTTGAGCAAACATGCCTGCCTTTAAAACGCCGTCTGCATTATCAACCTCAATCGTAACATCATAGGTGCCATCCGCGTTAGCTCCAGGTGCTACTGTTGATATCTCACCTGTAAATTTGTCTTCTGAATATGATGGCACAGAAATTTCTACTTTATCACCTGTATTTACTTTTGAGACCATACTTTCCGAAATATTTAACACAACTTTTACAGTATCCAAATTGACCAATACAAACGGCGTCCCGCCTGACAATATAGCTCCTTCTGTTACATTACATTCCTGTACAATGCCAGAAATTGGCGCTGTCACAGTACAGTCTGACAAACTCTGTTCATAAACTGCCCTTTGTGCTGCAATAGACTGCAAAGATGCCTGTGCTTGATTTAAACTGTCTTCTGCTTTTCTTGTATTTTCTTTTACTGTCTGATTCACTAAAATATCGTAATTTGTTTTTGCCTGATTGTAATTTAAAACAGTCTTTATTATTATTATACAACACTATATATAGTACGTCAACAAATATTTTTTATATATCTTGTGTTATCTAAGAGAAGTCCTCTTTTTTCTCAGGCAATTGTGAATCGTCTTGTCGTTGTCTGTTTTAAGTATTGGTTATACATGTTGCCATGCTCTCTTTCAAATGCCTTTGTGTCAAATCTCTTGTTAATGACCTCTTTCCA
>JAGZLR010000096.1 GCA_018364635.1 Clostridiales bacterium | reverse complement strand
ATATTCTCATCATGCCAAAGATCCTGCGTACTTGAAACTTTGCAATGCATTTGACTTGGTTCGAATCCATAGGTTTGGTGACGATGACAGCAAGAAATCTTTCAATGCTATGTGCGAACTGGCAATGGAGGATGACGAAGTGAAGCGTCTTGCAACGGAAGAGAAGTTATTGGAAGCGGAGACAGACTTTGCGGATTCCGATAGTGACTGGATGACAAGGCTTAAGTATCAGCCAAGAACGGGCCTTTTGGAGAACAGCGTTTACAATTTGAATCTTATCCTTAATAATGACCCGGATTTCCAGAACTTTGCTTTCAATGAGTTGGCAAATCGTATCCAGATTATAGGTCCGCTGCCTTGGGAACGTCCGGAAGGGAACTCTTTCTGGCGAGATGCAGACACAGCTCAGCTAAAGTCCATCATTGATATCCGATACCTGGCATTTTCCAGTCGAAATCATGACGTTGCTTTTACAAAAGCGGCAGATGACAGACATTTCCATCCAGTTCGTGACTATTTGAACAGTCTGCCAGAGTGGGATGGTGTGAAGCGAGTGGAAGACTTATTTATCAAATATCTGCAGGCAGAGGATACGGAGTATGTCCGTACGGTTACCAGAAAGACTTTTGCGGCAGCAGTTGCAAGAATCTACGTTCCGGGAATCAAGTTTGACTGTGTTCCGGTTCTTGATGGTGATCAGGGAATCGGTAAGTCTACGATTGTGAAGGATTTGGTATCTCCTGAATAGTACTCAGAAACTTTGTCACTTACGGATATGGATGATAAGTCCGGTGCAGAAAAATTACAGAGATTCTGGGCGGTGGAAATTGGAGAACTGGCGGGAATGAAGAAAGCGGATATTGAAAAGGTGAAAGCATTTCTTTCCACCTGCGATGACAAGTACCGACCATCTTATGGACGAGTGGTGGAATCCCATCCACGCCAGTGCATCATTATTGCAACGGTTAATGGGGAGCGAGGATATCTGCGTGATATCACAGGTAACCGCCGCTTTTGGATTATCAAGCTTCATCAGAAGAAACAGAAAAAGACCTGGAACTTCACACCGGGGTTTCGTGCGCAGTTTTGGGCAGAGGCAAAAGAAATCTGGAAGGCTGGGGAAAAAGTTGTACTTAGAAGGTGACCTTCTGGCAGAGGCGGAAAAGATGCAGCAGTCAGCCATGGAAGTGGACGAGCGTGTGGGTATGGTAGAAGAGTATCTGAATACCATGCTTCCAGACGATTGGGATTCTATGGATCTGTTCCAGAGAAGAAATTACCTAAGTGGCAGTGAGTTTGGTTCGCCAGTTCATGAGGCTAAAGAACTTCGCACGGAGGTCAGCAATGCGGAAATATGGTGCGAGTGCTTTGACAAATCTCTGCAGGAGTTAAAACCGACAGATAGTTACAGCATTGCGGCACTTATGAGTCAAATTGGCGGTTGGGAACGAACCACTACGATTAAGCGTCAGCCGATTTATGGCAGGCAGCGACTTTACAAGTTTGGAGGTTAGGAACACAAGAATGCGTCACAACACAACTATTTCCCTTATATTCAAAATCGAATTTATTTCTATATAGAAAAGATTTGTGCCTGTACACACGCGTAAGAAATATATAGGAAATGGTTGTGAAGATGTGTTCCTTGTGTCAGTTAAAAGATATGAGAGAACGATTTATAGAAAGAAAGTTTGTAGAGGCAGTAAAGAAAAAAGGCGGTTTTGCACCAAAGTTTGTAAGTCCGGGTTTAGATGGTATGCCTGACCGTATCGTACTGTTTCAAATTGGTAAGATAGCTTTTGTTGAATTAAAGGCACCAGGAGAAAACATGCGGCCACTGTCACTCCGGGGATTGGAAAAGCAGATAGGGTATGATCTAGATTTTTTGGCAGACTCGGTCGGAAAGAACATTACTGTGGAAGAGTTTGTGCAGAATCTTTTGCCCCCATGGGGAGGTTTTAGATTTGTTTAAAGCTTCATTCATTGACGGTTATTGCATTTTAACCTATAATAACTTTAGTAAGGATTTATAACAACTAATGAAAAAGATAAAAGCTATTGTCAAATATGCTTTTATGTATTGAGCGAGGAAAAAATGGTAAATAATAGTGGTTCAGAATGGCGGAAATGGGATTTTCATGTCCACACGCCCTATTCTATTCTTAATAATAATTATGGTTTTGATCCATATACAGATGTGGATGAAAAAAAGTTTGATGAGTTTGTTCAAAAGTTATTTTTAAAAGCTCTTGAATGCAATATTCAAGCAATTGGAATTACTGATTATTTTGTTATAGATGGCTATAAGCGCATCAAGGAATGTTATCTGGAATGTCCAGCGAAAATGGAAACTCTTTTTCCGAATGAAGAAATTAGAAAACAAGTTGAAAAAATATATATATTTCCTAATATAGAAGTGCGTTTAAATACTTTTGTAGGGGAAAAGGCTAACGCTGTAAATTATCACATTATTTTTTCGGATAGTCTTTCTGCACAAATAATTGAAGAGAATTTTCTTCATCGACTTACATTTCAACAAGATGCAGGTGATGATAAGCCTTTAACAAAATATAATATTGAAGAATATGGAAAATCTATTCGTGAAAATAATGGAAATAAGGGTAGCGATTTCTTAATTGGTTTAAAGCATGTAACAGTTAGCTCTGAAAATATATTAGAGATATTAAGAAGTAATGCTTTTGGTGGAAAATATTTTATCACAGTACCAGTTGATGAAGATTTGTCAGCTATTTCATGGAAAGGTAGAGATTATTCATCTAGAAAGAATATTTATCAGCAGTGTCATTTTTATATGACTTCTAATGCAGGAACTGCTTCTTGGGCTTTAGCAAATGTTGAGAAAGAGGAAAGAATTCGGGAATTTGGCTCAATTAAACCTTGTATATGGGGATCAGATGCACATGAATATAAACGTATGTTTAAGCCTGCAGATAACAAGTATTGTTGGATAAAGGCTGAACCAACATTTGATGGTTTACGGCAAATTCTTTATGAGCCAGAAGCACGAGTTTGTATCCAAAAAGAAGTACCAGATTCTAAAAAAGATTATCTGGTGATAGATTCGGTTGAAATTGTTCATGATGATTTTTTTAAACAGGTGATACCTTTAAATTCAGGTTTGAATACAATTATTGGGGGAAGATCATCAGGAAAATCAATTCTTCTTGGCTGCATAGCGCGTTTGTGTGGTAGTGAAAAAATGATAAAAGAACAGAATCAAGAGTATGATTCTTATATTGATGATATTGTAAGTAAATCAGCTCTTTATTGGAAAGATGGATTGGAACCGCAGAAACGAAAAATAGATTTTTTTCCACAGGGATATATTATTGATTTTGCATCTAAGAATAAAGGTGAGAATCAACGCAAAGAATTAATAGAGCCACTATTACGTGAAGAACAACAATACTGTGATGGGTTAGATGTTTTACAAGATTTTTATAGTACCCATACAGGAATCTTACATACTCAATACTCCAGATTTTGCGTATTACGTCAGGAGTGTAGAGAACTTAAGGAAAAATTAGATGGATATGGTAGTAAGGCGGGTATAGAATCTGAAATTCACAAGATTGAAAATCAAATTAAAGCATTGAGAGAAACAATGACAGACAAATTAGATGAAGCACAGGAAAAATTGTTTGAAGCACAGAAACTGGAAATAGCTACATTGGAATATCAAATCGAAAAAGCAAATGAAGATATTAGAAGACTCCAGTTTCCTAGTGTTCGAGATGTATTTTCAGATGTAGCTCTGGATATTGATGGGGTAAGCGAGTCTGTTATGGTATTGGTTGATGATGCATTTAAAGCTGTCGTTGATACAAGCAGTAAAGAATGGATTCTCAGATTGGATGGAATAATTGGAGAACTGAAAGATAAAGTTACTGTAGCAAGGAATTCGATTAACAGCATTAAAAGTGATTCGAATTTTGTTAAAGCAGAAAGACTCTTTGAAAAGAATAAAGAATACCAAGACTTATCAAAAAGCTTGTCTGAAGAACAGGGCAAGATGAAACTTATTATAGACACGGAGCAGATATTAACGGATAAGATAATACAAACGGGACAATGTTTACAGGAGTTAGTAGATAAACATGTGGAATTCTATCAAAAAGATAAAGAGTTCTGCGATATGGTAAACATGCAACATGGAGATATTTCAATTACTGCTCGACTTACATTTAAATCTGAAATATATCAAGGGCTAGTAGAATCGTATTTTCATGGACGTGCAAAAAACAACTATGGTATATTTGATTATCATTTTACTGATCTTCAAACTTATAAAAAGCATATTAAGACAGTAATGAACAATCTTTTATGCGAAAAGTGTCAATATACATTAAAAAGGAGTACTACTATAGACAAAGTTGCAGAAGAATTAATTACACAAAATTTCTTTTCGATTGAATATGATATCCAATACCAGGGAGATAATTTAAATTCAATGTCGGAAGGAAAAAAATCATTTGTGATTTTACGTCTTTTGTTGGATTTTAGTAAAAATAATTATCCAATTTTAATTGACCAACCAGAAGATGACCTTGATAATCGTGCAATTTATCATGAGCTAGTTCAATATTTGAGAGATAAAAAAGGGGTAAGGCAAATCATCCTTGTTACACATAATCCTAATATAGTTGTTGGTGCTGATGCAGAGGAAGTAATTGTAGCAAATCAAAATGGAATTCACAACGAAAATCCGGAAAGTAAAAAATTCTGTTATCGCACAGGAGCTCTTGAAGAAAGCTTCAATAATGAAAAACAAGAGTGTATTCTGTATCAGTATGGTATTCGGGAACATGTTTGTGAGATTCTTGAAGGTGGAAAAGATGCTTTTAGAATCAGAGAGCAAAAGTATAATTTATCAGAATAGAATTTAGCAGTATAAGGTAGAAAACAGCAGTGGTAACCCACTCTAATTTCTACTACGTTTGATGACTTCAACTTGCCCCGTCTTGCCCTATTTTGCTTATTCTGTGACAGAATTAACAATCTGAATGGCAAAAATAAAGTCGGCAAACTACGGCAAAACGGAGCATATACAAGTGTTTTAGGAGGATTTTTAAATATGATAAAAATACTATTCATCTGCCACGGCAGTACACTAATCGAGCGCGGAAACCCTTGATATTCCTTGACTTTTTGAAGCTAACAGAGAAAATTTACTACTTATTTACTACTTACTAAAATTGTTGATTGCCTTGCCACGATATAAATAAAATTGAACATTATTCGCATAAGCGACGTTACCTT
>JAGZLR010000095.1 GCA_018364635.1 Clostridiales bacterium | reverse complement strand
TATGATAGGGTTTCGATAGTTTCACGATTCTTCTCCTGTAAGTTTAATAAATATTGTTGAACGTGTAAATTGAACGTCAAACGTCTCCGGAGTTACTTCAATGTATTTTGAAATCGTCTTATACAATTCCAATTGTACTTTTTCTAGTGCATCGGGTGTACAGTTTACGCGGTCTGAAACAAGTAATATTTTCAGCCTGTCTTTTGCAATTAAAACGGAAGGTTTTCTCTTGATTGTTTCAAATACGCTCATCTTTACAACACCTCCTAATGCTTTTGAAAAATACGGGTAAGTTTTGTAAAAAGTCCAGAATTAGAATCTAAATTCAGGAATGGAACATCTTCGCCTAAAAGTCGTCTGCAAATATTAAAGTATGCTTTTCCAGCTATAGAGTCAAGCCCAATGACCGGTTCTCCTTGATTTGTTCCAATTACAATCTTTTCATCGTCTGGAATTGCTCCTAGAAGGTGGACTGCCAAAATTTCTGTTACATCCTCTACAGACATCATATCTCCCCTCTTGACCATGTCCATTCGAATACGATTTATGATTAAATCAATTTTGTTTATATGATTTTTTTCAAGTAGACCAATAATCCGGTCCGCATCACGTATTGCAGATACTTCTGGAGTTGTCACAATAACTGCACGGTCAGCTCCCGCGATTGCATTCTGAAATCCCTGTTCAATTCCAGCGGGACAATCCAAAAGTATGTAATCATATTCTTCCTTTAACTCTTCTGTCAGCTTTTTCATTTGCTGCGGAGAAATCGCAGACTTATCTTTTGTCTGTGCCGAAGGCAGAAGATAAAGATTATCATACCGTTTATCCTTGATTAGTGCCTGTTTCATGCGACAATTTCCTTCAATCACGTCTACAAGGTTATATACAATACGATTTTCAAGTCCCATGACAACATCTAAATTTCGAAGTCCCAGATCAGTATCGATTACCACAACCTTTTTATCTAATTTTGCAAGTCCTACCCCTAAATTTGCGGTTGTCGTTGTTTTTCCAACGCCTCCCTTTCCTGATGTAACTACAATAACTTCACCCATTTTAAATTCCTCCTACATGCATTTTTTATAATCCGTGGGTCTGTCTGACATTTTTCTTTTGTGCTTTAAAAAGGGTTCTGAAAGTATTCTCCTGTTAATCTCCTCGTATTTCTGAACCAAGTGAAGAAGCGGTTCCGGTTACAAGATCTGAGTCATCCGCAAGGTTAAAATATTTTCTAACCATATCCCGCCCAATCTCAGCTGGATAACCAGAGTTATAGCCATACGCAATACGTGCACTGACTGCAATCTCCGGCTGATCTGCCGGTGCATATCCGACAAATAAAACATGATCGGCATGAGCCTTACTATGCTGTGCGGTACCGGTTTTTCCTGCCATCTTAATTCCACCGTCACGTACACTCTTGAAACGGCTATCTCTTTCTACCATCTGCTCCATACCTTGCTGAATCAGATTAAAAGAAGTACTGCTGATTTCACTTTTTTCGATTTGTTTATATAAGGTAGGCTCAAATTCTTTCACCAGATTACCATCAACATCTTCTATCTTACTTAAAAGTGTAAGATCATATACGGTGCCGCGATTCGCGATAGCTGTTACATATTTTGCAAGCTGACTTGTTGTAAACAAGTTTGTTCCCTGTCCAATTGCAGAACGCACAGCATCTTCATCACTGAGTCGTGGTTCGGATTCTGGAATTTCAAGACCGGAAGTCTCTCCAAGTCCAAACATCTGAGCATATTTTGCAAGTTTATTTGTTCCAACATCTGAAGAGTAATTTCCTTCTGATGACAGACCCAGTCGATAACCTACATCAAAATAAAAGTTATTACAAGAGTGGGCAAGGGCACCAGTTACGGTCAAGTTGCCATGTCCACCAGGATAAATCCAACATTTTGGACTAGGTGTAACATTTTTATATGGACCATAACAGCCAATCGTTGTGCTTCCGGTAATAATACCTTCTGATAGACCAGCGGCAGAGGATACCATCTTATAAGTGGAGCCAGGTGCAGTTGTCTCCTGAGTAGCCTTATTGTAAAAAGGCTGAGAAAGATCTACATATAGTTTATTGTAATAATCAGAATCCATTGTGTTGGCAAGTCTATTGTTATCATATCCAGGATAAGAAACAAGTGCAAGTGTCTTACCAGTTGCAACTTCAGTCATGACAAATGATCCAGTAGAAGGTTCCACACCTAATTGTCCAGGTGTAATCTCCAAACTTGTAATCTTACTTCGAATGAAGTCATACGCAGATACGGCTCCTGCTGAAAGACGATTATATTGCTCTTCGTCAAATGGAAGTACATTCTGCTCATATAACATCATACATACCTGACTGCCTCGAAGAGTACCATCCTTGATCATATATTGGTAAATGAGTTTCTCAAAGCTACTGTCCGTTTTCAAGTAATCACTGATGAATGTCAGGATACCCTGATACAATTCTCCAGCATTGGAATATTTTTCATCGGAAGATACATAATCTTGTATGACAGAAGTATCAATCCAATTCTTTGAGATCGCATAATTCAAATACTGATTCAGATTGATAGACTCATCTGTTTTCCACGCTTTATAGGTCTCGTCATTTGTGTCAATCTTATCCTTCACAATGATTCCTGTTTTGGATGTAAGTAAATCTGCCTCGATATAATTCATATATGCCTGCATTTCTTTTGACAGATCTTTATATGGCTTCGATGATGAAGACTGTAGTTCTGCTATAATTTCATTAATTGCAGAATCAAGACGTTCACTATACGCCGCGTAGACTGCCTGTTCAGTTGCTTGTGCCTCACTAGTTGCAAAATGGTCAATATCCAAAATCTCATTTGCAAAGAAGGCGTTGTAGATATCTCCAACTGGAATAATAATATCTGAGTTTCCTTCCGGATCTCTCGTATAATCCAATGCCGTAGTCATTTTTTTTAAGATAATACCAGCTAATTTTTCTTCAATCAGATTATAAGCTGTAATCTGCAAATTCTTATCAATGGAAAGATAAAGGTTATTCCCCGCCTTCGGTTCCTTATCTTTCTTACTTTCAATAACTTTTCCTACACTGTCTACATATACTGTTTCTTTTCCTTTTTCACCTTGCAAATATTCATCCATTGTCTGTTCAATACCTGATTTTCCTACAATATCTGTCAGAGAATACGATTTTTGTTGTTCCTCGCTCAACTCGTCATACTCTTCCTGCGAAATCTTTCCGGTGTATCCTAGAATGGATGAAAAATATTTACTATCCGGATAAACTCTCAGCGATTCCTCTCCAATACTAATTCCTTGAAGATCAGATAGATTTTCCATGATGACCGCCACTGTCTCGTCACTGACATCAGAAGCAATGGTAGTTGGAATGTACTTCTGGAAACTGTTCAGATGCATCCCATATCGAATTGTCACAAGCTGAAGCACCCTAGATTTTTCATATTTTTCCTGATCGATTCCAAATCCCCAAGACTTTCCGCGCTTATTTGCGCAAAGAAAATCCATTACTTCCTGCGGAGTAGAATTCTTTTCTTTTTCCGACAATTTATCAATAGTTGTGTATCCATAGATATCGGCAAGAAATCGCAGCCTTCTGGTACCTTCAGCGTATAGAAATTCATATTCATTATTAGAGTTCAGAATAATTCCAAAATCATTTACGATCGAATCTCCATTCTTTTCCACCATATCAATCACACTATTGATCGTTTTATTTATAAGTTTATTCTTCTGTTTAGTATCCTCATAAGAACCATTGTCTTCAATCTGTACAGAGTAAGCAAGCTTATTTGTAGCAAGCACTTCTCCATTGCGATCAAATATGACTCCTCTCGTTCCCTGTATGTTTTTGGTTTTTTTAATTTTCAGCTTATAATTGTTCAGATAATCTTCTCCTTTTACAATTTGTAAATAGAATACGCGCTGAACTAATATTGCAGACAAAATACAAAAAACAACAATCAGAACAAATAATCTTGATTTTAATACTTCTAGAATAGAATCTTTTAGACGATTAAACAAATTTACTTGCACTCCTTTTTTCTTCTGCTTCTAATTTTTGGTTAATATGCAAAATAAGTTGGTATAAAATTAATGTTACTAAAATAGTATATATTAATTCCGGCATAATAATATGGTTCAAGTAGTAGAGGTAATTGAACCGACTTCTAACAATGAAGAGGAATATATATACAATATGTGCATAGATAAAATCACTTGCCGCAATTAAAATTAACGGAAGTTTGATATCCTCGGCATAAAAAATCCGTTTAAAAAAACCGTTTACATACCCAATCACCATAAAAATCAATGCATAAAATCCAATCAGCTCGTTAAAGAAAATATCGACCAACAGACCGGACAGGAAGCCGACAAACATTCCTTCCTTTTTTCCTCGCATAAACCCAAATGCTGATGTGATAATAATCAAAAGATTTGGGGTGATAGATGCAAATGCAATTTTTTGAAAAACGGTGCACTCTAATAAAAAGCATACGACGATAATAAAAACGGTGATGACTCTTCTTTTCAAAGCAGTACTCCTTTCTACTATTCTTCCTTCTCTAACATCTCCTCTTTTGTAGTTGTAATGACAAGCACTTCCTGCAAATGTTGAAAATCGACAGCAGGTGTAATATATCCAGACCTTGTAAGGTTATTCGCATCCGTCGTAATTTCACTGACATATCCAATCAGAATACCCTGAAGATATTTGCTGCTGATGTGTGAAGTGACAACCTGTTCCCCTTCTTTTATTTCAGAACCATTATTTGCAAGTTGCTCAAAACGAATCTTTCCATCATTCATCAGCGTCAGATCTCCTTTTACAATACATTTATCTGAAGTTGACAAAATTAATGCGCTGACATTGCTGGAATCATCTATAATCGAACGCACACGCGCCCAATTGGGTCCCACTTCTGTCACAATTCCAACAAGACCAGTTCCAGCCATAACATTCATGTCCTTTTTGATGCCATCTTGCTCACCTTTATCAATTGTAAAAGAACTGAACCAGTTACCAGAGTCATTCGCGGTAACATGTGCCCCTACCTTTTTATAATCTGCATAATTTTGGTCTAATGCATAAAGTTCTTGCAGGCGCTCTAATTCATAGCGCTCTTGCTGCAAACGGTTATTCTCAATCGTAAGCTCATCTACTGTTTTCTGCAATTCTTCATTTTCATTTTTTACTTCTGTTAATGTTTCGAAATTTTTTGTCAGATCGCTCATCCACAATCCGATATGATTAATTCCTTTCTGCATCGGAACAATCGTGTAATTTGCTACTGTTCGGAGCGGACCATTCACTTTGTCTGTCACAAGTGACAGGCCCATCAAAATAATACAAATCATTGAAAGAATCAATAACCAGTATTTACTTGCTAATGTCGTTTGATTTTTTGTTTTCATATTATCCCATCCACCTATAATTTTCATCTAACATTGAAAATGTCAATTTTCTCAATTCTTT
>JAGZLR010000019.1 GCA_018364635.1 Clostridiales bacterium | reverse complement strand
TAGAAAAAATACATAAATTTATGCTATAGTGTAAGACTAAAAAGCCCTATTTTATGCGATTTTCAGCATGTTTAGACTTTGCGGGTTTATGCCTGGATTTAAAACAGCATTATCATATGCTTTTTGTAATGTGTCCAATTCAGTCTGTGGGATTCCACCAGCAGCAAATAATTGTTTGCCATTTTCGTAATTTATTTTTGCAGTATCCAATGCCAACTGTGCACTTTCTAATGTTGACTGATTGCTTGCAATTTGTGCCTGCACTGAAGAGCCATTGGCTAACTCCAAATTTGTTTGTGCTGTACGAATGCTTGCCTCTGTTGTCTTTTGATTCGCATTTAGAACAGCAATATTGTTTTCTATATCTGTAGTCTCCAATGTAAAAAGCACATCACCTTTTTCTACTTTTTCCCCTACCTTATAGTTCACCGCAGTTACTTTCAGCCCTGACTGCTTTGCCATGACATCTACTGTGTCCATCGGCTCAATAACTCCTGAAAATGTGGCATATTCTGTTATTGTGTCTTTTTGGGCTGTACAAACTTCAACTGCAGTAGAACTTTCTTTTTCTGACATAACCATTGGCATTTGTCCTGGTCCTTTCTTCGCGCTAGCACCAGTACATCCTGAAAGCATAAGAATAAAAGTCAGACTCGCTGCGGTTAATTTAAAAAACCGGTTCATCTATCAATTCCTCCTTAGATATTTTTTAATCTTACTGCCCCTATTATGACAGAACTTCATTAATGAATTATTTAACAATTCTTAAATATTATTAATCTAAAAAACTCTGCTGGAATCCGGCATTTCCAGCAGAGTTTTGATTTCTTATCTAAGAAGAGGCTCAATTTGATGTTCCTCCAGAGCCTTTTCCAATGTAGGTACAATCAATTCAAATTTTGCAACCAAAGAATTAGGCTTTTTCACAGAGTCATCTTGACTAAAGGGAACAAAGTAAATATGTTTTGTATTTAAAAGCAAACCAATATTTTTTAAATTCATCCCCAATCCATCATTTGTTGCTAAACAGATAACCACTGGTTTCCCGTTTCTCAAATGACTTTTGACCGCCATTGTCACAGGCGTATCTGTAATTCCATTAGCTAGTTTTGCCAAAGTATTTCCTGTACATGGCGCGATTAAAAGAATATCAACCAAATTTTTAGGACCCACAGGTTCCGCCTGTTCAATCGTCACAATACTTTCATATTCGGCAATCTCCTCTACAATCTGTTTGTGTTCCTCCGCTCTTCCAAAACGAGTATCCATGGAGCAGGCATGAAACGAAAATATTGGGAGTATTTTCGCTCCCTCACCTTTAATTTCTTCCAACGCTTCCTCTGCTCTGGAAAAGGTGCAAAATGATCCTGTCATAGCAAATCCTACGCGGATATTCTCCAACTTCATAACCTCACCTACTTAACCACAATTTTTTCCATGACCGCTTCAAATAAAATTTTACCTGCCTCTCGCGGCGCAATTTTTCCAGGAATCCCAGGATATAAGTTTGCTGTAATCTGATGTTTTTTGCAGTATGCAAAGTCCATACCGCCACCTGAAGCAATATCTATGAAAACAGTATCCTTTTGTACTTTCTCTAATATCTGTTCAGTAAATATCATTGCCGGAACTGTATTAAAGACAATATCCGCCTGCTTTATCCATTCCTTTATCTGATCGATAGAGATAACAGAAAAACCGGCGGCAGCTGCCAATTCACGTTGTGCCAATCTTCTAGCGGCAACTGTCACTTTTGCGCCAATAGACGCTGATAAATGCGCTATTTCCTTGGCACATACACCATATCCTGTCACTAATACTAAGCTACCTTTCATAATACCTGGTGAACGTAACAATGCTTCTGCTACAGCCCCTTCCGCAGTAGGTACACTATTTTTCTCCGT
This sequence comes from Clostridiales bacterium, assembly GCA_018364635.1. Taxonomy (GTDB): domain Bacteria; phylum Bacillota; class Clostridia; order Lachnospirales; family Anaerotignaceae; genus JAGZLR01. Next base: position 36,387 of record JAGZLR010000019.1, on the reverse strand, counting down.
AACAGTTTTATCTTTCATAAGATCAACTAATTGAATATGATGATGTTTGGCATATGTGAGGATTTCTTCTGGAAATTTTCCCCCAAAAATTATATGGCTTTCATCAATTAGGGAACAAAGTTCTTTTATGTCCATCTCAGAACCTAAAATATTTCCGTCTTTATCAGTCACTGGAACAGGCAGAATAATAATATCCTGTTTTTTTGGCTTCTTATTTTTTTCAACCTGGAACCCTTCCTGTTTAAAAAATCCTGCCATGTATTCTTGCCTAGCATCACCGCCAAGAAACAAAATCCTTTTCTGATTCAACGTACTCCCTCCCTGTACTAAAAGTATATGTCTAAACCTCTAATTGGTGATAAAAAATACTGCCTCTATAAAGGCAGTATTTCTAATTTTTCATCATATGTACATTAATGTGATCATAAGTCATTTCAATACCATCCCTGTCAAAAGAGCGCTTTATCTCTTCTAGTAATTCATAATATCCTGTCCAATAATCTTCTGTCTTTGTCCAAACTCTTATTACATATTCAATACTGCTTGATTGATATGCACTGACATTGACAAAAGGTTCTGGATCCTGTAAAAAAACAGGAATTTGTTTTACCGATTTTAGTATTGAAGATTTCACCTGGTCAATAGAATTCTCATACGACGCGGTAATCTTTAACTCCACTCGCCGTCTATCTTCTCTTGTAAAATTTATAATTTTACTTGACGATATCTCGCTATTTGGCACATAGATCACCTTATTATCTACAGTGACCATTTGAGTATATACTAAACCAATCTGTTTTACACTGCCTTCTACGCCGCCTGCCTCTATGTAATCTCCAACAATAAATGGCTTTGAAACCAAAACCATAAGTCCTCCAGCCAAATTAGAAAGCGAGTTTTGCACAGATAATGATACTGCTAAACCAAATACACTAAAAATTGCGATAAGCGATGTCATATCTATTCCTAAATGACTACCTATAATCAGTATAAGAATAAAATAAAACACTACACGGATAATAGAGCAAATAAAACTATGAAGACTTTTTTCTACTGGAATACGCTCTACAAGACGGCGAACTAATCGCATTAAAAATTTTACTACAATCACACCAAAAATTAAAATGATTGCTGAAGAAATTAAATTTTCAGCTGTCAAATTTCCTTTTGTAAGCAAATTCTCTAAATTCATAACCCCTACTCCTTTCTATAAATGTAGTTTCATTATATCATATCCTGATAATGAAAGCAAAAAATACGAAAAATAGACATATGTTGTCATTTAATATATAATTTTTTAGAAATAGTAGTTGACAAATAAATTCAATTCTGATATTATAATAGGCGTTCTGATTGATGAGTTCATATATGCGGATATGGCGGAATTGGCAGACGCGCTAGCTTCAGGTGCTAGTGGGAGTATTCTCGTGCAGGTTCAAGTCCTGTTATCCGCATTTGAATTTTATAAAAAACCGAAAAGTCACTTTTCGGTTTTTTTCTTTTATAACTAAAAAAGCGGCATATCAGAATAGATACTGTCGCCTTTTTGTTTCAAATTCTCTTTATAAACGAAAACTTTATATACACATGACACAATCACTTTTCCACGTCAGTACTCATTATCATACCTATAGCTTTTACTAATTCAAAAAGTAAACCTTTACCAGTGATGGTGGTGAAGCTGTCCTTGTAGTTTTAAATCAGAAAAATTTTGCTGCCGCAATGCTTCGTACAGAATTATCGCCACAGAATTGGCAAGATTTAAACTTCTCGATTCCCCATACATTGGAATACGCACAGACGTATCATGGTAATCCAACAAAATTTCTTCCGGTATTCCTGCCGTCTCCTTACCAAACATAATAAAATCATCCGATTGGTAGGATACCTCTGTATAAATTTTTTGTGCTTTTGTTGTAGCCATATAAATTTTTGCTTCTGGATGTTTTGATTTGAAATCATCAAAATTTTCATAATAATGAAGGTCCAACTCATTCCAATAATCTAGCCCTGCACGTTTTAAGTATTTATCTGTAACAGAAAAACCTAACGGCCGAATCAGATGCAGTGAAGATCTGGTCACAGAGCATGTTCTTGCTATATTTCCAGCATTCTGAGGTATTTCCGGCTCATGTAAAATAATATTCATGCTTTTCTCCTCCTTATTTATTGACATCCCATACTACAAATTTTTCAGTCTCTATGAATATACATTCTAGCCATATCATCTTCTCCCTCTTCCTGTACTAAACAAAAAAATTTCCACCCATACCGTTCATAAAAAGAAGTATGATCTGTAATAAGATATAATGTGTCAATTCCCTTTTCTTTCATATCAGTACAAGCATACTGTAGTAAAGCGCCAGCAATCCCTTGACAGCGTTTCTCTTCTTCTGTATATACGGCACAAATATTAGGTGATAAATCTTTTCTATCATGAAAATCATTCTCAATTATTCCCAATCCGCCAATTATGTTATTATTTTCCATTGCTAAATACCATTGAGGAACAGCCTTTTCTTGCTTTAAACATTCCTCCATGCTATCCTGATATGCTTTCAACGAAATATTCCATTTTTCGTGAAACCATCGTGCTGCATTCTCTTTCATTGCCGGTTGATCTATCAGGCGTATTATATCACAATTCATAAAAATATTTTCCCCTTTTCATCTGAAAATCGCGCTATTTAAATTAAAATATTTCTATAATTTTAGTATATAAAATAAACCCCTATGACAATTAAGAATCCTGTTTTTATCATATCACATGTCTTTTAAATCTTCAATCCAAAGAAATAAAATTGACGAAATATAAAATTACTATTGACGAAAAATGGTTTGCGTATTATAACTTATAGTGGAGTATTTGTTAAAATTTTATTTTCTTATTTTTAAGGGGGACCAATTAAATTGAGTTATATCGTAGAACGCCTTCGGGACAAACATCTAAAGATAACACCTCAGCGCATTGCAATCTATCAGATACTATCTTTTACAGCTTCTCATCCAAGCGCAGAAACCATCTATAAATCATTAGAACCAAAACATCCATCTATGAGTCTTGCTACTGTATATAAAACATTAGATGCTCTTATAGAAGCTGGTCTAATACAGGAACTATACACAGGCGACAATCATGTAAGATATGACGCCAACCCAGAAAAACATCCTCACTTTGTATGCACCAATTGTAGAAATGTTTATGATTTAAAATTTAAACGTAATCAAAACCTTGCAGATGCTGTAGATCTGCCATGGGGCTTTAAGATAGAAAATGAAAAGATATTCTATTACGGCCTGTGTCCAGACTGCAACTTTGAAGATAAGCTCTTCTTTTAAAAATACCATCCCTATAAGTTACGTTTTTTCGGTTTTAGGGAAGTATATTTCTTAGTTAGACGGTATAGTCCCGTTCAAGGGCTATGCCGTCTTTTCCTGTTGATTGGCTTCTTTCTGTTCCGGCTGCAGGTCAGTCGACAAATGGATTTCTCCTACGAAGTCAAAGTCAATCTCCTCTTTCTGAAAACACTTGCCGTCTATTTTCTCCGGTGCATAAATAACTTATTTTCTTCACAAACTCATTGACGATAGTAGGTGCCAATTCGGTTATTCCTACATCCTTTGCGGATAATAGCAGCGAAACTGTCAAAATCGCTTTTATTCTGTTCGTAGGTATCAGTTTCCTGTTGTTCAGTCTGTACCTTTTCTATCAGCTCTTTCAGTCTTGTGATAGGAAATCAAACCGACATTTCCTATATAAAATGATATAAGGTTCTACTGCGTAGCAAAGTGGAGATAGAAAAGCAGAGAGCCGATCACTTTAGGAAGTGATTACTCTCTGCTTGTAAACCTATCTGTCAGCGTTAGTGATAATTTATTGTAAATACTTCCTTATCACTATAAACCTAATTGTTCTGAAGATTTTTATAAGCATTCTATTTCGCTATTTTTTTAAGAAACCCATCTATTCTCTTTAATGCTGATTGAATGTCCTCCACAGAATACGCATAAGAACAACGGACAAAACCTTCTCCTGATGCTCCAAACGCTGTTCCAGGCACAACAGCCACTTTTTCTTCAAACAACATTCTCTCACAAAACTCCTCTGACCTCATACCTGTACTTTTAATACTAGGGAAAACATAAAATGCACCCAATGGTTCAAAACAGCTTAGACCCATAGAACGAAAACCATCTACCATAATCTTTCTTCTCTCATCATAAGCCTCTCGCATATATTTGACATCTTCCATACTTCCAATTCCAGCAAGGGCCTCTATTCCCGCATACTGACTCATAGTAGGTGCACACATAATCACATATTGGTGAATTCGATTCATATATTGAATCACTTCTGCTGGACCTGCCGCATAGCCTAATCGCCATCCGGTCATAGCAAAAGCTTTAGAAAAACCATTTAGTACTACTGTTCTTTCTTTCATCCCTGGAAATGACGCAATCGAAACATGATTTCTTCCATAAGTAAGCTCAGCATAAATTTCATCGCTGACTACAAAAATATCATGCTCCATTAAAATAGGAACGATTTGTTCCAAATCTTTCTTTTCCATAATTCCGCCTGTTGGATTATTGGGATAAGGTAAAATTAATACCTTTGTTTTTTTAGTAATCGCTTGGCGTAATGCCTCTGGTGTTAAACGAAATTCCTGCGCCTCTGTAGTTTCAATAATAATAGGATTTCCTCCACACATCGTTATACAAGGCTTATAAGATACATAAGACGGCTCAACTAAAAGCACATCATCTCCAGGGTCTACCAATGCCCGCAAAGCAATATCAATGCCCTCGCTAGCGCCAACAGTAACCATTACCTCTTTCACTGGATCATAGTTAAGCGAAAATCGTTCCATTAAATATCGACAAATTTCTCTCCTTAGTTCCAGTAAGCCCTGATTTGATGTATAAGATGTAATACCACGCTCAATGGTGGAAACCGCAGCCTCACGAATCCTCCATGGTGTCTCAAAATCCGGTTCTCCCACACCAAGTGAGATGACATCTTTCATGGAACTTGCCACGTCAAAAAATTTTCGGATCCCTGAAGGCGGCATCTGTCGGATATGATCCGCAATGTAGCTTTCCCTCATGGCGAAATAATCATCCTTTCATTGGACTTTCTGCCCTTATCTATAATAATTCCATGATCTTTATACTTTTTCAAAACAAAATGTGTAGCCGTGCTTATAACATCATTGATTGGAGAAAGTTTATCTGATACAAAATAGGCAATTTCTTTGATATTGCTTCCCTCTATAATAATAGCAAAATCAAAAACACCGCTCATTAAGTACAACGCTTTTACCTCTTCAAAACGATAAATCCTCTCCGCAATCCGATCAAAACCATCTCCTCTTTGGGGTGTAACTTTGACCTCAATCAAAGCTGTCACATAATCCTGTTCTGTGGCATCCCAATTGACTAATGTATTATAACCGCAGATGATTTTATTTTCTTCCATCCGCTTTACTTCTCTTGCCACTTCCTCTTCTGTAATACCAAGCCTCTCAGCAATTTGGCCATAAGTTAGCCTGCTGTTTTTCTCTAAAAGCCGAAGAATTCTATCCCTCATCAATACGGCCTCCTTTCTTTCATTTTTTATTATACCACAAATCAAATAAAAAAAAGTTCATTTCATACCATATTAGATACAAAATATCTAAAACGCCTTAGAAGTACAATCTATGTTTATTATTTCCTCTTTTCTGTCTGAATTCCATATCGACAAAAAAACAGAAGAGCAATGCTCTTCTGTCAATCATATCAATTTTTCTAAAGCTTTACATGATAAATCTCATCAGATTTTGGCTGACACAATAACTGACGCTTCCCATTCGCAACTAATATCTTTTGGTCTCCCCCTGTCACCCATCCAATAATAGAAGCAGGAATTCCTTCTTGACGGAGCTTTGCTACTAGCTTTTCAGGATAAAATGAAGTAATGATCATAGTACCACTAGACACCAAACGGTATACATCAACACCTGCAGTTTTACAAATTAATCTGGTTTCTTCCAGTACAGGAATAGAATCCTGTAGAAGTTCTATTCCTTTTTGAGAACAGTCCGCTATTTCCCATACAGCACCATAGATTCCACCTTCTGTAGCATCATGCATTGCTGTAGCTCCAAACTGTGCAGCAATGTTCCCCTCCTTTACTACAGAAATCATACTATTTAAATTTTTAGCTTTTTCCAAAATATCTTCTGAAATCTTTCCCTTTAATTTATCCTCATAATCATTTGCAATAATTGCTGTTCCTTCAATTCCCGCCCATTTGGTCATAATAATACCCTGACCAATTTGAGCACCACCAGAAGAGATAAAGTTCCGTTTTGCAGTTTTCGCAATAACAGTGCCTGATACTACAGGTCTTGTCACCGCATCTGTCACTTCTGTATGTCCACCTAATATTTCAATTTGAAGCTTACTAGCCACATCATAAGCATCCTGCATAATTTCACGCAGAATATCATCACTGCTTCCAGGCGGCAAAAGCACTGTAATCAATATTCCTACAGGTTCTGCACCACTACTAGCCGCATCATTACAATTAATATGAACAACAGAAGCACCTATGTGATTGACAGTCCCTGTAATCGGATCTGTAGAAAAAACACAATACTCTTCTCCCATATCACAGGCAGAACAGTCTTCTCCTGTCTGAGGGCGTATCACAATATCATTCCTCTTTTTCTGATTCCTACGAATAGGATCCAGTACAATTTCTTCCAGCAACTCAGCTGGTATTTTACCTATTTCAAGTTTCATCATGCATTTCTCCTTACTCGCTTCCTAAAGGGACAAAATCACTTACTTCCTGATCTGTCACACCTTCGCCCCCAAGTCCGTCTATCTTCTCATCCTTATTCTCGCTTTCTTCCTTTTTTGTACCTACAGTCACTTCGTCTGCTGTTGCAATATATGTCGAGTCTGAAAACCACTCTTTACTTATCAAAACATCGTTTTCATAAACTAGCTTATTTGTTGTAACTTTTGATCCTGCCTTTCCAGTATGTGTTACCTCCCTCTCTCCCTCTGGACGATTAGGATCTTCTGTGATTTTTTCTGGTGGTTTAGGAATTGTGCCTACACGGATCTGCTCAAATTCCACTTTACGACTTGGACCATGTATCTCATGGCCATATACATTAGTAACCACCTTATTATCAGCCACAAATGCTTCAATGTAAACTGGATATTCTGTATCGTTTTTAAACTTTAAATCTTTGTAATCACCAGCCACTGCTGCATCTCTTCCCAAAGGCACATATGCTACTGGTAAAGAATGGTTTTTCCTCTCTACTATTTCCAGCTCCGCCAAAATCACAGAATTATATAGCGTTGTTGTCACCTGACAAACGCCGCCTGCAATGCCGTCTTCCAATTTTCCATCAACAATTACTGCTGCATTTCGATAGCCATTGGCATAAGTCTGAGGACCCAAACCTTCATTCATAGAAAACGTTTCTCCTGGTTTCAGTATGGTACCATTAATATTATCACAGCCAACTTTTAAATTAATATTCCGTCCCAATGCCATACTGCCTGTAAATTTTGTAGAAAATGACCCAATCAAATCTGTTGCCTGCTCATTCATTTCCCTTGTAATTTCAGGCTCAGTTTCTGTCACCTTAAGAATTAAATTTCCAGTTTGACGGGCAGAAACCATATCTTCTAAACTTTTTAATGTCTGTTCCTCATCTAAAACGCATCCTTTTACCTCATCTGTAATGATAAAATTCCCATCTTTTCTTGTCATACTAGAATCTTTAGCTTCCACATCAATTTCTTTTTTGATCTCTGATAAAAGATCTTTTGCAGCATCTAAATTATAGGTATATGGTGCATCAATATTTAATTTTTGTTCAGCAATTTGGGTAATATAATCATATCTTTCCTCTAAAGTTCCTTCTCTTCCAACGTCATATGCTTTCTGCGTTGCCTCATCAAAGTCAAATCGCGCCTCCAACGCTTCATAAGAAATCGGCCATGACTGATCTTCATAGGTCAATATAATTTGTTGTTCAGACAAATTACTCTGGAGGGTATTCGATAAATATGTTTCTGCATCATCTTTTGTCATCCCGCCGATGTTTTCTCCATTAACTAAAATTCCCTCATATATCGTCTCCTGTTCTACAACAGAATTCATATGCTCTTGAAACTTTTTATCTTGATATCCTTTAAAGCCCATCACAGTTCCTGCCAACACAACTACCACTAATATAACTCCAACCACTATGGTACTGGGCCTCTGTTGAAATTTTTTTGTTCTTTCAGTTTTCTCACTTCCACGCTTCATTTTTTTCCCCTTTACTTTTTCTCATAATTATATTTTTTCACACCTAACTTATAAAGGTCAGGCAATTAAATTATAAGTATAATGCTCCCATAAACGGTGCTGCCAACCCTAAAACCATAGCAAAAATGACAATGATTGCTAATACTGCTGCTGCTTTTCTTTTTCTTTCTGCTCTGCTTTTTTTATTCATTTTTTACTAGCTCCTTTCCTCTTTTTCAAACCGATTTCTCTCAGAAAAATTGATCGATTCACTTTCTTTTGAAATTTTGTACAGTACTCCGACAAACAGAGATAACTTTTAGCCCTGGTTACTCCCACATAAAAAAGTCGCCGCTCCTCTTCCATCGCCTCTGCACTTAAAGAGCTTTTCTCATGAGGAAGTACACCTTCTACGATACCAGGCAAAAAAACCGCTTCAAACTCCAATCCTTTTGCACTATGAATTGTCGAAAGAGTCACTGCATTCTCTAAAGGTCTTTGAATGGTTTTTCGTCCTTCTTTCATTTGATTAGAGAGTTCGATCAAATGACTCTGATATTCGTCAAAATTTGTCACATCCTGAGCAGCTAATGTCACTTTCTCAGCAATCTCTAACAGAGTCATAACATTGGTCTTGCGATAAGCGCCATAATCTTCTAAGTATCTATCATACCCAACAACTGTACGAATATATTTTATAGCTTCCATAGGTGATCTTTTTTTTATCTGTTTCAGATGTGCTATTAAATCTGTTAGAGGCTGTACCTGCCAATCTTTAAGGTCTCTCAATTGAAATATATTATGAAGGGATGATCCACCTTTCTGTTCCAAAGTTTTTAACATTTGTGTCGTCACATAGCGTTTCGGACGATTGACAATTCTCATAAACGCTTGATTATCTGTATCGTCAAATGCTAGAGAGATATATGATAAAATATCTTTCACAATCCAATGTTCATATATATTCATAATGGAGTCCTTCAAATTATAACAAATACCCGCTGCTGCAAGTGCCTGTGTTATGTAATCAGCCTGTTGATTCGTCCGATAAATAATCGCTATTTGTTTCAAAGACACTCCTCTTGACATCAGTATTTTTATTTTAGAAACAATTTTATCTGCTTCCCCCTCCGGCGTCTGTGCAGAAAAGAATTCCGTCAGTGTTCCCTTCTCCCCTGTGCCGTTAATCTCCTTTTCATAGCGATTTGTATTATTTGTAATAATTCTCTGCCCTAAACGGATAATATAATCTGTAGACCTATAGTTGATGTCTAAAACGACTTTTTCTGTTCCTGGAAAGTCCTTTGGAAAATTTAGAAGAAAATCAGGCCTTGCGCCACGGAAACAATAAATACTCTGATCATCGTCTCCAACAACAAATACATTGTTTTCAGCCTGACCAATTAGTCTCAGACATTCATATTGGATTTTATTCACATCCTGAAATTCGTCTACTAATATAAATTTATACTTTTTTTGCCATTTTTCAAGAACCCTAGGGGTATTTGTCAGACAATTGTAACATTTCAGCATCATATCATCAAAATCAATTTTATGATGTTCATCCTTAAATCGACAATATTGTATATAAATCTGCTGGAATTCTGCCTTTATCATATGTTCTGGTTCAAACTGGTCAAAAGGAATCAATTCACTGACCATTTTACCTGCTTCTCGAAAGAAATCTTCTGTCAGTTCATCCACATCATTAGTGTTCAATTGCAAAGACTGTATAATCTCTGCAATTAACTTCCACCGCACTGCCTCTTCCATCAAATCTTCCAAAGAATATCCACACTCTTCTCGAAGTATTCGGAAAAACAATGCATGAAATGTACCAAAAGTAACTCCTTGTACATCCTGTGATAATTCTAAGAAACGCTTTTTCATCTGAACGGCAGCCGCTTTTGTAAAAGTTACAACTAAGATGTGGTGTGGATTAACCTGATATTTTTCAATTAAACTTTTTATTCTATGAACAACAACTGTTGTTTTTCCACTTCCTGGGCTTGCTAAAACCATCATTGGCCCACAAAAGTGATCCACTGCCTGCATTTGCCTTTCATTTAGTTTCTGTTTCAATTCCTTTATCCCCTTTTTCTAACAATAAGTTTATTATATCAAATTTTTTCGACGTTACAACGTTTCTTTCCCAGCAATATGCAAAAGTGTTGATAATTATCAAAAACTGTATTAAAATTCAGATGTAGACTTTAAACTAAAATATAAGGAAGGAACCTATATGAATATTGGTCTTTTTACAGACGCCTACTATCCATTGATTAATGGTGTAACTGTCTCTACACAGACTCTAGCTGATTTTCTCACTGCCCGGGGGCATAATGTATATATTTTTGCACCAGATTCTCCTAAAAAACCAAAAGGCGAAAAAAATGTAATCCGAATGCCAAGTTTACCAATTAATATGGTTAAAAACGCCAGAGTTGGTTTGGCATATTCACCAACTGCTTTGAAAAAAATTGTTTCTTTAAAGCTTGACATTATACACACTCAGACGGAATTTCCATTGGGTATATTTGGCAAAGTTTTTTCTAAAACTATGAACATTCCACTTGTGCATACTTACCATACAATGTATGAAGATTATGTGCACTATATTGCTCATGGTCATATTGTAAAACCAGGATTTGCAAAAAAATACAGTGAAATTTTCTGTAACTATGCAAATGCCGTTGTTGCACCTACAGAAAAGACAAAACGTTATCTATTAAGTTATGGTGTAAGAAAAAAAATTTCAGTAATTCCTTCCGGTATTGATCTTGCTCATTTTCGCAGGTCAAATTTTACACGAGAGGAAATTCTAGCTCTCAGAAAAACTTATGGCTTGGCACCAGATACTCCAGTCATCCTTTCCCTTGGCCGTGTCGCTAAAGAAAAGAGTATTGATGTCGTCATTGATGCGATGCCTGCTCTATTAGATAAACTCCCTGAAGCAAGGCTAGTGATCGTTGGTGATGGGCCTGTAATGGGAAATCTAAAAAAACAGGCAGAAAATCTAAAGATAGAAGATAAAATTATCTTTACCGGTGGCAAAAGCTTTCAAGAAATAGGAAAATACTACCAGTTAGGAAATGTTTTTGTCAGTGCCTCTGTTACTGAAACACAAGGGCTAACTTTTGCCGAATCAATGGCTGCTGGCATTCCAGTTGTAGCAAAAAACGATCCTAGTATCAAAGGTATTGTAAAAGAAGGCGAAACAGGTCTTCTCTTTGAAAAACCAGAGGAGCTGTCGCAACTTCTCTATACTCTTCTAACAGATCAAAAGAAACAAGAGGAGCTAAGCCAAAACGGCATATCTTTTATTGAAGGGCTATCAGCAGAATCTTTTGCAGAGCATATCGAAAAACTCTATCAAGATATCCTTACAAACCCTGCATCCTATGGATTTCATCGTCGCAAGATGCATCCGTTTATCCAATTAAAAATGGCAGAGCATAAACTAATAGCACTATCTCTTCTTTTGCGATGTAAAGTGTGTGGAGAGAAGGCTAGGCTCAAACGGTTAGCCAAAAAGGCGCAGAAAAAATTTATGATTAAAAAATAACCATCGAAAGAAGAGATAATATGATTTCTGAAAAAATGAAAACCTTTGTCAGCACGAGTTCTGTAATTAGAGCAATGTTTGAAGAAGGAAAAAAAATGGCAGCCAAATATGGCGCAGAAAATGTCTATGATTATAGTCTAGGCAATCCTAGTGTCTATCCTCCATCCGCTGTCAAAGACTCCATTATTCATATCTTAAATACAGAAGACCCCAATTTAATTCATGGCTATACCAATAATTCCGGTTATGAGGATGTAAGACAGTTTGTAGCCGAAAGCACAAATCAAGAATTTGGTACATCTTTTTCTATGGAGAATGTTGTCATGACTACAGGCGCTGCCGCTGCGTTAAATATTATTTTTAAAACAATTCTTAACCCTGGAGATGAAGTCGTAGTTTTTGCACCTTTTTTTGGTGAATATCGTAACTATATCAGCAACTATGACGGAAAAACCGTTGTCATTCCACCGGATACTGCAACATTTCAAATCAATTTCCAGGCTTTCGAACAAGCTCTAAATAAGAATACAAAAGCTGTTATAGTCAATACACCTAATAATCCGACAGGTATCGTTTATACAGAGGCAACCATTCAACGTCTAGGTGAAATTCTGTCACAAAAAGAAAAAGAAGTTGGACATTCTATTTTCCTCATCTCTGATGAGCCCTATCGTCGATTAGTTTATGACGATACACCTGTACCATTTGTCTCAAAATACTATAAAAACACCTTCGTTGCTTACTCCTTCAGCAAAGCGCTATCTTTGCCTGGAGAAAGGATTGGGTATGTTCTTGTAAACAGTGAAATAGATGACTTCGAGGATACGATGTTTAGTTTGAACGTAGCCAATAGAATCTGTGGTTTTGTAAACGCACCATCTTTGTTTCAGCGCGTCCTTCTAGACTGTATGAATTTAAAAGTTGATGTGTCAGTCTACCAAAAAAATAGGGATACTTTATATGATATGCTTACAAGCCTTGGTTTTTCGTGTATCAAACCAGAGGGCGCTTTTTATATGTTCCCTAAAACATTAATCGATGATGATGTTGCATTTTGTACTGCCGCAAAAAAATATAATCTTCTTATTGTACCAGGCTCAACCTTTGGATGTCCAGGCTACACACGTCTTTCTTACTGTGTTTCCTACGACACCATCGTCCGCAGTGAGGTTAGCTTTAAAAAACTTGCGAAAGACTTTTTGGGGTGATTATAAATGGAAAAACTTTGGAGAGAAAAATTAAGAAAAATTGTGCCATACATACCAGGGGAACAGCCAGACATGAAGGACGTCATTAAGCTAAACGCTAATGAAAATCCCTACCCACCATCACCTATGGTGACAAAAGTAATACAAAATTTTGATGCATCTACTCTAAGATTATATCCTGATGCCAATGCCACAGAATTTCGGTCAGCCTTAGCATCATACTACGGGGTAGAAAAAAACCAGATATTTGTCGGCAACGGTTCAGATGATGTCCTTGCCCTTGCCTTTCAGTCGTTTTTTCATTCTGAACAACCAGTCCTTTTTCCAGATATTACATATTCTTTCTATCATGTCTGGTGTTCTCTCTTTGATATTGCTTACGAATTAGTTCCTCTTACAGAGGACTTCCGTATTAATGCCAAGGATTATTACCGTAAAAATGGTGGCGTCATTTTTCCAAACCCAAATGCACCTACAGGTTTTGGGGAAGGCCGAGACTTTATTGAGGATATTCTAACTCATAATCAAGATTGTATTGTCATACTGGACGAAACATATGTAGATTTTGGCGGATATACAGCACTAGAATTATTAAAAAAATACGAAAACCTTCTGATTACAAGAACATTTTCTAAGGCTCGCTCTTTAGCAGGCATGCGTATTGGTGTTGCAATTGGAAATCCTTGTCTGATTGAAACATTGGAGGCAGTAAAAAATTCTTATAATTCTTACACAATGGATCGTCTAGCTTTGTCGATCGGTACAGCCTCTGTAAAAGACATGGCATATTTTCAAGAAACTATTGAAAAGATTAAGACAACCAGAAAATGGACAGCGAACGAGCTACAAAAATTAGGATTTGAAGTCTTTCCATCCCAATCGAACTTCCTTTTTGTAAAACCATCCGGCATCAGCGCGAAAGATTTATTTGAAAAACTTCGGGAAGATCATATTTTCATCCGATATTTCAATCAGCCAAGAATTGATGCCTACTTACGAATTACCATAGGAACTGACAACGATATGAAGGCAATGGTATCTGCAATAAAAAGGTATCTATCTAGTTCTCAAAATTAAAGTTAGTTTATAGCTTCATCAAATGTTTTTAAAACAGAGTTATTTATATTTAATATAATAAAAGGGCGATGAAAAATCATCGCCCTTTTATTATATTAAATATAAACTTAGCAAGCACCCTGTGCAATCATAGCCTCAGCTACTTTCTTGAATCCAGCAATATTAGCACCTACAACAAAATTATTCTCAAATCCAAATTCTTTTGCCGCATCTGCAATATTATGATAAATGCCTCTCATAATACCTTCCAGCTTCTGATCCACTTCTTCTGCTGTCCAACTTAATCTCATACTGTTCTGGCTCATTTCCAAAGCAGAAGTAGCTACACCACCAGCATTGGCAGCTTTTGCTGGTGCAAATAGCAAACCACCCTTGAGAAATACGTCAATTGCTTCCAGTGTACTAGGCATATTCGCGCCTTCTCCCACCGCAAAACATCCATTAGCAACTAATGTTTTCGCATCCTCTTCATTGATCTCATTCTGTGTCGCACAAGGAAGCGCAATATCACATTTTACGGACCACACTCCCTTGCCTTCTGTATATTTTGCTGTTGGATGATCATTTACATATTCTTTAATTCTTGCACGTTTCACTTCTTTAATCTCTTTTACTGCTGCTAAATCGATACCATTTTCATCGTAAATCCAGCCTGTGGAGTCAGACATTGTAACAACCTTTGCACCTAATTCCTGTGCTTTTTCTGTCGCATAAATAGCAACGTTTCCAGCGCCAGAGACTGCTACTACTTTTCCTTCCAGACTCTTACCTGCACATTTGAGCATCTCATCTACTAAATATACTAAACCATATCCTGTTGCCTGTGTACGGATGAGAGAACCACCATAAGTGAGACCTTTGCCTGTCAATACACCTTCATAAAGCCCTTTTATTCTTTTATATTGTCCATACATAAATCCAATTTCCCGGGCACCTACACCAATATCTCCTGCTGGTACATCTGTATCTGCTCCAATATATTTACAAAGTTCTGTCATAAAGCTTTGGCAAAATGCCATAATTTCACGATCAGACTTACCTTTTGGATCAAAATCAGATCCGCCTTTGCCTCCACCAATTGGTAACCCCGTCAGAGAGTTTTTAAAAATTTGTTCAAAACCAAGGAATTTGATAATGCTTAAGTTTACAGATGGATGAAACCTTAAACCACCCTTATATGGACCAATAGCACTGTTGAACTGTACACGGTATCCTCTGTTCACCTGTATCTTGCCTTGATCGTCTACCCATGGTACACGGAACATAATTTGTCGTTCTGGCTCAATAATTCTTTCCAGTAAAGAAACATTCTGATATTTTGGATCTGCATCCACAACAGGCTTGAGAGAATTGAGTACTTCTGTAGCCGCTTGAATAAACTCTGGCTGGTCTGGATTTTTTTCTTTTAACTGAGCAAGTACTTCATCAACATAAGACATTTTAAATTACCCCCTTAAAGATAGTTCATTTGGTGAAACTATGCTCATTATATTCCTATTTATATAGAAATCGCAATATAAGAAATATTATAAACTATATAATATAAATTTATAACCAAAATTTGACTGTAAACTCACTCACTTTTCATTCTATTTTTGTCTGTTTTATACGAAAACATCATCCTTTTCCTTTGTATCACTTTTTCTTCATTTACGTTTTTTTTAAATTTTTCTTGAATTCGTGCAAAAATTTCGAATTCATTATATAATCTAGACAAAAGTAAAAGGAGGAATTTCCATGGACTGGTTAGGCAAACCTTATCATTCTTTAGACTACGAATTAAAACAAAAATTTGGTGAAAAAGTAGCCAAGCTTTCCCTTGACGGTGGTTTTACTTGTCCCAATCGAGATGGTACAATTAGTACAGGGGGATGTATTTTCTGTAGCAACAGCGGTTCTGGAGAGTTTGCTGCATCAAAAACCTTGAGCCTTTCTCAGCAGCTGCTGCAAAGCAAGCAACTCCTTCAAAAAAAATGGTCTTCCTCCAAATATATCGCATATTTCCAAGCATTCACAAATACTTATGCACCTGTCAGTCAATTACGAAATATGTATGAAGAAGTATTGAAAGATCCAGAAATTTGTGGTTTAGCTATAGCAACCAGACCTGATTGCTTGCCTGATGATGTCTTAGATTTGTTGGAAGAGATCAATCGATCCACATATCTATGGATTGAATTGGGCTTACAAACCTCTAATGATGCTACAGCTAACATAATCCATCGGGGTTATCCTCTCAGCTGTTATAACGATGCCTGCCAGCGTTTAAAAAACCGTAATATCTCGTTTGTAACCCATATGATTTTAGGCCTTCCTGGGGAATCCTATCCTGATATGGAACAAACTGCAAAAACGATCGTCGCTTCTGGTGCTCAGGGAATTAAACTTCATCTTTTGCATGTCCTAAAAAATACCTCTCTTGCGAAACTATATGAAACGGGACGTTTTCAAACACTTTCTAAAGATGACTATATCGATTATGTCTGTCGTATTCTCCAAATTCTTCCACCAGAAATGGTAATTCACCGGCTCACAGGCGATGGCGCTCGTTCCCTTTTGGTTGCACCACAGTGGAGTTTGGATAAAAGAGGAATTTTAAACCAGCTTCATCAGCTTATGCGAGAAAAAAATATTGTACAAGGTAAAAAATATGTTTAAAAAAGAAAAAATATATTATATAATGAATATAATCTACTTCAAGAAATAATCATAAGGGTGATTTATGTGTCTCACTATGCGACGAATCATTTAGCAGAAAATAAGTTAATTATACTCTATCTCATTGATAAAATGGGGGTTCCTCTATCGAACAGTGAGATCTGCCAATTTGCATTAGAAAAAGGATATATGGACTACTTTACTGTTCAGCAGTATATTTCTGAGTTGGTAGATGCCCGCTTAATTGATAAGACAAAGGACAACAATAGTACTCGATACACAATGACAGACGACGGCGCGCAAGTGCTGAATTTTTTTGTCGGAAGAATTTCAGAAAGCAATCAGGTAGCGATCACTACCTATGTAAATGAAAATGGAAAAAGAATCCGTTCCGAATATGAAGTGACAGCCAATTATTTCCTTGAGCTTAACAATGAGTATTTGGTTAAGTGCGGTGTGTACGAAAGTGATGGTGCCACAATGATGGAAGTTAATGTGGTTGTACCTACAAAAGAGCAGGCCAAAAAGGTAGCTGCCAATTGGAAAAAAAATGTCAATAAGTATTATAGTTTTTTTCTGGAATCACTTGTCACAGGAAAAGGGATCGACTGATCAACTTCCATTTCTAAGTAGTAAAAAACCCCTGTGTATCCACAGGGGGTTTTTCTGTTTTAAACACTTTTGGGGATTACAGCCCAGCAAATCAAGTAAAGAGCAATAGGTAAACCTCGAAACAAAATTACCAGAAGCACAAAAATAATACGTAAAAGCGTAGATTCCAGTCCAAAATATTCTGCAATTCCGCCACATACACCGGCTATTTTTTTATCATTTGCTGACAGCCTTAATTTCCCTTTCATTTGCTTCACCTCTGAAAGATGTTTTTTCATTAGTAATATACGCAGATCAATCAGCGCTTGTCTGATTCTGAGCAAAAAGAATCATTTCATCTAAAATATTCCAAAGTTCTTCTTTTCCAGCTTTCGTCTCACCTGAAAAGGGAATCAACTGATGGTCTTTCTCCATTCCTAATCCCCTACGAATCACAGAAAGCTGTTTTTGTAGCTGACTTCTTTTTATTTTATCTGCTTTTGTTGCCACAACAATAATTTTATATCCATAATGTTTTAACCACTCATACATCATCACATCATTTTTTCCTGGTTCATGACGAATGTCTACTAAAAGAACAATGCCAATCAATTCCTTTCGCCCATGAAGATAATCTTCAATCATCGGACCCCATTTAGCAATTTCCTCCTTTGACGCTTTTGCATATCCATACCCAGGTAAATCAACGATATAAAGCTGATCTTCCACATTATAAAAATTGATTGTCCTAGTCTTTCCAGGCTGAGAGCTGGTGCGGGCTAATGCACGACGTCCAACCATGGTATTAATCAAAGTAGACTTTCCCACATTGGATTTTCCTGCAAAAGCGATTTCTGGTTTATGATCTGTAGGATACTGATGAAAACTTACACCAACTGCTGCTAAACCTACATTGTTTACTTCCATATCCTCCCTCCTTCCACAATAGCATATTTCAGTACCTCTTCCATCCGGCTAACAGGCACAAAATTCATACCTTCTTTTATTTTATCAGAAATCTCAGAAAGATCCTCTAAATTATCCTGAGGAAGTATTACTGTCTGAATCCCAGCTCTTTTGGCAGCCAACACTTTTTCTTTTAAACCACCAATCGGAAGTACTCTACCACGGATTGTCACCTCTCCAGTCATGGCCACCTCATGTTTCACAGCTGATTCTGTCAGAGCAGAAATCATCGCTGTGGCCATCGTAATACCTGCAGACGGCCCATCTTTTGGCACAGCACCTTCTGGAATATGTATGTGAATATCTGTGTCTTTATAAAAATCTTGATGTATTTTTAATTTATCTCCATTTGAACGAATATAACTGATCGCAGCCTGGGCAGATTCTTTCATAACATTACCTAAGTTTCCTGTGACCTCAAATTTTCCTGTACCGGCCATCGTATTTACTTCAATAGATAATGTATCTCCTCCTACTCTTGTCCATGCCAAACCACGAACAATACCAATCTGATCTTGTGCTAATGCCTTTTCATATTTGTATTTCTTTTTCCCCAAATACTCTTCCAAATTATTTTTTCCAATAGTAATAGAATGGATCTCCTCCATCAATAACTTTTTCACAACTTTTCGGCAGATAGAGGCAATCAATCTTTCCAACTGCCTTACACCGGATTCCTTAGTATAATATTCAATAATATCTTCAATTGCGCCACCAGTTACTTTAATTTGGTCTTTAGATAATCCATATTTTTTTATCTGCTTTGGCAAAAGGTGCTTGACGGCTATATTTTTTTTCTCAAAAGAAGTATAACTTGTAAGCTCTATCAGTTCCATTCTATCCAATAAAGGCACTGGAATTGTTTCCACAGAATTTGCCGTACAAATAAAAAGTACATGAGACAAATCATAAGGTACCTCTACATAATGATCGGTAAATGTATTATTCTGCTCACTATCCAATACTTCCAACATAGCGGAAGCTGGATCTCCCTGATAAGAATTGCCCATTTTATCAATTTCATCCAATAAAATTAATGGATTTATAACTCCTGCCTGACGCATAGATGTCATCATTCTACCGGGCATGGCACCGATATAAGTTTTTCTATGTCCTCTAATTTCCGCCTCATCCTTCACGCCTCCCAAAGACATTCGGACATACTTCCGATTTGACGCACGGGCAATAGAACGGGCAATAGAAGTCTTTCCTACACCAGGTGGACCAACTAGGCAGAGAATTGGCCCATTGGTATCTGGCATATTTTTTCTTACTGCCAAATACTCCAAAATACGTTCCTTAACCTTCTCCAAGCCAAAATGATCCTCTTCTAAAATATGCTCGGCTTTCTTTAACTGAAAGCTGTCTTCTGACCGCTCTGTCCATGGCAAAGAAAGCAGACACTCAATATAATTTCTAGACACATTACTTTCTGGGGAACTAGGTTGAATTCTGGAAAACTTATCAATTTCCTTCTCCACCGCTTCTTTCGCTTGAGCAGGCAAATTTTTCTCTTCTAACCTCTTACGAAAATTCTCTGTCTCCAGTTTAATCCCATCTTTATCTCCCAGTTCTTCTTGAATCACCTTTATTTGTTCCCGCAGAATAAACTCTCTCTGTGTTTTTTCTATTCGTTCTTTAACCTTAGATTCAATTTCCTGCTTCAAGCGGATAATTTGAAGTTCATGGTCAATCACCTTAATCACTACACCTAGACGTTCCAACGGAGGTAAAATCTCCAAAATTGCCTGCTTTTGTTCTTGATTTATCATAAGTCCTGTAGCAATAACATCAGCCATCTGTCCAGGTTTTCGTGCCGAGATAATATTCACTACAGATTCTGATACGTTGTTTCTGACATTAAGTTTTTCATAACTTTCAAAAGACTCCATCGCCAAGCGCATCATTGCTTGTGTCTCCATGGAGAGGACATCTTGTTCATCTTCTCCAACTTCCAGAAATCTGGCATAAGTACATTCTTGACTCTCTTTCAAATCTAGAATTCTGCCTCTCTGCATTCCTTCCACAATAATATGTGTAAGGTTGCCTAGGAGATGAAAAACTTGTTTTATCCTTGCTACAGTTCCAATACTACACAAATCATCAAATGATGGTTCCTCCAATGCAGCATCTTTCTGAGAAATCAAAAAAATGATCTCATCTTTCTTCAGCGCTTGGTCGATAGAATCCATAGAACGCTTTCTTCCTACTGCAAAGCTTATCACCATATGTGGAAACACTGTAAGGCCTCTTAATGGCAGTACCGGCAATATCTTTTCCTCTTTTTTCTCCATACTCATCACCTACTGTTTTTTCAAGATACTGTAGAAATTAGATATCTATGGTACGGCACCAAAAAACGAAATCCTTTTTCTACTTCATCCAAAATTTCTCTATTATATAAATTATGCCCTAAAGGTTTTTCACATTGCAGCACAATCGATCGCCTCTGATACCAGTCCATCATCTTTTCTGAATATTCTGTTTGAAACTTCTTTTTATAAATGTCCCCATCCAGTACAAATTCTTTTTGTGCACAATACCGATCAATCAATTCCTCCATCACTGACGGTGCTGCATCAATTTTCTGACGAAAACGCTTCATTGTCTCTGGCTTACAGCAATAAAATCCCATGCCATAACAATAGCATTCCGGCCTCACCTCAAAATAATAGACCGGCTTTTCCTTCCAATTCCCTGTATCTTGTTTAAATACAACCCACTTCCTATCTCGATAAGGACTCTTATCCTTTGAGAACCGAATATCCCTATTGATTCTGCTGACTACAGGAATCGCAGTAATCTCTGGATCAATGGAAGAAAACCTTGCCGCCATTTCTCGTCCAAATTGATCCATTGGCTCCTTCAGCAAAATCTTATAACGGTCCCTGTTTTGATCAAACCATTCTTTATTGTTATGAAACCGCAAGTCCCATAAAAAATCTATCATCTCAGAGGGAAAACCCTCAAATCTGTCTATCATCTCTGTGCCTCCTAAAGTTTTATTTTACTTCCTGTCGGCAAATTTCGTCAAGTCAAACTAAAATCACTTTTTTTTAACTATGAGATAAGGGCGTTTCACATTTAAATTTATTTTCTGCCCAATGACTAAACTTTTGTCTGGATCAAACCCAGGATTTAAGGCAATAATGTCTGCCCTAGTCATCTCCGCATAATCCGCGATCCCCGAAAATGTATCGCCGCTTTTGACTGTATAGACTTCAGAATAATTACTTTTTTTCGTCAATATATCATACGCTTTATCCGCTGTAGAAATCTCATTTTTATCCACAAATTCTTCCTGGATTTCCACATTCTGTTCAAAATCAGAGATTGTGAGTGTTCCCCTCATCTCTTCTGGCAACTTTCCTTCTGCTTCTGATAATATTTTATTTAAAACTTCTTCAGCTTCTGTCTGATTAGCAAGGATTACAGCAATATCACCATTTACGACAATACTGCTTGCTGATACCTGATAAGTAATCTGCTCTCTAATTGTGGCAATTAAGTAATCTGTTGTCACCAATTTTTTCTTATCGATATGAACAGGTTTTAATACAGCTTCTTCATTCAGCTCAATACTAGTCCCAAGGCTACTTTCCAATTGAGCTTTAACTGTGTTCATCAACTCTTTTGATGTGACATGTTCCTCTTTCAATTGTCCCAAACTTTTCTCATTGAGAAACACTTCATATCCATTAGGTCTTGTCCAAAAATAATAGAACATACCAACAATCATTATGCAAAATAACAGGAATAAAAAAGTGCCTCTCCATTTTCTCATTCTTCTTTTTCTTGCCCGCCGCTGAAAACCTGCGGATTTAAGCCTTTCACCTTTCTTTTGCATCTTATGTCAATCCCTCCAGTGAAAATTTGCTATATTTCATAGATTCCTTGGCAAGTTTGAACAGCAAATACTTCTTTCAAATGAAATTTTGTACGAATCCAGTCAGCCGCTCTATTGGCCTCCTTCTCCTCTGTAAATAATCCAAAAACTGTGGGTCCACTACCGCTCATCATAGCATTTTCCGCCCCACATCGAAGCATCCCCTCTTTTAACTGACGAATTATTGGGTGCATCGGTATCGTCACAGTCTCCAGGACATTACACAGTCCTTTAGTAATCCATTGTCTGTCCCCTTCTTGCAATGCCTGCACGAAACGATCTGTCTGTGGCCGCGTTACAACTTCTTTTTCATCTATATGTTTATATACATACCCTGTGGATACACTGACTGCTGGTTTTGCCAAAACCACATAAAATTTGGGGCAATCGCCTAAACGAGTCAGAATTTCACCACGTCCCTCTGCCAAAGCTGTGCCTCCAAAAATACAGTAAGGTACATCGCTACCTATCTCCAAACCATGTCTCATCATTCTTTCCATTGGAATTTGAAGATCAAATAGATGATTCATCCCCATCAAAACAGCAGCACAATCTGTACTGCCGCCTGCTAAGCCTGCTGCTGCGGGGATCTGTTTTTTCAAATAAATTTTAACACCATCCCTAATTTCATACTTCTCTCTTATGATCTTTGCAGCCTTCACTGCCAAATTTCTATCATCATTCGGTAACCAATTTAAATTACTACCACAGGCTATTTTTCCATCTTTTGTTCTTTCAATCGTAATTCTATCATATAAACTTACCATCTGCATAATCATACGCAAATTATGATATCCATCAGACCTTTTGTCTATCACATCTAAAGTTAAATTAATCTTCGCAGACGCACATAATTGAACTTTATCCATAGAAACCTCCTTTTAAAAAAACGCCCCTTTACTAAAAAGCAAAGGGGCTTTGAATCTTTACTCTGTCTCCGCCACGATTCTTGTCACTTCATCCCTACTATTTAAAGTAAGTTTCACTGTAATATCACTGTCTCTCAATTCATCATCTAAGTCGTCTAAATCAGCATCGTCGCCATCAATTGTGATAATTAAATCGTCCTCATCAACCAAATCATAATACTTTTTACTTCCAGAGGAAGTTTCAATACGTATACGGCTTGAGCTAACAGAATATAAATCACCTTTTACTGTCCTTGATTCCTCTACTTCGCCTTCTATTACAGTAACTAAAGATTCATCAGATTCATACCGAATTGTCGCATAAATTTCATTGTCATCATCCAGTTCCTCTTCTAAATCACTGTAGGACGAAGTCTTGTCATCTAATGTATATCTTGTCCACGATGCAATATCATATGTCTTCTTACTACCTGAATCCTTTTTAAACTCTATGCTATTTTTGTTAATACTAACAATCGTGCCCTCATATTCATCATACTCACTGTCACGAATTTTTGATTTATCAGTAGATGCTTCTATTCGGATTACTTCCTCATCAAAAACACTTACCCTCACATAGACATGATCTTTGTCATCTAAATAGTCATTCAAATCATCTGTATCTTTATAAGAACTATTGATTCTAATTTTTGTATCAGATTCCAGATCAAATGACAGACGGTCATCTGAAGAAAATTCTTTGATACGGATAGAGTCATCATCCACTTCTCTCAGTTCTCCATAATATTCTCCATCCTTGTCTGTCTTTTTCCCATCATCATCATCTGTTGTAATATCAATACGCTCAATATCACCGTCATCCAATCGAATCTCAGCCCATAGAACAAGATCGTCATCCTCCACCAAGTCTTTTAGCTTTGATAGACTTTTTGACGAACCATCTACCCTGATTGTTACATCATCTAAATATCTATATTTTTCTGTATCGCCGTCATCATCCTCTATCCACATATAAGAACTGCTGATTCTTGTCAAAATACCATCATACTCGTCATCATCGTCATCTTTACTCTTTGTAGTGATAATCAGCTTTTCAATTGTGTCATCATCCTCCACAATGACCGCCATCAGTTTGTCTTCGTCCTCATCCAACAGGTCTTCCAGTTTTGAAAGACTCTTTACAGAGCCATCAATTCTGATTACAATATCATCTTCATCATAATCATATTTTTTCGTCTTGTTTCTATCGTCTTTAATATAGATATAGTCGCTTGTTATTTTAGTTACTTCACCATCATAATCATCATCATCATCCAAAATTTCTGCATCAACTCGTGTCACTCGATCTTTGGAATCTAAATCTAAATCAACCCCGATAGAGCAATCATCATCCAACTTATCATTCAGCTTTTTGATTGTTGTAGAAGATCCATCCAGTCTTAGTGTTACATCATCATCCATATCGTATGTCTTAGTTTTAGAACTTCCGCTTCTTTTGATTTTGATTTCGTCTTCATCAATTGAGATTAAAGTTCCATCATAATCCTCATCTGGAGCGTCTTCATAAGCTTTCATTAAAACGACTTCATCTTTGCTGTTTAAATACAAAATTGCATAAAAATCATCATCAAATTCATCAATAATATCTTCTGCATCTGAAGAGGAATCTTCCAGCTTAAATCGACAGTCATTATCAAAACGATAAGTTTCTGTTGAATTGTGGTTCTCCTTTTTCACAGTAACTTTCGACTCTGACATTGAAGTAACCTTACCTTTTATCGTAGCCATAGTAGAAGTTCCCTCAATTTTTGTCACTTTACCAGCACCATTTAAAGTCATTTTTACATCAATATTTTCACCATCATCGATAGCATAATAAAAATCTTTTAATGTAGATTCCACTTCATCTAACCAGAATTCACATCCACTTGCAATACTATATGTATGGTAAGCATCCTTTGAGTCTACAATCATAATTTTGTCATTTTCCACATTGTCAACTCTTCCCTGGATAGATAAAGAACTACTGCTGTCATTGGACATAGATGTAGCAACAACGCTGACAGGAGCAAATGTAGACTTATCATTATTTAGTGTAATATAGTCTCCTGTACTAAGGTCTGTATAGTTTACTCTCTTGCCATTATAAGTGACAGGTACAGAATTGTCTCCGATAAAACCTTGTTTGGCACCATTGACCATCATAGCAATGATAACTTTCGATCCATAATTCTCAACCGCAACAATTGCCCCTGTAATTGACTCATTTGCTGTACCAGGAGTTGTAGGTGTACCTGTTGATGAGCCTGAAAGTTTGCTGTAAGTTTTAGAAACAATAACTGCCATCTCTGCTCTATTAATATAGTTGCGTGGATTAAACTCATTGTTATTGTCTCCAACAATAATCCCCTGTCGAACTAACAAATCAATATAAGGCACTGAAGTAGACGCAATTTCAGATTTATCTTTAAACGTCAATGACGCATTAGAATTCAACGATTGGAACTTTGAAAGTGCCCGCCCCATAATCACTGCCACGTCCTCTCTTGACGCATTATTATTGACTGTTGCACTCTTCATAAACCGCTGAAGTTCATTTACACTGATAATCTTATTTTCAAGAGCATATGCCACAGGCTCATAGGACCAGCTAGGAATATTATTCCCACGCATCACATTCGTCCATTTCGTAACCAAACCTGAAGTAGAACCAAGTTTACCTGATTTGCCTAAAATAGAATAAACTAACTGTACAACTTCACAATATGTAACTTTATCTTTTGCCCTGAATACCCGTTGACCTTTTGCGTTCATGTCGCCTACCATTAATCCTGCATTTGCAACACTGTTTATATAGGTCTCTGCTCCTTTCCACGGCACATTCGTTATATCGGAAAAACTAATTGTTGCTGCTGAAATACTTTCCACTGAGCCTAATATCAGGGAAACCGCCAACAAGCTCATAATTTTTCGCTTCATAATTTCATCTACCCCCAATTTTTTATTAATCAAGTAAAGTTACTTTTATTTTAACACACATCAAAATAATAGGGAACGAAAATAATATTACATATTTATTTCAATTTGCGCCTTCGAAAAGAAAAAGGCGGGAATCCAATAAAATTCCCGTCTTTTTTACTTTATCGTTTTTCAACAGACAGCTCTACAGTTTCTCCATTAATATTCCATTGTTTCGAATATCCTTTGCCACCCTCTAAAATTTCGTCCGCTAAAACAGCTTGCTCAATTTCCAATGCACATTTTTGCATAATATCCGCAATCACAGCATTGTCTTTATAATAAACATTGATCCGATCCAATACTTCAAATCCAGCTTCTTTTCTCATTGTCTGAATTTTACTGATAATTTCACGGACAAAACCTTCCTCCAACAATTCTGGTGTCAAAGTTGTATCAAGTACAACTGTCACATCGCCATAACTTTCTGTAACAAAACCTTCTTTTTGTACAGCCTCAAATAGAACATCCTCCATCTCAAGCTCTAAAATCTCTCCATCCACAGTCAGTTGGGCTTTACCATCTTTTTTCAACGCTTCCATAAATTTTGTTCCATCTACCTCTGCTAATGCAGCACCTAACTTTGGCACTAACTTGCCAAATTTCTTTCCGCAAGTGCGAAGCTGAGGCTTAAATCTATATGTTGTAAACGCTTCCACATCCTCTGTAAACACAACCTGTTTCATGTTTAATTCATCTGCAATAATATCAACATATATCTGCGGCAATGCATTTTCTGATTTAACATACATCTTACCGATTGGCTGACGGTTCTTAATATTTGCTGTGTTTCGTGCCGCCCTGCCTTCCACAACAATTTTTAACACCATATCCATATCTTTTTCCAGACCTTTATTGATATATGCTTCCTCAGCTTCTGGGAACTTACAAAGATGAATACTTTCTGGAGCAGTTTGATCCACACTTCTGACCAAATTCTGATAAATATCTTCTGTCATAAAAGGAATCATCGGCGCAGCTGCTTTACAAATTGTAACAAGAGCTGTATAAAGAGTCATATATGCATTGATCTTATCCTGCTCCATTCCTTTTGCCCAATACCGTTCTCTGCCGCGTCTCACATACCAGTTACTCATATCATCCACAAAATCCTGTAATGCCTTTGCAGCTTCTGGAATTTTATAGCTACCCAAGTATTGATCTACGGCCTTCACTGTAGAATTGAGGCTAGACAGCAGCCATTGGTCCATAACTGACAACTTTTCATATTCCAGTTTATATTTTGTCGCATCGAACTCATCAATGTTTGCATAAAGAACAAAAAATGCGTAAGTATTCCAAAGGGTACCCAAAAACTTCCTTTGTCCCTCTGTTACGTATTTATCATGGAATCTATTTGGCAGCCATGGCGCACTATTGATATAAAAATACCATCGAATGGAATCCGCACCAAATTTCTCCAATGCCTCAAAAGGATCTACCGCATTTCCTTTTGATTTAGACATCTTTTGACCGTTCTCATCTTGTACATGACCTAAAACGATAACATTCTTATATGGCGCTTTGTTAAATAGAAGGGTAGAAATTGCCAAAAGAGAATAAAACCAACCTCTTGTTTGATCTACCGCCTCAGAGATAAAATCTGCTGGGAATTGTTCTTCAAACACTTCTTTATTTTCAAATGGATAGTGGTGCTGAGCAAACGGCATAGACCCTGAGTCAAACCAACAATCAATAACCTCTGGTACACGATGCATTTGTTTTCCACACTTCGGACATTTGATGGTTACAGCGTCAATATATGGACGATGAAGTTCAATATCATCCGGACAATTATCGCTCATTTGCTTTAATTCCTCAATACTTCCCACAGCATGTTTGTGACCGCATTCACACTCCCAAATATTTAAAGGTGTCCCCCAATATCTGTTTCGGCTGATTCCCCAGTCCTGAACATTCTCCAGCCAATCGCCAAATCTACCTTTTCCAATGCTTTCAGGAATCCAATTGACAGAATTATTGTTGCGGATCAAATCCTCTTTTACAGCAGTCATTTTGACAAACCATGTATCCCTTGCATAGTAAATCAGTGGTGTATCACATCTCCAACAGTGCGGATAAGCATGTTCAAAATTTGGCGCTGCAAATAGCAGTCCCCGTTCTTTTAAATCCTTTAAAATAATTGGATCTGCTTTTTTGCAGAAGGTGTGAGGGCAAATAGTGTCTTCCGTCATCTCACCTTTTGCATCTACTAACTGTAAAAACGGCAATCCGTATTTTCTTCCAACGCGTGAGTCATCCTCACCAAACGCAGGTGCAATATGAACAATACCAGTACCATCTGTCAGCGTAACATAGTCGTCGCACACAACAAAATATGCTTTCTCATTTTTAAATACATGTTCATATAACGGAACATATTCCTTAAACTCTAAATCCTTCCCCTTCATACTCTCAAGAATTGTATAGTCTTCTTTTAATACAGATTCACATAATTCCTGAGCTAAATAATAAAGGTTTCCATCCTTCTGCACTTTTACATAGCTTTCATTCGCATTCACACACAGTCCCACATTTGATGGCAAAGTCCATGGAGTTGTTGTCCATGCCAGAAAGAAAGTATTTTCTTCGCCTTTGACAGGGAATTTAGCAATAGCGGATCTTTCCTTCACATCCTTATAACCTTGTGCTACCTCATGGCTAGATAGAGGTGTTCCACATCTAGGGCAATAAGGTACAATTTTGTAGCCTTTGTAAAGCAATCCTTTTTCCCAAATTGTTTTTAAAGCCCACCATTCAGACTCTATGAAATTATTCTCATAGGTAACATAAGGATGTTCCATATCTGCCCAAAAGCCAACGGTAGAGGAAAAGTCTTCCCACATCCCTTTATATTTCCAAACACTTTCTCTGCATTTTTTGATGAAAGGCTCCAAACCGTATTTTTCAATCTGTTCCTTTCCATCCAAACCTAATATTTTTTCCACTTCCAGCTCTACAGGAAGTCCATGGGTATCCCAACCAGCTTTTCTTGGTACCATATACCCTTTCATTGTCTTATATCGTGGAATCATATCCTTAATTACCCTTGTCAGGACATGACCAATATGTGGCTTACCATTTGCTGTTGGAGGACCATCATAAAATGTATAGGTATCTCCATTTTTTCTACTTTCAATGCTCTTTTCAAAAATGTGATTGTCAGCCCAAAATTTCTCGACTTTTTTTTCTCTCTCGACAAAATTGAGATTTGTTGTCACTTTATCGTACATTGTCTGTTCCTCCCTAAAAAATTTTCCGATAAAAAATAAGAGCCCATCATCTACAGGACGAAGGGCTCGCGGTACCACCTGAATTGACCTAAAAAGGTCCTCTCTCATATAGTCCTTTTACGCAGACAACGCGTCCAAAGCTAAAGCAATTGCTTTTTACTTGGCCATTCCAGGGTGATTTTCAGCCTATCCTACTTTCACGGAGATTTCACCATTCCCCCGTTCTCTGGAGATTTCTTATAGACATACTGTCCCTATCTACATGTTTATCTTATTTTCTTAATGATAGATTATACATTGCCTTTCTTTTTTTGTAAAGTCGTTTATGAAAAAATAAATTGTATTAATTGAAAAAATGTGTATAATCATAACCAGTAGAATACATAAATGTATAGCAAAAAATACGGAAAGCAAAGGAGCTACAGGAATGAAAATCAGCGATATGTCTCTCATCACAGACTTTTATGAGCTGACAATGATGCAGGGATACTTTTCTACCAAAACCAGCAACAAAACAGTTGTATTTGATCTGTTTTACAGAGAAAATCCATGTGGCAATGGATTTGCTATCTCCGCCGGTTTAGAACAAGCAATAGAATATATAAAGAATTTATCTTTTCCAGAAGATTCCATTCACTATTTGGAAAGCCTAAACACATTTACACCAGAGTTTATTGACTATCTTAGAAACTTCCACTTCTCAGGTGAAATTTATGCTGTACCAGAAGGTACAGTTGTTTTTCCCTCCGAACCCCTTGTAAGAGTAAAAGCACCGATTATGGAAGCTCAACTGATAGAAACAGCTCTCCTTGCCATCATTAATCATCAATCATTGATCGCTACAAAAGCAGAACGCGTAGTATGGGCAGCCAATGGCGATGCCGTTTTAGAATTTGGTCTGCGCCGTGCTCAGGGCACAGATGCTGGAACATTAGGTGCACGAGCAGCTGTCATTGGTGGTTGCGTTGCAACTAGCAATGTGCTGACAGGAAAATTATTTGATGTACCAGTCAAAGGAACT
Organism: Clostridiales bacterium; assembly: GCA_018364635.1. Lineage (GTDB taxonomy): Bacteria > Bacillota > Clostridia > Lachnospirales > Anaerotignaceae > JAGZLR01. Next base: position 5,993 of record JAGZLR010000019.1, on the reverse strand, counting down.
CATGCCCATAGCTGGGTTATGAGCTTTCCATCCGAGCTTGAAGCATTTCGTGCTTATGCTAAGTTTTTCCCGAATGCCTGTATTTTATTAGTAGATACCTATGATACGCTAAAATCCGGTGTACCAAATGCTATTCAAGTATTTCGTGAATTAAAAAAAGCAGGTCTTTTGTTCAAAGGCTATGGTATTCGTCTTGACAGCGGGGATCTTGCCTATTTGTCTAAAAAAGCAAGAAAAATGTTAGATGATGCTGGTTTTACAGACGCTATTATCAGTGCTTCTAGCGACTTAGATGAATCTTTAATTACTAGTCTAAAACTTCAAGGTGCCAAAATATCCCTTTGGGGTGTCGGTACAAAACTTATCACATCTGACGGATGCCCTTCTTTCGGTGGAGTTTATAAACTGGCCGCGGAAAGTGATGATGGAACCCATTTCCATCCCAAAATAAAGCTTTCCAACAATGCTGGAAAAGTCACAAATCCAGGCATAAAAAAGGTTTACCGTATTTATGATAAATCCACAGGTAAAATCAAAGCTGATTTGATCTGCCTGGACAACGAAGTCATCGACGAATCTCAGGTATTAACCCTTTCCCATGAATCTTATACTTGGAAAAAAATGTGTCTAGATCCTGGAAGCTTTATTGTCCGTGACTTATTAGTTCCAGTATTTGAAAAAGGGCAATGTGTTTACCAATCTCCTTCTGTTATGGAGATCCAAAAATATTGTAAACAAGAATTGAATACATTATGGGATGAACATAAACGATTGGAAAACCCTGAAATTGTACCAGTAGATTTATCAGATCAGCTCTATGACTTAAAACAATCGTTGATTAAGCAGATGAGCATGAAATAATTATCTTTTCAAATAAAAAAACGAGCATGAAATAAATGCTCGTTTTTTCTATTCAGCATTATAATTAATAGTTAGCTGCTGCATCTGTACTGCTGTAAGGAATCTCTAGACCATCACCACGGTATCCATCTGTTGCCCATCCACTGTTGTACATTGTACCATTAGAAGCCACGTCACCGCTGTAATAATTAATTGGGGTGTCACTGCCATAATTATAGGCACCATAGCCTGTATCAATTCCAGTGTCATAACGATAACCAGAACCGTAACCATAGTTAGGCATATTTTCATAACTATAATACCCTGATTCATAGCCATTTGTATTCGTGGTATAACCATCATAATACCCATCTAGCCCATTACCTAAGTTATTGGAAATCTCTTCTCCAGAAGACGAACATCCTGTGAGCAGCAAAATTGCTGCCGCCGCTGCAAAAGTTACCTTTTTCATTGAAAAACTCCTCCTGTCTACAAAATAATTTCTGCTCTATTATTGTTAGCTCTTTTCTCCTATTCATCCCTTTGAAACATTGGTAAATCAAGCGGAATTTTTTAATAGAAATTTCCAACTAAATCTTATATAATGGGGACATAGAAGGAAAGATTCGGAGGGAATATAATGAAAAAACAGCGTGCTAGCGGCATATTACTTCATCCAACGAGTTTACCATCCCCGTATGGTATCGGAGATTTTGGCCCATCAGCCTATCAATTCGTAGATTTTTTAGTATCTTCTGGACAAAAACTATGGCAGACACTGCCCCTTGGCCCTACCAGTGCAGGAGATTCACCATATCAATGCTTCTCCACATTCGCAGGCAATACACTTTTCATTAGTCCAGAAATTTTATATGAAAAAGGCTTATTGTCACAGACCGATTTCGATGAAAAACCACCTTTTTCTGATACAAAAGTAGAATATGGGAAAGTTAAACTATATAAAGACTCTTTATTTCAAAAGGCATACAGAAATTTTCTTCAAAAGGATAACTGCGAATCCTTCTATCAGTTTTGTAACGCAAATGCAAGCTGGCTGGATGATTTTGCTTTATTCTCCGCTTTAAAGCAATACTTTATTACACAAAGAAAAAATACACCTCTTCTAGATGTCCAACAGATGTACCCATTAGATAGTCTTTTAACAGAGAATCAATGGATTGATTATTTCTATGGTGCAGTCTGGTCTACATGGCCAAAAGCAATTGCCAGTCACCAACAATATGCCTTAAAAGGCTATGAAAAACTCCTAGCAAAAGATATTCAATATCATAAGTTTTTGCAATACGAGTTTTTTTATGAATGGCATAAATTAAAAAAATACGCAAATGATAAACATATTCAAATTATTGGGGATCTGCCGATTTTTATATCCTATGATAGTGCAGATGTCTGGGCAAACCCAACTCTTTTCTCTTTAGATTCTAATGGATACCCAACATCTGTTGCTGGTGTTCCTCCTGACTATTTTAGCGCCACAGGACAACTTTGGGGAAATCCTCTATATCTGTGGAAAAACCACGAGAAAGATGGATACTGCTGGTGGATTCAGAGAATTTGTAAGGCTCTTGAAATCAGCGACATTCTGCGGATCGATCATTTCCGCGGATTTGAGAGTTATTGGGAAATTCCTTTTGGGGATCCGGATGCTACAAGAGGTACATGGAAAAAGGGACCAGGGAAAAAGTTATTTACCGCTATAAAAAATCACTTAGGAGAACTTCCGTTGATAGCTGAAGACTTGGGGATAATCACCGATGCAGTACGTTCACTCCGCGATGACCTTGGACTTCCAGGTATGAAAGTTCTCCAATTTGCTTTTGATGATTCTGAGAACAATGACTATCTTCCTCATAACTTTGACAAAAACTCTGTCGTTTATACTGGTACTCATGATAATAATACCTCTTTAGGCTGGTATGAAAACGCCTCTGAAGCAGAACGAGATTATGTTCGACGGTATATGAATGTGGATGGTTCCTGTATTTCCAGAGATCTCATTCGTTTAGCAGTCTCTTCTACAGCACAGTTTGCAATTTTTCCCCTTCAGGATGCTATGTCGTTACCATCCTCTGCTCGTATGAATCTTCCTGGCACAGCTTCCGGCAACTGGCAGTGGAGATTTCATCCTGAAATGCTGACAGAAGAAATAGCCCGATATTTAAGCTATATCAACCGAATTTTCAAACGATAACATATAAAGATGGCAGGATGTGAGAATACTTGATGCAGAAATTTTATATATCTTTAATACGTTTATTCTCTTGTTCTGCCATTATCTTGTCTTTTTTATTTTTTATTTTTATGGACTTTTCTAGAAATTTTTTTCTTGCTGATACTATCAAATTTGCCAGCATCATTTTCTGTGCGGTTTTATCTACTATAGGAAAAAATCATTGGAAAACTGCTGGACAGTGGATCACAGTTGTATGTGATTATTTCTTGTTATTTACCACAAAATTTTCCTTTGCTGTTTTTCTTTTTATATTAGTACACTGCTGTTACATTCTAAGCCAGATAAACAAAAAAAGGCAAACAAGCCTTATCTTATTGCTTGCCGCCTCAATTTTCAGCTTTTTAGAATTCCCAATCCTAATCAAACTTTGTATCATTTATGTTTTGATATTTTCTACAAACCTCATAACCGCATTCTGTACTCTTCTAAAAACACCTAACATCCCCAGCTGTATGATGTTTGTTGGCCTTATTTTATTTGCTATCTGTGATATCAATGTTGTTATATATAATCTCTTTGATTCTACAATAAGTCATTTTCTTATTTGGTTATTCTACTGTCCAAGTCAGTTTATCATTGCCCTATCTCATCAAGATTGTGATACCCATAACGATACTACTTGAGCATACAGTATGTCTTCTGGTCCACGGAAGCACGAAATAACTTCTGTTTCCTCGTCCCTTATTTCAATATATGTATTAGAATCTATTGTAGTTCCCCGCATACATTCTTTTTTATAGGCCACTTTCAGTCCTATCATTTTGTAATTGTAATAAATATCATCTGGTACCTGATCCATAGCCCATTCAATATATTTCACATTATTTGCATGTCCATTCGTATCAGTCTCGCTGCGCATCACCTGAATTTTACGAGAAGAATAAGGCTGATTCTCCTCCACTTTAGGCATCAAAAATCTTCGTCCTTCCAAGGGAGATGGATGATGATATACAAAAGCCTGCCCCATTTCATCACTGATCTCTGCCGGAATTCGCAGTCTTAAATCCATAAAAACCCAGCGTGATGCTGCTTTACAAAGAATATGTCCATTCATATCTTTTACAACAAAAAATCTTTGGGCCATCATTCTTCTGCACTCGCCACTCCAAGTATCAATCTTTATTTTTTCTCCACACTTTGGCATCCTATCTACAATCACAATATCCCAATTTGTCACAACCCAACCTTTATGTTCCTTTTGCAGGCAATCAATTGTATATCCCAAATAGTCTGCATGATCAATTGCTAAATCCTGGAAATATGCAACTAACCCTGATGGCCTAAGTCTCTGTTTTGTATCTACAGAATAGTAGGATACTTTGTATTCTCCGGTAAACATCATTCCCATTCTAAACGCCTCTTACTTTCTATTATCCATTACAAATTGCTTTATCCTTACCACAGCTTTTTTCAAATTTTCCAAGGAATTGGCTGCCGAAATCCGAATATGCCCTGAACCGTATTCACCAAAAGAACTGCCTGCTAGAACCGCAACTCCCGCTTCATTTAACAATCTATCAGCAAATGTTTTATCATCCATCCCTGTTCCAAGAATACAAGGAAATGCGTAAAAGGAACCTCTAGGCATCAGACACTCAATACCTTCGATCTCATTTAATGCTGGAACAATATATTCCAAACGCTCTTTATATGCCATACGCATTTGTTCTACACAATCCTGAGGCCCTTCCAACGCTGAAATTGCTGCAATTTGCGAAAAAGCTGCTGCACAAGAATTAGAGTTTACCATTAAAAGCGTCACTGCCTCAGCCATTTTTCTGCTCATCACACCGAATCCCAGTCTCCATCCTGTCATGGCATAAGTCTTTGAAAAAGCATCAAGGACAATTGTTCTTTCTTTCATATCCTCTATAGAAGCAATTGAAAACGGAGTACTGCCATCAAAAATTAATCTGTCATAGCACTCATCACTAAGTACAAACGCTTTTGTTTCACGAACAATTTCAGCTATTTTTAGGATATCTTCCTTATCTAATACACCACCAGTTGGATTAGCAGGACTATTTATGATAATCAGTTTTGTCCTGTCTGTCAGAAGTTTCTTTAATCCCTCTATATCGACTTTAAATTCATTCTCCTGTAGAATTGGCATAGGAACTGGGATTCCGCCTGCAAAACGTATACAAGATTCGTAAATTGGAAATCCTGGATTTGGACAAATAACTTCGTCTCCCTCCTCAATAAGAGCAAGCATAACATAAAACATAATTGGCTTGCCTCCAGGAACAATAACAACCTCATCTGCATTAGCTGCAATTTTCTTTTTTTCCCTATAAAATTTTGCAATCGCTTCTCTTGCTTCAAGATATCCCTGCGTTGTAGTATAACCAGTATGTCCATTTAACATTGCTTGATATGCTGCATCAATAATATGTCGTGGTGTCTTAAAATCTGGTTGCCCAATTTCCAAATGAATTACTTCTTTTCCTTTCTTCTCCAGATCCGTTGCCCGCTTTAGTACTGCAAAAGCGGATTCTGAACCTAATCTGGACATACGTTTTGCTAAACTTAACTCTGCCATTATTTCTTTTCTCCTTTACTCTTTATTGATCTACATACTGCTCTATTCATCAAAGAATCGGCGAAATCAGTCGGGAAACAGCCTCACGGAACCGAAAACCGAGTGGACGTTTTTGATACCATTCCAATGTCAATTCTTCACAATATTTCATATCCTCACAAAAATCGTCTTCCAATTCCATTGCTAATTTATGATCATAAATAAAACCATTGATCTCAAAATTCAACGCAAAACTTCTCACATCCATATTAGCAGATCCTACAGATGCAGCTGTACCGTCAATTACCATAGATTTGGCATGGATAAATCCTCTTTCATATTGAAAGCATCTCACCCCAGCCCGCAACAACTCTCCTA
>JAGZLR010000094.1 GCA_018364635.1 Clostridiales bacterium | reverse complement strand
GGTAGAGTTTGTGCCCTTTCAGATGGGGATTGATGCAGGGGCTCAGATTGTTATGACAGCCCATATAAAAACGCCCAAGGCGACAGAAGAAGATCTGCCGGCTTCCTTGTCGGAAGAGATAATTACAGGACAGCTGCGAGAAAAGCTTGGATTTGAAGGAATTGTCATTACAGATGCGCTGAACATGGGCGCGATCAGTCAATATTATGAACCAGAGTTTGTGGCCAAACAAGCTGTGTTGGCAGGGGTGGATATTTTGTTAATGCCCCAGGATGTAGGCATAACGAAATTAGCGTTAAAAAAAGCGATAGAAAACGGGGAAATTACAGAGGATAGAATTGACGATTCTGTCCGAAGAATTTTATCTGTAAAATATGACATTTCCCAAAAAAAAGAGTCACCTGATGAGTATTTTTTGGATCTGGAATAAATTTAGTCAAAACTTTTAAAAAAATGTTTCAGAATCATTAAAATATATAAGAATGTATATTGAAAATATCTTTTGAAATTACTATAATAAATGTTATTATTTCTTAATTTTATACTTAATCTTAGAAGGGTGATTCTATGGCAGTGGAAGACAAATTATATCAAGAATTGATAGAAAAAATAAAAACATACCATCCTTCCAATGATTTTTCTATGGTAGAAAAAGCATATCAATTGGCTGTAGATGCCCATAAAGATCAGAAAAGAAAATCAGGGGAGCCTTATATTATTCACCCTTTGAAAGTAGCATACATTTTGGCAGAGCTGGAGCTGGATCAGGAGTCTATAGAGGCAGGTCTTTTGCATGATACCATTGAGGATACGCCATATACTTATGATGATATCAAAAATATGTTTGGCGAGGAAGTTGCTATTTTAGTTGATGGTGTAACAAAACTGGGAAAACTGTCCTATTCTACCAAAGAAGAACAGCAGGCGGAAAATTACCGTAAAATGTTTATGGCTATGGCAAAAGATATCCGCGTCATTTTGATTAAGCTTGCGGACCGGCTTCATAATATGCGGACGCTAAACTATATGACTGAGGCGAAACAGAGAGAAAAATCTCAGGAAACAATGGATATCTATGCGCCGTTAGCCCATAGGCTTGGTATATCAAAAATCAGGACAGAGATGGAAGATCTCTGCTTTAAATACTTAAATCCAGAAGCCTACCATGATCTCAAAGAAAAGATAGAGAGAAAAAAAGCGGAACGGGAAGCTTATGTCCAGAGAATTGTGGCAGACGTTCAGGCAAAAATGGACGAAACAGGGATTAAGGGAAAAGTTTTTGGCCGCAGCAAGCATTTTTTCAGCATCTATAAAAAAATGGTGAATCAAAATAAGACGTTGGACCAAATCTATGATCTTTTTGCCGTGCGTGCTATTGTGGACAGCGTGCGAGACTGTTATGCGGTTTTGGGCATTGTGCATGATATGTATAAGCCGATGCCAGGACGGTTTAAGGACTATATTGCTATGCCAAAGCCGAATATGTATCAGTCTTTGCATAATACTTTAATTGGTCCGGAAGGGGAACCTTTTGAAATACAAATCCGCACATGGGAAATGCATCGGACGGCAGAGTATGGTATTGCTGCCCACTGGAAATATAAGGAAGGCATTACGGACAATAATGTCAATCAAGAGGAAGCAAAACTTACATGGCTGAGACAAATTCTGGAATGGCAGAGGGATATGTCTGACAATAAAGAGTTTATGGATACACTGAAGCTGGATTTAAATATTTATACAGATCAGGTGTACGCCTTTACGCCCCAAGGCGATGTCATTAGTCTGCCAAAGGGAGCGGTGCCGATTGATTTTGCTTATATGATCCATACAGCCATTGGCAATAAAATGGTTGGCGCAAGAGTGAACAATAAAATTGTCACCTTCGACTATAAAATACAAAACGGCGACAGAGTGGAAATTTTAACGTCACAAAATTCCAAAGGCCCTAGCCGTGATTGGCTTTCTCTGGTGAAAAGCAGTCAGGCAAAAACAAAGATCAATTCTTGGTTTAAAAAAGAATTCAAGGAAGAAAATATTATTCGCGGCAAAGAACTGTTAGAGAAGGATGCGGAGAAAAAAGGATATAAAATTTCTGACTTTGACAATGCAGACTGGGTGAGTCTTGTCCTCAATAAGTTTGGATTTAAAAACTGGGATGCTCTGTGCGCTGCTGTAGGACATGGCGGCGTCAAAGAAGGGCAGGTCATCAATCGGCTCATTGAGGAATACAAAAAAGATCAGAAAAAACATGAGACCGCAGAGGAAATTTTAAAGAAACTAAAAGAAAAGTCTGCGGAAAAAGAACGCCGCAGCAAAAATAGAAGCGGTGTTATTGTCAAAGGGATTGGTGATGTGGCGGTCCATTTTTCCGGCTGCTGTAATCCAGTGCCGGGGGATGAGATTATTGGTTTTGTCACCCGTGGCAGAGGCGTTACCATCCATCGAACAGACTGCATCAATATCCTCCACTTAAGTGAGGAAGAGCGGCACAGGCTTTTGGAAGCGGAATGGGATTTAAGTGCAGTTGTTGCGCCAAATTCCTCTTACTTGGCAGAAATCCGTATTACGGGCAGCGAGCGAATGAACTTGATTATGGATATTACAAGGGTACTTGCCAATGAAAAGATTTTTCTTAAAAATGTCAATGGCAAGACCACAAAAGATCTGGTGAGCCTTTTTGATTTGACCATTGAGGTGAAAAGCAAAGAACAGTTGGAAAAAGTTTGTGTTTTGCTCAAAGGAATCAAGGGCGTGGATAACATCGAGCGTGTCACAGGATAACAGGAGGAGCGCATGAGAATTGTTTTGCAGAGGGTAAATTGGGCAAAAGTCTCCGTAGACCAGCAAGTCGCAGGAGAAATTGACCGTGGAATTTTGATTCTGGTGGGAATTCAGTCAGGAGATGACAAAAAGACTATCCAGGATATGCTGGATAAAGTCATTCATTTGAGAATTTTTGAGGATGAAAACGGCAAAATGAACCTTTCTCTCCAGGAGATAGGCGGCGAACTTTTGGTAGTGCCTAATTTCACCATCTACGGCGATGCGAGAAAGGGTCGCCGGCCTGGGTATTCGGCTGGCGCTTCGCCAGAAGAGGCGAGAGGAATTTTTGCCCAAATGGAGGAAATGGCAAAAGTTCTTCCAATCAAAAAGGTACAGTTTGGCATTTTTCGGGCTGACATGAAAGTTGAATTGTGCAATGACGGACCTGTCACACTTTTGTTGGACAGCGATAAGTTATTTTAAGGAGATAGGAAAATGAAGCTATACCAAATTGTGACGCCTGATATGGGTGAAAATATATATATTTATTATGATGAAACGCTGAAAGAAGGCATTGTCGTTGATCCAGGCGGGGAGGAGAGTCGGATTTTCCAGTTTGTGGAGGAAAACGATTTGAAAATCGCTGCCGTTTTTTTGACCCACGGGCATGGCGACCACACCAAAGGGGCGGAGGCTGTGAAAGCGCAGTATCACTGTCCTATTGTCTGCGGGAAGGAAGAAGCAGAGACACTATCTGATAAAGTGCTGAATTTTAATGATATGTTTGGGATAAGACAGCCGGTTGTGCCGGATATTTTGTTGCAGGATGGAGAAGTTTTTTCTTTTGCAAAAAGATCTCTGCGGGCGATCGCAACACCAGGACATACCATTGGCGGCATGTGTTTTTATGACGAGGAAGCAGGAATTTTATTTGCAGGGGACTCTTTATTTTTAGAGTCTATCGGCAGGACAGACTTTCCTATTCGCAGCGGAGAACAGCCGAATCCTAGAAAAAATCAGCAGCTTTTAGTGCAAAGTCTTAGAGAAAAGATTTTAACGCTGCCGGCGGAAACAAAGGTTTTGACCGGCCACGGTCCGGCAACGACAGTCGGTTATGAAAAAGAGAACAATCCATTTTGTTCATAAGCGGGGATGGATATGATTACGTATGTTTTGCGCGGGCATGCCTATGCCCATGATATACAAACTTGCATTCAAATTTTTTTCCCAAACCTCCACTATTATCCGTCAGAGGAAATTTCCACTGAGGGGAAAACGGTGGTAAGTCTACTGGAAAAGGATGTTGTCAAGGGGGAGTATTACGAGCAAGGCCATAAAAAAGGGGAGTATACCATCCCGTTGTCTTCTTCTGCCTCGGAAAAGGAGCAAAAAAGACGACTGAAAGAGGCTGTGTATCGGATGCTGTCTCAACTGACAGGTTATGTGTGCCCATGGGGATTTTTAACAGGAATTCGACCGGCAAAAAGGATTAACGAATATATAGATTTGGGCATGACAGAGACTGAGGCAAGAGAGGAATTGATGCAAAAGTTTTTGGTTTCCGGCCAAAAGGCTGACCTTGCTGTTCAGGTGGCGTTGGCAGAAAGAAAGATTATGCTTGCGGACCGAAGAAACTCTGCAAGCATTTATATTGGCATTCCTTTTTGTCCCACAAGATGTCTGTACTGCTCTTTTCCATCCTATTCTCTTGGCCAATATGAAACGAAAGTGTGGGCCTACTTACAGGCGTTGGGCAAAGAGCTGGATTACTTGAAACGTGTGATTGTTGGAAAGAAGCTACAGACTATTTATATCGGCGGGGGCACGCCTACGTCTTTGAATGAAGAACAGTTTCAATGGCTGATGGAGAAAGTCAGCCAAACATTTGATACTGCTTCTTTGGCAGAATACACAGTGGAAGCGGGGCGGCCGGACACGGTGACGGCGGAAAAGCTGAGACTATTAAAGGAATATGGCGTCAGCCGCATTTCTATCAATCCGCAGACAATGAATCAAAAAACGTTGGATATCATTGGAAGAAAACATACCGTTGAGGACACGATGCGTGCCTTTCATCTGGCGAGAGAAGCAGGACATGACAATATCAATATGGATATTATTTTAGGGCTGCCGGAAGAGACCACAGAGGATGTGGCGGTCACCCTTCATGAGATTGAAAAACTTTCGCCGGAAAACTTAACGGTACATACGCTGGCCATAAAGAGAGCGTCTAGGTTAAAGGAAACCTTAGGTGCTTATGACCTTACAGGCGCAGAGGAGATGGAGAAAATGCTGCGGCTGTCCCATCAAAGTGCGGAAAGGATGCAGATGATCCCTTATTACATGTATCGTCAGAAAAATATGTTGGGAAGTTTTGAGAACATTGGGTACTGCAAAGAGGGGAAAGAAGGCATCTACAACGTAGAGATTATGGAGGAACGCCAAACGATTTATGCCGCTGGATCTGGTGGAGCATCTAAGATTGTAGATCAGAATACCAATCGAATTGAGCGGATTTTTAACGTAAAAAGTGTAGACGATTATATCAATCGAATTGATGAAATGATTCTGCGAAAAGTCAATGGGCTTGGCGGCAGTCAATCTTTTCAGGAGGAAAACTAAAATCATAGTGTGGGAGGAATGGATATGCTAACGCAGGCGCCAAGGGGAACGAAGGACATTTTTGGTTCGGAGATGAATCAATGGCATCTTCTTGAGGATAAAATGCGATCGATATGTAAGGCATTTGGAATTGAGGAAATCCGCACGCCTATTTTTGAGCATACAGAGTTGTTTTTAAGAGGCGTAGGGGAGACAACAGATATTGTACAAAAGGAAATG
>JAGZLR010000093.1 GCA_018364635.1 Clostridiales bacterium | reverse complement strand
GACTCTATTTTATGTTTTATATGGCTCATAGACATGGATTTATCATATTCTCTGATGAGTTTAATGTATGATACAATTTGCTCATCTTTTGCTATTTTTATTTGCATTAAATCCATAATAAGATTCCTCCTAACATTGTGATTTTATGATTTAACACAATTTTATAAACTAAAAATTGTTTGAATGGTATTTTTTCTGTGTTATTTATAATAGTAATACCAATTTCCACTATATTTTTCATCACATTCTTCTTGCGAGGCAAAATCACAATCTTTTATTCCTTGAATTGGATAATTAAGTTTTTTCAACTGTTCTTTGTGATATAAATTTATTCTTTCAGTAAGTCCGCTTTGTCGTGTAGCTTTTAATTTTGCGTTTGTGCGAAAAATATAGGATACAAAATAATTTTCTGGCTGAATGTATGCTCCGAAATCAATGCTTTTGTCTATATCAGCAAAATGCATTTTAACATTGTCCATGCAACTTTTCATTATTTTCTTCCATTTCATTTCTTGTTCCATACTTATCATTTTCCACCTTTATAAATTTGGATTTGTTTTTAATATTATACTTCATCAGAATAAAGAATGGAAGAAATTTTCTACCTCCACAGCCTAATAGAACGCTATTTTTTTATACTTATAGTGCCCTTCATTCATTTCTCTGATGTATTATTTACCCAGTCAATACATATACTACCCTAGAACCTTATAACCCTTTGTAAATCTCCTGTGGAAGATTCCTTCGGAAACAGTTGACATTTTTACATTGGTTTGTTATATTAGGTTCAGTGATCGTGTTGCGGAAACTTGCGAAGCCCGTAACCGGGGGAGAGCCTGCGGGTCTCTCCCTCTTTTGCTATATAGAGGTGAATACTATGACGAAAAAAACATTTGCCAGCTTTGAGCAGCAAATACAACATTTAGAGGACAAAGGAATCATCATATCTGATCGAGCTTATGCAGAAGCCATGCTCAAGCAAATCGGATATTTCCCTTTGATTGGTGGGTACAAGCACTTATTCCGAGTTCCGTTTACCAAAACATATAAAATAGGAACAACATTCGAGGAAATTGTTGCCTTATATGAATTTGACTCTGATTTACGAGATTTATTTTTTAAATATTTACTCTAGATCGAACGTAACCTCCGTTCGCTTATGTCCTATTATTTTACAGAAAAGTATGGGGAATCACAGGACGCCTATCTGGATAGTTCAAACTATAATACGAACCGACGCAATCAAAAAGTAGTAGCTCGATTGATTTCCACCCTAAAGTATGCAGCGAATACTACCGATTATGAATTTATCAATTACCAGAGGAACACGTATGGAAACATCCCCCTTTGGGTTTTAGTTTCTGTCCTCACGTTTGGTAATCTTTCTAAGATGTATAAGGTTTTTCCTCAATCGTTACAGTCAAAAATCTGTAAAAATTTTGGAATCATCAACCAAAAACAGATGGAGCAATTTCTATCTGTACTTACAAAATTCAGAAATGTATGCGCCCACAGCGAACGGCTCTTTACCTATCGCACACAAGATACGATTTCTGATTTACCACTGCATCGTAAACTATCTATCCCTATGCAGGGAAGCCAGTATCAATACGGAAAAAATGATTTATTTGCAGTTGTCATTGCTTTTCGATATTTACTGCCCGACAAAGATTTCCGTCTTTTCAAAAAACGTCTGGCAAAGTCAATAGATGATGTATCAGAGAAACTGATCCACATAGAACATACTGATTTACTGGGAAAAATGGGATTCCCTGAAAACTGGAAAAACATTACCCGGTATCGCTTAACAAAATAAAAGCAAGGAAGATGGCACTATATAAAGTAACCATCCTCCTTGCTTTTATTGTTTTCTACGCTCCATATCCATCATCTGTTCCTGTGGCTGTTTCCCACTTCGCATTGCAATCGCAGCCTGCTTCTCCCGCAGTTTTTTCAATACGGAAGTCCTCTCTTTCTTCTTTTTCGGAGCTTTATTATTCATCAGACCATCAATCATATTGTAATTCTGTTCTTCTGTGATTTACGCACTTCGCAGATACTCCCCATTTTCCTGTGCTTTCTGCCAGTTCTCAAGTTGTGGTTTTTCCGATTTTGTTATGATCTCTATCTGCTTTGTTGGATGAAGATACCTCTGTATCTGTTCTAGCGTCTTATCATCAAACCCGCTGCTCTCCCGGACAACCAATTCTCCGCTATCCTTCACTACAATATAAGCGGCATCTGCTCCATACTGCTCACTCTGCATAAGAAAAAACACGTTGCCTTCTACTTTCGTCTCGTCGATTGCCAGCCAGTTTCCTTTCACCCCCTCCACCTGATAGTCCACAGTATCCATAGAAATCAAGGTACTGGAACCATTCAGGCGGATAAAATCCGGCACTTCCACCAACCGCTTACTATCCACATAAAATGAAGTGATTGCCCCCTCTTTATTTATTACGATCACATCACTGGTGCTAAGGGAATGATATCCTCGAAAAGTTTTAGGCGGCTGTCGCAAAAAACGTCTCCAGATTGTTTCCGCAGTATCTCCCGGCAAGATTCCTGTGTGAAATACCTGTTCATAGTTTTCTGCCCGGACAGCAATCTTCTTCTCTTTTAACTCCTGATAGGGACGGAAACAAAGATGTTTCGTCTCCGCCCCTCTTTTCAACTGATAAATTGCATAGTGGTTTCGTATCATACGCTCTCCTCCGGTTCCTGTTTATAACTCTCCAAGTCCAGACTAAGGTATTCTGCTTCTGAAATCTGCTTCAGCTTGTTTAGTGTATTGATTGCAAGCGGAAATACCTCGTCATCATCCTGCACATGAGGAAGAATCTCCTCAATCTGATCCATCGTTCTCCTTTGGGTTCCCCCGTCAAACATTGCCATGACCAATAATTCATCATTTTCAAATACAATCTTACTCATAATTCCATATCCCCCTTCTTTTTGCTCTGGGATCGTTCTGGGCGTTTCGGTTCTGTCTGCTGTGCCTTTAATCTTTCCTGTCTTTCTTTCAACGCTTTTAAAACAGACTCTTTCTTACTTTCTCTTTGCGGCTGTTCCTGTCTCTGCTCCATCCCCTTTTCGGCTTGTGCTTCTTTGATCGGATACCACAGCTTAACGCCTCGTTGTTCCATTTCTTTTACTGCCTGCTGTACCAATGGGTGATTCTTCATATAAGGAATCCCCTCCAATGTTTCCATATCAATCTGATCACTGCGCATCAATGGATATTCTCCGGCATACAGGCTGTCCTCCTGCAAGCAAATCCCAATTCCTTTTCCACCGTTCATGCGATCAGATGGAATCCGTTTATAAATGTCAAAGGCTTCATCAATCGTTAAATCCGCATGATATTCCCCTAAGACAGAAAATTCCATACATTCTGCCACATAATAAGTCAGTGAAGGCTCTGCCTGTTGTTCCTTTTCGGCATTCTCTACACATTCCATAAGTTCCTCATAATCCATAACTTTACAATCGTGGATAGAAATTCCCTCTTCCGCCAATAAGTCTCCTGCCGCTTCTTCAATCGTAAACTCTGGATCATCATATACCCCGCCATCCTTTTCCAGATAATCTTTTCATCATTGATATACTCAGCTTCCGGCACAGGTAAATTCAACATATCCGAAGTCTGGATATCAGCGCTCTCCTTAAATAAAGAAATGAGTTCCGGTAGATTAAAAAAGCGGGCAAACCTTGTTTTTGCACGATACCCAGTCCCTTCCGGTGCAAATTTTACTATACTTATTGTCGTTTCAAAAACATATGTCCAAACTACTTTCTTACTAAAAAAAGCCTAGAAGAGACATTTTCTCTTCTAAGCCTTTATACTTTATCACAGAATACTTTTTGCTTTTATTTTTCCTCATGGTCATGAGGCTTTTTCGCTTAAATCGTGTCTTATAAACTATCCAATTTTTCTTTACGTGCTACCTGAATAGTTTCTGATGCCTTCTGAATTCGTACCTTTGTATATGGATGTCTTAAATTTAATGACATATACATTTCTCCCTAAGTTAATCCTATTATATATCTTTCAATTCCACATTATAAATTGAAAAGAACGCAAAGCAGAAAGAAATTATAGTTAATATCATCGAAAATGGGGAATTTCCTGTCTTTTAATCGGATATGAAAACATCAAATTCATCGTCTTATTTTTATATGCACTTACAATAAATGTGGATAGCATAACTCCCGTAAAAATCAAATATGCCATATTTGTAAATAGTTCAATCGGTGCAGAAATCATATCTGCCCCCGGAGCAGCGTCTAACGTACCGTCTGGATCATTTGCAATCCCTAAGAAAGCCAGTGAAAAAATAAACACTCCTAATAATAACTCAACTTCATATTACCGGATTTTTACTTTTTGTCTTTATATCCATTCTTTATTATATCAGTTATTAAATATATAAACGCAGGAATCAAGATTATAAGCGGAATAACCGTTCCTGCTGGCTTAGGTAAAACCAATGCCAATATTGCTGCAATTGCAATCAAAATTAAAATTGTGTTTTTCTTCATTTTCATCACCCTTGTTGTTTTTTTATTCTATATCAACTTTCCTTAATTAGAAATACGCCTAATAAAAGAAAAAATTTCCATATTTGTCATTTTTTAAGACAAGAAATTCTTTTCCCCAGGGATAAAAAATGCAACCCGGCATTTTAATCTGCAATTCCCGTTTTCCTCCTTGCATTTTTCTTTTTTCCTGCTTTATATACCGCTGTTATGACAGTGCTTTTTCAGCAAGTCTTGTTTCTCCCCAAGGTGTTTTCAACATAGTGTTATTCCCAATGATTCCTGCCCGGACAATCTCTATAGGTTCTTCCAGTTCAGAAATTCTGATGCCGTTGATACAGGCATTCGACTGAAACTCCTCAAACTCCTCGAATACCTGATCCTGAAATACAAAGGAAATATTTTCTTTTCGCTCTTCTGCTTCCGGAGGAACCACACAGGACCCCATAAGATATACCCCTTCCTGATAATGAAATTCTATCAGGGTAAAAGACATTCCTCCATCATAATCCGATCGGATGATCTCCATTACCTCTTTTCCCATAATCCATAATGGTTTTTGTTCTTTCTTTTTAAATCCAAACATAAATTGTTCCTTTCCCCATTTTTATCTTTTATATCTTTCTCCTTAGCAAAGGATGCCCTCCTTCTTCTCCTAAATATCCCAAGGTCGTTTTATACCCTGGAAATTAGGATATTTCCATAGAAACAAGAAGCGGAAGAATAAGCACTACTTATTTCTCTGTACTGGAAGTTTCCTGTTTTTTCTTTTTGGACTTTGGGGCTGGTAATTCATCGTACATAGCACGAAACAAGTCTGTCAAAAATTCCTTACTATCTACTTCATCGACCAACAACATTTCTTTTGCTCCCTCGTAGGGTAATTCATACGTAACTGTCGACACATAACTAATTGCTGATTTCACTGGCTTAACAAGTAATCTATCATCATAGATACCGCCTACCATCTTGCCACAATAATAAATAATAAATTCTCCCATCATAGCTCGATAAGTAATTTCTTCTAGCTCGGATAGTTGTCCTAAAATAAACTCTAAGTATTTCTTGCTTGATGCCATATTTC